>CBCSNQ010000006.1:0-46827 GCA_965141565.1 uncultured Collinsella sp. | reverse complement strand
GATACGGGTACTGCTCGAGCAACTCGGCATGGTCGGCAGAGCTTAGGCTCAGCGCAACCATGTTGTCGCTCTGTTCCTCGAGCTTCCACTCCTGCTTGCGCGCAAAACCGTGGCGGGCGAGCTTTACCTCGCGGCCGCCCATGGTCATTGCGTGGCCGTCACGAAGGCCGCCGCAGATCGGGAAGCAAATGGGTGCCTGGCCCGACCAGACCGCCGGGTCGCCCTGCCACAGGTACTCGCGACCGTTGGCTTTAATCGAAGTGAACGATCCGCCAGCCGTGCTCAGTGCCACACGAATAGAACCGTTATCAAGAACAAACTCCATGGGAATCTTCTCCTTCACATATCATCTTGCACGATCCATTGCGAACGCCGTGCCTTTAGCACAAAGGTAATGAGGCGGCGCCGCACGCAAAAGAACAATGCACGCCAAGCCCGCCAAGCCAATTGGGCTGATAGAAAACTGGCCCGCGCCCCATTACAGAAACGCGAGCCGTCAATTGAAAAGCTGCAGAATGCCGAGTACCGCCAAGAGCGAAGCACACAAGCTCAGCAAGCAAACGTGTTATCGGAGCAACTTGCCGTACCAGAACGCTTCGCAACAACAGGGGCGATCTCACAGGTCACTCAAACGTCAGCGAGCGGCGCTCAGGTGCCCCAGGTCGCCGCGAAAGAGGAGCGACGCGTACTTCATGTACGCGAGCGACGGTTTGAGCGGCGAGATGGGGTGCCTGAGCGCCGCGCAGCGTCGACCGGTCCGGCGTTCGGCAGAACGCCGGAACCTAATTAGTCGTGATATTCGCCGCGGTCCCACTTCTCGAGGAACTCGTCAAAGAAGTGCGGGTCGGCCTGAGCCTCGGCGTCGGCCTTGTTGCAGGCATCGATCTTGGCGATCAGGGCATCGTGCTCGGGAGTCTTCTCGTAGGGCTCCTCCAGGAAGGCAAGCATGATATCGGCCATCAGGAACTCGCCGGTGATCTTGCCGCCAAAGCCCACGATGTTGGCGTTGAGCTCGCGACGGGCATACAGGGCAGAGGTCATGTCGCGGACCAGGGCGCAGCGGGCGCCGGGAACCTTGTTGACGGCGTTGGTGATGCCGATGCCGGTGCCGCACAGGGCCACGCCAAAGTCGGCCTTGCCGCTGGCAACAGCCTCGCCCACGGCCTTACCGTAGATGGGATAGTGCGTACGGGTGTGGCTGTAGGTGCCGCAGTCGAGCACCTTGTAGCCAGCCTGCTCCAGGCGGTCGGCCAGATAGATCTTCTCGTCCGTAACGATATGGTCGCAACCGATTGCGATGGTCTTCTTCATCAGAACGTCCTTTCGTCTGAATTCACAAGTTGAGGTAGAAGTTCGAGTTCTCGGTGGCTCTCGTTAGGCCATCTTGTTGAGCATGTCGACACGGATCTGGTGACGGCCGCCGGCGTACTGCGCGCGCAGGAACTCGCGGGCGATCTTCTTGGCGACCTCGGTGCCCACAACGCCCGGGCCCATGGTGACCATGCGCGAGCCGTTGTGCTCGCGGGTCATGTAGGCGGAACGCTCGTCGGAAATGTTGGCGACGACCATGCCCTTGATCTTGACGGCGGCCATATAGGAGCCGACGCCGTACTTATCGAATGCGAAGCCCTGGGAATCCTTGTGCTCCAGCAGGTCCTTGGCAACGGCGGTCGCGGAATCGACAAAGTCCGCGGCAGGGGTCTCGGAATAGTCGACGACCTCGTGACCGTCGGCGATGAGCATCTCCTTGATGGACTCCTTCATCGACATACCGTCGGCATCGGAAGCGATTACAACCCTCATGACATCCTCCTTGAGAGATACGCAGGTGCGTAGTTTCTGTTTGGAAGTGTTGAATCGCGTTCAGGTCCGGGCATCTGAATGTGCGGTTCTTCACTGTTCATGTTTATTTGAACACATTCGAACAGTAACTGCAACAACTATTTGTTTATCTTTGTTCTTTTTTGAACAAATACCGTTCACGGATGATTGCTGACCGTTTGAGCCGGGCGCGGACGCAGCGACCATGTGTTCAACAAACAAAAGGGCGACCGAGAACGCGTCTCGGCCGCCCTTCGGCGGTATTCCCCGGTATATACAGCTGTTTTAGCTACTCGGACTGCCCGCCCTTTTTGGCGTGCTTGGAAGGAGCACTCAAGAAACGGCCCGTCAAATAGTTCGCCGGGCCGGAAATATCGATCCCCAGCAGCACGTGTCCTAGCCATAGGAACGCCACGAGCACCAGCAGCGGGATAACGCACGAGGTCACGATCATCACGATGACGCCTTCAATCAGATCGGTCACCTGCCGCACGATCTCATCGGTCATCTGCTTGGCGCCGCTGGTCACCGACGTAACAAGGCTCGATGCCCCATCAGTCAACTGCTCGAGCACGTTTTTGGACTCCGTGGCCTCGGATTTTTTCTTGTTCGATTTTGAGCTGGTCTCGGCTGACTTGTCCGTGGTGTCGGCCGCGTCCGCAGCCTTTTGCTCAGCTTGCTCAATACTTACGCGATACGTTTCATCGACCTTTTGCGACACCCATACGCTCGCGGGCACGAGCGCCATGCCGATCACGGCAACCACCAGCACGCGTGTCGCCACACGGCGCAGGACAGTGCTCGTGCTCCAGCGCCCGTGAATGCCGAGCGACACCGCAAAGAGCACCAACGCAAACGGGATTAAGATGCCCAGGCCGACCGACCACAAAATGGTTAGCAGGTATTTCTCTAGGTAGAGCACGGCAAGCACGATACCAAGGTTGCCTGAAAGCTGCGCGAGCTGCTCGGCAACCGGCGTTCCCGTATCGCCCGGCAGCGCGGTAATGCCCGCAGACAGCGCCACGCACGAGGTCGTGAGCGCCAGTACGTTACCCTTCTTTTGGTCGATGACCTCGATGGTGGAGTCCCAAGTTTTGGTATCGGCGAAATGCGGACGAGCCACAAAGCCCGACAGCATCGCCAGGACAACAAGCGCAACGATAAAGCCAATCTGCAGCTTTTTGTTTGCGCACACGACATCGGACAGGCTGGGCTGCAGCTCGGTTACCGTCGTGTGCTCGGTTATCTGGACAGGACGCCCATGAGCCATCTCGTGCGCGTCTCTTTTTTGTATTGACCCGTTATCCGGCATTTGGATACCTCCTCAGTCCGGCGTTTAATGCGAAAGGAAGTATACCCACCGAGCAAAAATCGAACGGGAGGACGAACGGAGCGCACCAAGACTGTCCCCAATGACTAGTCGTTTAAGAACGTCCCCAATGACTATCTCGGGATGAGTTGCGGGGAGGAGGACAGAAAAAGCCCTGCCGCGGGTAGCGGCAGAGCTTTTGGAAGGGGACTTGGTTGTGAGGGCTCGTTAGGCGAGCTTGGCCTCGAGCTCGGCAATGCGCTTGTAGGCATCGATGGTAAAGCGGGCCTGCTTCTCCAGGATCATAGTGGTCATGAGAGTGTCCTGAGCGTGAGCCATGATGAAGGTCATCTCCATCTCGCCACCGCCGGCCTCCTGCGAAAGCAGCTTGGTCTGCGTGTCGTGGGCACCGATGAGCGCATCGCTGGCATCCTTGTGCAGCTGCTCGGCCTTCTCAAAGTCACCCTCGCGAGCAGCATCGAGCGCTGCAAGCAGATCGGTCTGGGCGTCACCTGCGTATGCGACGATCTCGAATCCAACCATCGAGATTTCTTCTTTGGTTGCCATGTTGCGTTCCTTTCACATATGAACCAATGGAGAGCATCGCGTCCGGGCATACGCGCTGCGTTGTGTATGACAGAAACAATAACATTCAAACAAAAAAGAACAGCGCAAAACGTAATTTTGAGCTATGAACGGTCACTATTCGCCCGTGAACGGTTTTTAAACCAATCTGAACAATATCGAACACAATTAGCGGCAACCCAAACAGACCCGCGCCCTAGCGTACATCGCGCACCGTATCGCCCTCGACGAGCACGCCCGGAAACAGCATGTGCTCCACACCGGGTGCAGCGCCCTCGGCGCCGGCTATCTTGTCGACCGCCCACATGCCGACGCGTTTGTTGTCAAAGCGCACCGTGGTCAGGCGACGATCGGGCACGATATCGCCCAAACTATCGTCAACACCCACCACGCTTACGTCCTGGGGCACGCGCTTCCCGCGCGACTCGAGCCCACGGATGCAGCCATATGCCATGGCATCGTTGGAAGCATAAATGGCCGTACAGGTCGGATCGTCCGCCAGAGCCTGACCGGCAGCATATCCACTCTGCGCTGTCCAGTCGCCGCGCACGAGCTGCGGTGGCTCGATGCCATGCGCACGCAATGTCTCGCGCCAGCCTTCCTCGCGCCGCATGCCCGAAAGCGAGCGCTCGGGACACGAGATGAAGCGCACGGTCTTGTGCCCCTGCCCCAGCAAGTACTCGACCACTTGGCGCGAGCAATCGAACTGGTCGTTATCGACCGTTGAACAGAGCGGGTGCTCCAGCATGGTAACGAGCACCGTCTGCATACCGGGCAGCGGCTCAAAGGTGCCAAAGTCCGCCGGCATGCGGTTCATAATCACAACCATGCCGTCCACCGGCAGTGCGCTCATGCGCGACGATGCGCCCTCGAGGGTATACGGATGCCCATCTACTTTAGTGAGGGTGATGGCGTAGCCGTGTTTGTCGGCCGCGGCGGCAAAGCCCTCCATACGGTCGAGGTTGCCGGTACCGGTAATGTTGAACATGGCGACGCCGACGGTCTTAAACCTGCCACGGCGCAGCGATCGACCGGCAAAATTGGGGCGATACCCCAGCTCGCGCATGGCGGCACGCACGCGTTCCTTGGTCTCGGGGCGCACGCTGGGCGAATCGTGCACGGTGCGCGAGACCGTCTGCTCCGAGACGCCCGCGAGACGCGCCACATCCTTAACGGAAACCGATTTTTTAACAGCGGCCATAGGTCGATCTTTCTATGTCAACGATGCCATTGGTGGCACCCTGCGCAGTCATTTTTAACGCCTTCAAGTATATCCAACGCCTCCCCCACCATACGCTCACCACCCAAAACCTACCGTTCAACGACATTTTTGCTTCCCCGAACGGCTTTTGTCGACCAAATGTTAACGTTGCCATTGTGCAAACACAGAGCCACCGGGCGGCTCAAACGTTTACGCATAAGGAATCGACGGTTCGCAGGCACAGGAACCACCGGTTCGCGTCTTTTTTTGTGTCGCAAAATGGCAACGTCAACATTTTGGCAACCGAACGTCAAAAACTACCATCGTTGCTAACCCACCGACTCTTAGGAGCATTGCATGGAGCAGCTCATCGCCATCATCGAAAAGGGCCAGCCCTTTTTCAACGCGATCGCCCGCAACAAGTACCTCAAGGCGATCCGCGACGGCTTTATCTCCGTCATCCCCATCATCATCTTCTCGTCCATCTTCTGCCTGGTAGCCTCGGTCCCCAACATCTGGGGTTTCTACTGGCCCGATGACATCAACAACGCCCTGTGGAAGTGCTACAACTACTCCATGGGCATCCTGGCCATCGCCTGCGCCGCCACCACGGCCAAGCACTTCGCCGACGCTCAGAACCGCGATCTGCCCAAGAACAACCAGATCAACTTCATCTCGTGCATGTGCGCGGCCATCATCGGCTTCTTGCTCCTTTCGAGCGACACCATCGCCACGGATGCCGCCAGCGGCTTCAACACCACCTACCTTGGTTCCAAGGGCCTGCTGACCGCCTTCATCGCTGCGTTTGTGACCGGCATCATCTACAAGTTCTTCATTAAGCGCAACATCACCGTCAAGATGCCCGAGCAGGTTCCGCCCAACATCTCGCAGACCTTCAAGGACATCATCCCCTTCTCCGTCTGCATCACCGTCTTTTGGGTTTTTGACATCGTCTTCCGCGCTGCTTTTGGCTTCTGCTTTGCCCAGGGTGTCATCCAGGTGTTCCAGCCCCTGTTCACCGCTGCCGATGGCTACATCGGCCTCGCTGTGATCTACGGCGCCATGAGCCTGTTCTGGTTCGTCGGCGTCCACGGCCCCTCGATCGTCGAGCCCGCCATCGCCGCCGCTCTCGTTGCCAACATGACCGACAACCTGGCCGCGTTCCAGGCTGGCCAGCACGCTTCCGCTGTCCTGACCCAGGGTGCCCAGTACTTCGTCGTCTGCATGGGCGGCACCGGCGCCACGCTCGTCCTGGTCTTTATGTTCTGCTTCCTGGCCAAGTCCCAGGAGATGCGCGCCGTCGGTAAGGCCGCTATCGTTCCCGTGTGCTTTGCCGTCAACGAGCCGCTGCTGTTCGCCGCACCCATCGTGCTCAATCCCGTCTTCTTTGTCCCGTTTGTCTTTGCCCCGATCGCCAACATCTGGATCCTCAAGATCTTTATCGACTTCTTGGGCATGAACGGCTTTATGTACACCCTGCCTTGGACTGTCCCCGGCCCCATCGGCACCATCATGGGTCTGGGCTTCCAGCCGCTCGCCTTTGTGATGCTCGCCCTTATCTTGGTCGTCGACTTCGTTCTGTACTATCCGTTCTTCCGTGCCTATGACGCCCAGAAGTGCGCCGAGGAGGCCGAGATCTCCCAGGAGGAGCTCGCCGCCAAGAACGCCGAGAAGGCTGCCAAGCTTAACGATGCCTTCCAGGGCAAGGCTGACGCCAAGAGCGTTGCCGCCGGCGCTGCTGCCGAGGCCGTGAAGGCCGACGCTCCCGCCGCTGTCGCCACTGAGGCCACGGCCACCAGCGACCTCAACGGCAAGCGCGTGCTCGTGCTCTGCCAGGGCGGCGGAACCTCGGGCCTGCTCGCCAACGCGCTGGCCAAGGCCGCCAAAGAGCGCGGCATCAATCTTGAAACCGCTGCCGAGGCCTATGGCAACCACGTGGACATGCTCCCCGACTTCGATCTGGTCGTCCTGGCCCCGCAAGCCGCCAGCTACCTGGCCGACCTGCAGAAGGACTGCGAGCGCGTGGGCAACAAGTGCGTCGCCTGCCGCGGAAAGCAGTACATCGAGCTCTCCCAGAACGGCGACAAGTCTCTCGCCTTCGTGAGTGAACAGCTTTCGAAGTAAGTAACGCTCAGGGCCAGCCGACCATCCAAGACCGGCTGGCCCTTCGATTTAGACGATTGGATCATCATGTCCGTTAACCCTGCTAGCGTCACCAACCCGCCTGCGCAGTTTCCCGAGGACTTTGTCTTTGGCGGCGCTACCGCTGCCTACCAGGTAGAGGGCGAGACCCGCACCCACGGTAAAGGCAAAGTCGCCTGGGACGACTTCCTGGAGGCCCAGGGGCGCTTCTCCCCCGATCCCGCTTCGGACTTCTACAACCAGTACCCCGTCGATTTGGAGCTGTGCGAGGAGTTTGGCATCAACGGCATTCGCCTCTCCATCGCCTGGAGCCGCATCTTTCCAAACGGCACCGGTGAGATTAACCCCGAGGGCGTCCAGTTCTATCACGATCTCTTCGCCGAGTGCCATAAGCACCACGTTGAGCCGTTCGTCACGCTGCATCACTTTGACACGCCGCTGCCCCTCTTTGAGAAGGGTGACTTCCTCAACCGCGAGACCATCGACGCCTTTGTGGACTTTGCCACCTTCTGCTTTAAGGAGTACGCCGACCAGGTGACCTACTGGTTCACCTTTAACGAGATCTGGGCCGACGCCTCCAACACCTACATCGAGGGCACCTTCCCCGGTGGCGTCAAGGCGCATCTGGCCGAGGCCTTCCAGTGCGAGCACAACATGATGCTCGCCCACGCCAAGGCAGTACTGGCCTTCCACAACGGCGGTTTTAAGGGCAAGATCGGCGTCATTCAGTCGCTGGAGTTTAAGTATCCGCTCAACGAGAACGACCCCGCCGACATCAAGGCCGCCAACAACGAGCACGTGCTGCAGAACCAGTTTCTGCTCGACGCCACCTTCCGCGGCGACTATGCGCCCGACACCCTCGAGTGCGCCAACCGCCTGGCTGCCGTCTCGGGCGGCACCATCGAGATCCTGGACGAGGACCTCGAGATTATGCGCGAGGCCGCGCTCTACAACGACTACCTGGGCGTTAACAACTACCAGTGCCGCTTCCTGAAGGCTTACGACGGCGAAAACGACCTGCACCACAACGGTACGGGCGAGAAGGGCACCGGCCGCTGGCGCGTCAAGGGCATTGGCGAGCACGTGAACAAGCCCGGCATCCCCACCACCGACTGGGACTGGATCATCTATCCCGAGGGTCTGTTCGATCTGCTCGTCTACATTAAGCAGCGCTACCCCAACTACAAGCAGATCTTCATCACCGAGAACGGCATGGGCTACAAGGATCCCTACAAGGACGGTTTTGTGGACGACCAGCCGCGCATCGACTATATCGAGCAGCACCTGCGCTGGTTGCTCAAGGCCATGGAGGTGGGCGTCAACGTGGGCGGCTACTTCCTGTGGAGCCTGCAGGATCAGTTCTCCTGGACCAATGGCTACAACAAGCGTTACGGCTTCTTCTACGTTGACTTTGAAACCCAGAAGCGCACGCCCAAGGCAAGCGCATACTGGTATAAGCACGTGGCGCAGACCCGTCGTCTGGACTAGTGGCTGGCGGGGTTGCCCGCTCACACAACCTGTCCCCATTTCTCAGCCGGGGGCGGCACGTCACACGGCGCGCCGCCCCCGGTCTTTTTGTTTTTGGGCTGGTCGGGAGCCGTTTGTCTCGATCTGTAACATCTAGCCGAGTTTTTTGGTCCTAGCTGTTACAGATTGAGACGAACAGGATTGCTCTTTCCGAAGAATCTAAATCTGTAACACGTAGCCCGCTTTTGACCGTCTACCTGTTACAAATCGAGACAAACGGAGTAGGACCTAACCCCGTATGTCCCTAACAGTCGAGCGTTCGACCAGCGTACTCGGCACATGAATCGCCTCGATAGACGAACTCTCTCCAATCGCCGCCTCAAACGCAAGCTTACCGACACCGCGCAAATCAAATCGCAGCGTCGTCAGTCGATTGTGAGGAACAAGTCCCTCGAGTGCGTCGTCGATACCAACCACGCTCACGTCGTCGGGCACGGACAGGCCCGCGTTCTCGAGCGCGGCGATAACGCCCAGCGCCATCTGGTCATTTGCCGCAAGCACGGCAGTCGGCGCCTGCGACCCGCCGGCAAGCACCTCGGCCGCAATCCGCTCGCCCATGGCGTACCCACTGTCCGCACTCCAATCGCCACGCAGCATCGGAGCGGCATCGACATGAGCACGACCCAGCGTATCGCGCCAACCGGCCTCACGAAAACGCGAGGAAATCGAGTTTTCCGGACCCGCCACAAACCGCATATTCGAGTGACCATGTTCCAGCAGATAATTGGTCAACAGCTCGCACGAACCATACTGGTCGGAGTCGATCGTCGTGCAGCGCGGATGCGCATACATGGACAGGATGACCGTTCGCACTCCCGGCTGGGGAACAAACTCCTCAAAATCGGGAGCCATGCGGTTCATGTTGAGAATCATGCCGTCGACGGGTCGCTCGACCATGCGGCGCGAGGCATCGGCAAGTGTATAGGGCTTGTCGCCGCCCATCTCGATCATAGTGACGGCAAAATCGTGCTCGCGCGCCGCTTGCATGATACCCTCGAGCGTCGCCAGGTTACCGACACGTGTGATGTTGTACATGCACAGGCCAATAGAACGATACGACCCGCCGCGCAACGCCGCTCCAGCAAAATTGGGACGAAAGCCCAGCTCTTCCATGGCGGCCAGCACACGCTTGCGCGTCTTTTCCGTCACGTTGGGCATACCGTTGACCACGCGAGACACAGTCTGGCGGCTCACGCCAGCGAGCGCCGCAACCTCTGCCGCGCTCGCCGAATGACCATTCCTTGTCTGCTGAGCCATGCCTTCCACGCTAACCTGCTTCCCAACTATTCCCCGCGCCCATGGCGCATCGTACATACATCGATAACGTGCTCATGATACCCGAGCCATATACCACAACATGAAAACTTCTGTCAATCAAAACCGCTTACCGAACAAATACAACCGTTCGCGGCTGTTTGAAGTTGTTTTGTTTCTATACATCCCAGCCGGATGTTAACGTGCTCATTGTCAAATGTTCACGTGCTCATTTTGGTTCTAATCATTTTAAGATAGTGTTTATCGGGCTTTTTCACCGCTGAACGCTAACCAGGGAGCCTCCTGAGCGCAAACGCACAATATCGAACAGCGAGACGAGAGGGTGTATGCATATGTCTTTGCTAAACCGCGTACAGCAGCTGCCGAAGGGCTTTGTTTGGGGCGCCGCAACCGCCGCGTACCAAACGGAAGGTTCCACGAAGGTGGCAGGCAAGGGTAAGACCATGTGGGACGATTACCTTGTCGCCCAGGGTCGCTTTTTGCCCGACCCGGCCAGTGATTTCTACAACCGCTACGAGGAGGATATCCGCCTTTCTGCCGAGCATGGACTCAACGCCATCCGTGTGTCCATCGCCTGGACCCGCATCTTCCCCAACGGCGACGATGCCGAGCCCCTCGCCGAGGGCGTTAAGCACTACCACGAGCTGTTCGCCTGCTGCAAAAAGTATGGCGTCGAGCCCTATGTGTCCCTGCATCACTTTGACTCCCCCGCCGCCCTGTTCAACCAGGGCGACTGGCTCAACCGCAAGACCGTCGACGCCTATGTGCGCTATGCCGAGTTCTGCTTCCGCGAGTTCCGCGAGGTCAAGAATTGGTTCACCATCAACGAGCTCATCAGCCTCTCGCACTCCCAATACATCCAAGGCAACTTCCCGCCCAACCATCACTTTGATGTGACGAGCGGCATCCAGAGCCAGCACAACGAGCTCGTTGCCCACGCCCGCGCCGTCAACCTGTATAAGGATCTTGACGAGACCGAGCACCTGGGCGGACGCATTGGCATGGTCAACGTCCTGACGCCGGCATATCCTGCCACAGACTCGCCCGCCGACCAGCACGCCGCCGACCTGTACAACGCCTTCTACACCGACTTCATCATGGACGGCGCCTTCCTGGGTCACTACTCCGCGCGCACCCTCTCACTCATCAACGAGATTCTGCGTGCCAACAACGCCACACTTACGGTTGAGGACAGCGACATGGAGGAGCTCGCCAAGGCGGCGCCCCGCAACGATATGTTCGGCCTCAACTACTATCAGTCGGCGTTTATCGCCGCCTACGATGGCGAGTCAACCAACAGCTTTAACGGCACCGGAGACAAGGGCACCTCGTGCTTTAAGTTTAAGGGCGTCGGGCAGCAGGTCGATATGCCGGGTATCCCCACCACCGACTGGGATTGGCTCATCTACCCGCAAGGCCTCTACGACACGCTCAAGCACATCAGCGCCACCTATCCCAACCTCCCCGTCATCTATATCACCGAAAACGGCCTGGGCCACAAGGACCCCGAGCCCGACGCAAACGGCATCGTCGCCGATCCCGAGCGCATCGACTTTGTCGACCAGCACATGGAGAAGGTGCTCCAGGCGCGCGCCGAGGGCGTCGACGTCCAGGGCTACTTTATCTGGAGCCTGCAGGACCAGTTCTCGTGGGCCAACGGCTATAACAAGCGCTACGGCCTGTTCTACATCGACTTCGACACGCAAAAACGCTACATCAAGCAGTCGGCACTCTGGTACAAGGAGCTCGCCGACACTATGGCGGACGCGCAGTAGCGCATCGCCTCGCTTTCCCCCGAGAAGGGAGCGGCCCTATGCGATACAAACCCAGCCGCTCCCCTCTCTCCCCTGGGACCGACCCCGCCTGCACCCGGGCTTTTAGCAAGCGGGAGACCATATAGGTTTTCAACGTCCATGCCATTAAGATTTCATGCAAAGAGGAGCGTGAACTATGGAATCGATCGTTAAGTTCTTGGAGAAAGGTCAGCCGTA
Organism: uncultured Collinsella sp.; assembly: GCA_965141565.1. GTDB lineage: Bacteria > Actinomycetota > Coriobacteriia > Coriobacteriales > Coriobacteriaceae > Collinsella. The sequence goes on along the minus strand of CBCSNQ010000006.1, from coordinate 34,976 downwards.
CTTCGACAAGGTCTCTAAGAACATCTACCTTCAGGCCATTAAAGACGGCTTTTTGGCAGCAATGCCCATCATCCTGTCTTCTTCTGTCTTCCTGCTTATTTCGACCCTGCCGGGCGTTGTCGCCACGGTCGGCGGCTTTACGCTGCCCGACTGGTGGAACGTCGACGTCGTGAACTTCTGCAACAAGGTTTACAACTTCACGATGGGCGTCGTGGGCATCATGGTCGCCGGCACCACCGCAAGCGCGCTGACCGGCTCCAAGAACCGCCGCATGCCTGCCGGCAAGGCCATCAACGCCACGAGCACCATGGTCGCCGCCATGTGCGCTATGCTCATCTTGGCCGTTACCCAGACGAGTGCCAAGATCGACGGCGCCGATGTCTCGGTGTTCTTTACCGACAACATGGGCACCAAGGGCCTGCTGAGCTCCTTTGTCGCCGCATTTGCCACGGTCAACATCTATGCCTTCTGCATTAAGCGAGACATCACCATCAAGCTGCCCAAAGAAGTCCCCGGCGCCATCGCCCAGAACTTCCGCGACATCTTCGCCTTCAGCTTCTCCATCCTGTTTGTCGCCGTCATCGACGTTATCTGCCGCACCTGCTTGGCCGTCCCGTTTGCCAACGTCATCTCCACGCTGGTGAGCCCGCTGTTCGCCGCTGCCGATTCCTACGCCGGCCTCGCCCTCATCTGGTTCATGATCCCGCTGTTCTGGTTCATGGGCATCCACGGCCCCTCGGTCGTTAAGCCTGCCCTCAACGCCGCGCTGTTTGGCAACATCACCACCAACCTCGCCACGCTGCAGGCCGGCGGTCACCCCGCCCTCGCCTTGACCGAGAACTTCGGTAACTACATCGGCGAACTCGGCGGCACCGGCGCCACGTTCATTGTCCCGATCATCTTCCTGCTCTTTATGCGCTCCAAGCAGCTCAAGGCCGTCGGCAAAGCCTCTGTCGTACCCGTGATGTTCGCCGTCAACGAGCCGCTGCTGTTCGCCGCGCCCATCATCCTCAACCCGTACTTCCTGATCCCGTTCCTGTTTGCCCCCGTGGCCAACGTCCTCATTGGTAAGTTCTTCATCGACTTTTTGGGCATGAACGGCTTTATCTATGCCATGCCGTGGGCACTCCCCGGACCGATCGGCACCTTCATCGACACCAACTTCCAGCCGATCTCTCTGGTCCTGGTTGTCGTCCTGCTGGTCGTTGACTTCTTGATCTACTACCCGTTCTGCAAGGCCTACGACAACGTCCTGTGCAAGCAGGAGGCCGAGACCCTGGCCGAAGAAGAGGCCGAGGAGACCAAGACCGTCAAGACCGCTGACGCCCCCGCCGTTGAGGCTCCTGTTGTCGTGACCGCTTCTGCCACTGAGGCCTCCGCAGCTCCGTCCGCCCTTAAGGGCAAGGATCTGAGGGTTCTGGTTCTGTGCGCTGGCGCCGGCACCTCTGCACTGCTCGCCAACGCGCTTAAGGAAGGCGCCGACGAGCTGGGCATCGACATTACCGCCAACGCCGGTGCCTACGGCAGCCACTACGCCATCATGGACCAGTACAACGTCATCGTCCTGGCTCCGCAGGTTCGCACCTATTACAACGAGATGAAGGCCGACACCGACCGCCTGGGCATCACGCTGCTGTCGCCCAAGGGCAAACAGTACATCGACCTCACTAAGGATCCCAAGGGTGCCGTCGCCTGGATCGAGGAAAACCTCGAGGCATAAGACGCTGACACCATCTGCCGCTTGCAGACAATAAATGGCCCGTGCATCGATGTGTGATGCGCGGGCCATTTTGTTTAGACCGCACCCGTCCTCCTGTTCATCTCAATCTGTAACATCTAGCCGAGTTTTTCGGTCCTAGCTGTTACAGATCGAGATGAACGCACAGGCCAAGCCGAAAATCTCAATCTGTAACATGTAGACCACTTTTGACCGTCTAGTTGTTACAGATCGAGACAAACAGATGGGTCAATCCAATCAATCTAGATCTGTAACATCTGGCTGGTCATTTCACTCCTAACTGTTACAGATCGAGACAAACGGAATAAGCCGGGCCGAATTGTCTTAATCTGTAACATCTAGCCGAGTTTTTGGGTCCCAGCTGTTACAGATCGAGATGAACGAGCCGAGCACGTCTATACCCGCAGATCCTTCACACTGGAACGCTCGACCAGCACGCCCGAGACAAGCGTACGGCTTCTGGAGCTCGGAGCTTCTAGGCCCGCAACGACCTCGTTGAGCGCACGGACGCCCAGCTCGCGGTGGCGAAACTTCACCGACGTCAGAATCGAGTTGGGAATCGTCTTATAGAGCTCATCGTCGAAGCCGATCACGGACACGTCGTCGGGCACACTGAGCCCTTTGTCACGTAGAGCCATCATCACGCCGTTTGCCATACAGTCGTTAGCAGCGAGGACCGCCGTGCAATCGGGTTTATCGGCAAGCACAAGGCCCGCGGCATAGCCACTATCCGCATTCCAATCGCCTTGCAGAGGCTCGGGCGGCTCAATGCCACGCGCCTCGAGTGCCGCACGCCAACCTTTCATACGGCACTGGCTCGACAGCGACTCTTTCTTGCCAGAGACGAAGTACACGTTCTTGTGTCCGCGATTCAAGAAGTACTCGCACGCCATGCGCGCACCACCCTCTTGATCGTCACTAACGGTAGAGCAGGTAGGATGCTCCATCGGCGTGATAATCACCGTCTTGAGGTCCTTCGGTGCCTCAAAGGTATCAAAGTCATCGACCATCTGGCGCAGGTTGAAAATCATGCCATCAACAGGCAGCTGCGACATCCTGCGCGCCGCATCGGCAAGGGTCATCTTCTCCCCCACGCGCTTCTTGATCATCGTGAGCGCAAAGCCGCGTTCTTCGGCGGCATCGGCAATACCGTCAATCATGTCCACGGCACCGCCCGACAAGTGAAACAGCACGACGCCGATGCACCCGTAACGGCCCAACTTGAGTGAACGCGCGGCAAAGTTGGCTCGAAACCCGAGCGCCTCCATGGCCGAATGGACCTTATCGCGTGTCGACTCTCGCACGCTATCGGGCTCGTTGATCACGCGCGACACCGTCTTGAGAGAAACGCCCGCAGCAACTGCCACATCATTCATTGAGACATTTTTCTTGTCCATCGTTGCCACTGCTTCTCCAGTCGGTTCTCTATCGCTTGTTTTATGCGTTCTAGCATACACTACCTGCCTGACTGATAAATCAACCGTTTACCGGACAATATCGACCACTCACCCGTATATCCTTGTTGCTCTTCCAAAAATGTCTTACGTTGTCATTAACGAAATGACAACGTTGTCATTTCGCAATGCCTCCCTTAAACAGGAAGGTTTCCGGGCAGTCCTGACCATCCATCGACGACCAGTTCCATCCACATGCATCGCGCATCAAGCAGCAAAGGAGCTCTATGGACGCCATCGTAAAGATGCTCGAAAAGCATCAACCGTTCTTTGAGAAGATCTCGAGGAACATCTACCTCCAGGCCATCAAGGACGGATTCCTTGGGTGCATGCCCATTGTCCTCACCTCTTCGATCTTTCTGCTCATTGCCACCCTTCCCGGCGTAGTCGGCATCACGCTGCCCCAGCCGCTCATCGACTGGTGCAACAAGCTCTACAACTTCACCATGGGCGTCATGGGCATCATGGTTGCCGGCACCACTGCCAAGAACTTCACGGCATCCATGAACCGTCGTATGCCCGCCGGCAAAGTGCTCAACGATGGTTCCACCATGGTGGCCGCCCAGTGCAGCATGCTGCTGCTCGCTGTTACGCAGTTCACCACCAAGTTCGACGGCTCCGAGCTTTCGGTCTTCGATTGCACCAGCATGGGTACGCGCGGTCTGTTCTCGGCCTATATCGCCGCGTTCATTACCGTGTGGGTCTATAAGTTCTGCGTCTCGCGCGATCTGACCATTAAGCTGCCTAAGGAGGTCCCGGGCGCCATCGCTCAGAACTTCCGCGACATCATCCCCTTTGGCGGCGCCGTCATCATCTGCGGCATCATCGATGTGGTTGTGCGCAACCTTATGGGCGTTCCGTTCTCCGAGCTGCTCATCAAGCTGCTCTCCCCGCTCTTTACCGCTGCAGAAACCTATCCTGGCCTTATCCTTATCCAGGCAGCCACCGCGTTCTTCTGGTTCATCGGCGTCCACGGTCCTTCGATTGTCCAGCCGGGCATCGACCCCATCCGTCTTGCCAACCAGGCCGAGAACCTGCAGGTTCTGCTGGCCGGCGGCCACCCCGCCCACTCCCTCACCTTTAACATGTCGCTCGTGGGTGAGTTCGGCGGCACCGGCGCCACGTTCATCGTGCCGCTTCTACTGATTCTCTTTATGAAGTCCAAGCAGCTCAAAGCCGTCGGTAAGGCCTCGATTGTTCCTGTTGCCTTCGCCGTCAACGAACCGCTGCTCTTTGGCGCGCCGATGATCCTTAACCCCTACATGCTCATCCCCTTTGTTGCCGCCGGCTGCGTCAACGTGAGTGTTGCCAAGTTCTTTATCGACAACGTGGGCATGAACGGTTTCTCCTTCGTGGTGCCTTGGGCTACCCCTGCCCCCATCGGCATCTTCATCACCACGAACTTCCAGCTTATCGCCCTGGTGTTTGTCGCAATCATCATCTTGCTGGACGCCATCATCTACCTGCCGTTCTTGAAGGCATACGATAAGCTGCTCTGCGACCAGGAGGCCGAGCGCGCCGCCGAGCTGGGTCTTGAGTCCGATGGTGCTGCCACCATCGCTGCCAACACCTCTGCGCCCGCTGTCGAGCAGACCACCGCTTCCGTCGAGCCGACCGCCGCTGCCGCCGACAGCAAGCCTGTCGCCGATCAGCCCGAGCCCGCCGCCGACACATCCGCCAAGAAGGATGTCGACGGTCTGAAGGTCCTCGTCCTGTGCGCCGGCGCCGGCACCTCTGCCATGCTCGCCAACGCCATCAAGGAAGGTGCGGCACAGACCGGAGAGAACATCGCTTCCTCCGCAGGCGCCTATGGTCAGCACACTGCCATCATGGATCAGTACGACGTCATCGTGCTCGCCCCGCAGGTTCGTAGCTACTACAACGACATGAAGGCCGACACCGATCGTCTGGGCATTAAGCTGCTCGCTCCCCGCGGTAAGGAATATATCGACCTTACTCGCGACCCCGCTGGCGCCATCAAGTGGCTCCGCGAGAACCTCGACTAGCTTCCTCCCTCTGTTGGTGCCCGGATCCCCAGTTCGGGCACCTCCCCCTATTCCGTATCCCACTGAAAGGATGACTCATGACCAACCCCATGCAGTTCCCCGACGGCTTTGTGTTTGGCGGCGCCACCGCTGCTTACCAGGTTGAGGGCGAGACCCGCACGCACGGCAAGGGCAAAGTGCCCTGGGACGATTTCCTGGCTGCTCAGGGTCGCTTCTCCCCCGACCCCGCAAGCGATTTCTACAACAAGTATCCGGTCGATATCGACCTGTGCCAGCGTTTTGGCATCAACGGTATCCGCGTCTCCATCGCTTGGAGCCGCATCTTCCCCAGTGGCACCGGTGAGATTAACCCCGAGGGCGTCGCTTTCTATCACGAGCTTTTCGCCACCTGCAACAAAGCTGGCGTTATCCCCTATGTCACGCTCGATCACTTCGATACGCCCGAGGCCTTTTACCAGAACGGCGGCGAGGGTTTCCTGACGCGCACGACGATCGATGCCTTTGTCGAGTACGCCAAGTTCTGCTTTGCCGAGTTCACCGAGGTCAAGCACTGGTTTACCTTTAACGAGATTCCCGCAACCGCCGAGGGCAGCTTTATCGTCGGCAACTGGCCGCACGGCGAGAAGTATCGCCTGGACAAGGCCTTCCAGCTCATGCACAACATGATGGTGGCCCACGCCAAGGCTGTCGTCGCTTTCCATGAGGGCGGCTTTGAGGGCGAGATCGGCATCGTCCAGAACCTGGAGCCCAAGTATCCCCTCGACCCCAACAACGCCGCCGACTGCGAGGCAGCTCGCATGGCCGACGTCATCAACAACCGCTGGGTACTCGACGCCACCTTCCGCGGCCACTATGCAGCCGATACCATGGAGGCTGCAACCAAGCTGGCCCATATCGCCGGCGGCGAGCTCGACGTCCGCGACGAGGACATCGCCGCGCTGACCGCCGCGCTCCCCTACAACGATTGCCTGGGCGTCAACACCTACAAGTGCCAGTTCCTGCGTGCCGCCGAGGGCGAAAACGACATCAACCACAATGGCACCGGCGACAAGGGCTCCTCGCGCTGGTTCCTCAAGGGCGTGGGCGAGTCATGCGTGCGCGAAGGCGTACCCACCACCGATTGGGACTGGATCATCTATCCCGAGGGCCTCTACGACCTGCTGCTGCGCATTAAGAACGATTACCCCAACTACAAGAAGATCTACATCACCGAGAACGGCATGGGCTATAAGGACGACTTTGAGGACGGCTTTATCGACGATGCCCCTCGCATCGACTATATGCGTCAGCATCTCGCGTGGATCCTCAAGGCAATCGACGGCGGCGTGAACGTCGACGGTTACTTTGTGTGGTCGCTGCAGGACCAGTTCTCCTGGACCAACGGCTATAACAAGCGCTATGGCCTGTTCTACATCGACTTTGAGACCCAGAAGCGCTATCCCAAGGCGAGCGCGTACTGGTACAAGAACGTCGCGGAGACCGGCCTGCTCATGGCCTAGTTTCCGCCGCATACCCCCTGTCGGCCGCATACGAATCCCTCCACGGGTTCGCATGCGGCCTTTTTGTTTTTGGTGGGCCCGAGCGGATCATTCGTCTCGATCTGTAACATCTAGCAGGGATTTTCGGTCTTAAATGTTACAGATCGAGACAAACAGGAGTCCAGTCAAAAAATCTCAATCTGTAACACGTAGCCCACTTTCGACCGTCTACCTGTTACAGATCAAGACAATAAGATAGTCAAATCCGAACTTTCCAAGCAGTTATGAAGCATGGTTTCTAGTTTTCGGTATCACGAACATACTTTCGGTATCATTTAATGGTATTATGATATCGAAAGTATGTTCGTGATACCGAAAGGAGCCGCATGCGCCAGTTCGATTACACCACAGTCCCAGCGGAACTCGAAGCAACTCCAATCACCAACCTCCTCCTCTCGATACGCGAGCATAAAGGCCGACAGCTTGCTCTGAGTCAAGTCAAACCCGAACTTCTATCGTCACTTATGGAGGAAGCTAAGATCCAAAGCACCCAATCCTCCAACGGACTTGAAGGAATTGTTACCACCCAAAAAAGACTCAAAGCAATCATGGCGTATTCCGCCAAGCCAAGCTCCCGCGCAGAGGAAGAAATCGCTGGATACCGAGATGCGCTGTCGCTTATTCACGAGCAACACGATTCCATTCCCGTAACGCCATCGGTCATTCTGCAGTTGCATCGTGACCTCATGGTACACACAGCAATCTCGTATGGGGGCCATTGGAAAGATAGCGATAACGAAATCATCTCCATCGACGATCAAGGCAATCGATTTGTGCGCTTTAGGCCGCCTTCGGCCCTAGCAACCCCCGGACTTATCGAAGAAGCCTGTCGGTCCCTCAACGACGCCTTATCTCGTCAAGTTTGCGACCCCCTCCTTATATCATTCCGCTTCATCTTCGATTTTGTCAGCATTCATCCCTTCAACGATGGCAATGGCAGGATGAGCCGGCTCCTTACAACGCTGCTACTCGAAAAGACTGGATACGACGTTGCGCGTTACATCAGCATCGAACGACTTATTGAAGACAACAAGGCGCTCTACTACAACGCCCTCGCTGCAAGCTCCGCTGGATGGAATGAAAATCAAAACACCGAAGCACCCTTTATCCGTTTCATGCTCGGAACAACCCTGGCCGCCTACCGACAGCTCGAGCAGCGTACCTTAATTGAATCAAGCACTCGTCCCATGTCGAAGCAAGCGCGCATCGCCGTTCTATTTCAACAGAGACCCGGTGTCATTAAGAAATCCGACATCCGATCCAACTGCCCCGATATCAGCGAGGTTACCGTTAAACGAACCCTCGGTCAGCTTGTTAGTTGCAGCGCAATCGAAAAAACAGGAGCGGGTCGTTCGACGGGCTACATACTCAAAGACGTCCATGCTCTAGAACTATTTTTGCAATCCACAATACCCGATGGCGAGGCTGCAATAACAAAAGAGGCTCCAAAGGATAACCTCCTTGAACGTGTAAACCACGCCGAGGATGAAAGCAGAGAGGGGCTCTATGAAGACTACGATTCATTCTCAAGGGACATAAGGACGAAATACGGAGTCTAGTCATATCCCAAAATAGCCTCATCCTTGTTGCCCAAAGTTATTTACGCGTCATTGTGAAGCGATAACCCCTGCGCCGGCAGGGGGGCAGAAGTATCGCCTGCCGATCTTGCTGGAGTCGGCGATGAGGTAGCGCGTATCGGCCTTGCTAAAGGCGAGCTGTTGGATGCGGCCCTCGTCCATGTTGGACGTGGACAGGTCGCCGTCCAGAATGCCGTTGGCACCGATAAACGCCGTGTCAATCCCTAGTGCGCGCAGGGTATCCTCGGCCATGGGGCCCACAAAGGCGGCGGTGCGGCGACGGTACATGCCGCCCACCAGGCACAGCTCGCAATCCTCGCGCGCCTCGAGCAGGCTAAAGGCCGAAAGCGAATTGGTCACATAGATGGAAGGCAGTTTGTCGGTGACTCGGAGAGCGCCAATGCGATCTCACGACGGTTGCGCTCATTGTCTCAATTAGATACTCAACAAAATACGGCCCCGCAGCTCAATAAGCTGCGGGGCCGTACTATACACCGACGAATCAACGACGGAGTGCATCCACTATTTAGCCAGCTCCTGAACGATCCAGTCAATTGCACCTTCGGGATCGTTGGTAAGGTCGATATACTCCTTGCCCCTTGTGGTGAGCAGTTTAATTCCAAGGCGATCGGTATCGGCCTTCATAGCGTCATAGTACATGCGTGCCTGGGGCGCCAGAACAATCACGTTGTACTGATCCATCGTCTCATAGTGGCTTCCGTACGCACCGGACTGAGAAACCAGATCGATACCCTTAGCAGCGGCACCTTCGCGAAGAGCATTTGCCAAGAGAGTCGAAGTGCCGGCACCCTGGCAAAGCACAAGCACGCGGATCTGCTCCGCCTTGTCCTTTACCGCCTCGAGAGCTTTTGCGACATTTTCCTGTTCGGCGATAGCATCTGCATCCGAGTTTCCTGCAGTCTCCTTTGCAGACTCTTCCAAACAAAGCTGATGGTCATACGCCTTGCAGAACGGATAGTAAATCACAAAGTCAACGACCAACAGCACTGCCATCAATACGAGAGAACGCAGATCGAGACCCGTGGTGAGGAACGCACCAATTGGGCCGGGAAGCGCCCACGGCATGGTATACATGGGGGCGTTCATTCCAATGACGTCAATGAAAAATTTACCGATAATGGCGTTGACCATAGGAGCCACTAGGAAGGGCACGAACATATAGGGATTGAGAACAATCGGCATACCGAAGATAACGGGCTCGTTAACTCCAAAAATCACCGGGATAATCGATGCCTTGCCCATGGCTTTAAGCTGCTTGGAGCGCATAAACATGATCAGGATAATAGGAACGATGAACGTGCAGCCAGAACCGCCCAGACCGCCGATGAAGCTTGTAAAGTCCTGCGTGAGAGCAATTGACGGGTGTCCACCTGCTTGGAAAACCTCAAGATTGGTAACGGTATTGCCGTAGAGCGCAGCATTGATCGGACTCATGACAACCGAAGCACCGTGGATACCCATAAATTGGAAAAGCGCGACCGCGCCTTCGATAAGCGCCATGCCAGGATAGGTATCGACCGCGGAGAACAGCGGCGAGATGAGAGCGGATACCAAATTGGCGAACGGCACAGCAAGCAGCTTGCGGCTCGCAAGATCGATAAAAGCGCACGCAAGGATCGAAAACCCAAATGCAAAGATATCGCGAAAACTCTGCGCAATAGAGCCAGGGACCTCTTTGGGAAGCTTGATCGTCACATTATGGCTAATGCACACCTTATAGATATTAACGGTCAAGAATGCGGCTACGAACGCAGCGAGAAAACCCTTGGTTCCCATATAGCCGGTTTCAAAAACAGATGTATCTGCTCCGCCAATCGAGACAACATCGTTCGTCACCGATAGCAAGAGCATGCCGCACATGGCACAAACCATGCACGAGGTGGGGTTGAGAGACTTACCCGAAGGCATGCGACGGTTCATCGACATGGCAAGTGAGCTCGCCGTGGTGCCGGCCACCATAATGCCAAGAAGTCCCATGGTATATGCATAGATTTTATTGAAGAAATCCAGCACCTCAGACGGAAGCGTGATGCCCACATAGGCAGGGAGCGTCGAAAGAAGAAGGAACAGGCTCGAGAACAGCACAATTGGCATATTCGAGAGAAAGCCATCCTTAATCGCCACCAGATAAATGTTCCTCGAGATTTTGTCGAAGAGGGGCTGGTGTTTTTCAAGGAATTTGACGATAGCGTCCATAACACATCCTTTCATGATTCCCGGGCACACAACGATTTATCCGGACTCAACCGTCGTCGTCCCCGTTTGTATCCACTTATGTAAGTGAATACGTTCTTGTGCGAAATGTAATATCATTTGCGCGATTTGTCATAACCAATTCTTTTTCCGCTTTGTCGATATGTCAAGAATTCAAATACTTATTCGGTGAACGGTAGTTGATTAATATAATGTTTTCCCAGCTAAAGGCTATTTTTTCCGAGCAGTACAATAAGTTTGCAACCGTTCACCGATTGGATATAACATATTGAATATATTGTTGTAACAATATTAGAGACAATGTCACAAGCCTGTCGTTCTAGTCAAAGGAAGTAACAATGCCCAAACGATTACTGAACATGTCCGCATCCGATTTTGCCGCCACGTCACCCATGGATCTAAAACAGGCAATTCTGGCTTCCGAGGGACGTACCATCATGGCGGAAAACGTACCCTCTTCCCAATTTCTCGGCGGCGTTACTAATGCAGAAATCGAACGTGCCGCAGGTGCCGACCTGCTTCTGTTTAACGCGCTCGATGTGTTCGATCCAGTTATTGCCGGTATTCCAGATGATCTCAATGAAAACCCGGTCACTTGGGTGAAGCGAGCATGCGGAAGGCCCATTGGCGTCAATCTGGAGCCTGTTGATAACGAGGCAGAGATGTCTGAATCCCGAACGGAAATCCCCATGGGTCGTCGCGTCTCTCCCAAGACCTTAGAAAAGGCTAACGAACTCGGATTTGATTTTATCTGCCTGACGGGCAACCCTGGAACCGGCGTCTCCAACGATGCAATCGCCCATTCGATTAAACTCTCCAAAGAGCATTTCAATGGCCTGGTCATAGCCGGAAAAATGCATGGAGCGGGCGTTGCAGAACCTGTCATGACGCTCGAAATTGCGCGCAAGTTTGTTGACCTCGGCGTCGATATCCTTCTCGTGCCAGCCCCCTACACCGTCCCTTGCTTCCAAGAAGCAGACCTGCGCGCCATCGTAGACTTTGTACGATCCCACAACGTAGGCAAGTCAATTGAAGAGAAGGTTCTCGTCATGGCGGCGAACGGGACGAGTCAAGACTCCTGCGACAGCGAGACCATTAAGAAAATAGGCCTTGCAGCAAAAGCAGCCGGCGCTGACCTCCAACATATCGGGGACTCCATGAACGGTATTTGCCTGCCCCAGAATATCTTCACGCTCGGACAAGCCCTTCGTGGATACAGGCATCAGATCGTCATGCTGAGCCGCTCTGTGATACGTTAAGGTTACCTTGCCCACGTTACATCCCGACTGAGGCAACCATCAGGTATAACCAACATGCAAACTGAGGCTCTAATGCTCGATACACACGAAAAACGGCCACTCTATTTACAGCTCACCGACGCGCTGCTCAAGCAGATCGTCGATGAATATCAAGCAGACGATAAACTTCCAACAGAAATGGAACTCTGCGACGAATACGCCGTAAGCAGAACAACCGTCCGACTTGCCATGAGTGAGCTGGAGCGTCGTGGAAGTATCTATCGAATCCAAGGTAAGGGATCGTTTGTTGCACCGAAACGCGTTAGCGAGCTCAATTCACTTTTAGACTTTGACTTTGCAAGCCATTGCGATGGCGTTGATCCGGATGCCATCACCAAACATTTCGGCGGCCTCACATCAGGTCGTCCAATTTCCGTAATGATGCTCCAACAATTTGGATGTCAAAGTCGCGATGAAATTCAGCGTCTTGAATTGACCTACGAACTTGAAGGCAGCTTCATAGGCGCTGATACGTTCTTCATTTCAAAGTCGCGCGTTCCGAATAACCAGTTAGATTTTCAGGCATTTAGCAGAATCATGGACGACTTGTCCAAGTCTATCCAATCTGTTAGGGAAAGCTATAGAGCACGTCAGCTTAGCGATTCCGAAGCCAGTAATTATGGTGTTGCAAAACTTCCGGTCATCGAACTGACTCATTATGCTTACGACTCCGGAGGCAAACTAATCTCAATTGTCTGCCGCACCGTCTTAACTGGGCGAATCCCTTATCAAAACTTTATTTTCAAGTCCTAATGTTCTTTTTCTTTTGTCTCGATCTGTAACACGTAGCCGAGTTTTTAAGTCCTAACCGTTACAGATCGAGACAAACAAGGTAGGCCCCGCCGAATTGTCTCAATCTGTAACACTAAGACCGGTTTTGGACGTCTAGATGTTACAGATTGAGATGAATGCACAGGCCAATGTCCCCAATCTAAATCTGTAACAACTAGCCGAATTATTCGGTCCTAGCTGTTACAGATCGAGACAAACGGAATAGGCCGAGCCAAAAATCTCGATCTGTAACATCTGACTCGCTTTTGGCCGCCTAGATATCACAGGTTGAGACAATTTGATAGTGGAGTCCTCATTTGCGCGTCATATCGCGTAGCGCTAACGCGCTGGTTTCCACAATGACAGGAGGTAAAAGTCCTCCTGCATCGCCCGTTGGCAATCCCGTAGCGCTAGCTAGCAAATGACCTGCGTGTGTTCCTCGATGGCGACACGATCCTCGGCGGCGATACCCGGCTCGCACACCACGGCGTCCAGGCTGTCCAGGCGGCAGAAGGTGTAGAAGTCGCGCTTGCCGATCTTGCTGGAGTCGGCGATGAGGTAGCGTGAATCGGCCTTGCTAAAGGCGAGCTGCTGGATGCGGCCCTCTTCCATGTTAGACGTAGACACGTCGCCGTCCAGAATGCCGTTTGCGCCGATAAAGGCTGCGTCGATCCCCAGTGCGCGCAAGGTGTCCTCGGCCGTGGGGCCCACAAAGGCGGCAGTGCGGCGACGGTACATACCGCCCACGAGACACAGGTCGCAGTCTTCGCGTGCCTCGAGCAGGTTAAACACCGAAAGCGAATTAGTCACGATGCGCAGGCGAAACGCCGGCAGCATCGAGGCCATCTGCTCCACCGTAGTGCCCGTGCCCAAAAAGATGGTCGAGCCTTCCTCGATAAGCTCCACAGCACGGCGCGCAATCTGCAGCTTTTCCTCGGCATGCTTGGTGCGCTTTTCGCTGTGCGAATACTCGTGGCGCAACATAGCGTGGGGACGGCCCTGTGCACTACGGGCTCCGCCGTGCACGCGCTCGATCTCGCCCAGGCTTGCAAGCTCCTCAAGGTCGCGACGGATCGTCATGTCCGAGACACCTAACGCATCCGAAATCTCCTTAACCGAAACCGTGCCCTGCTCATCGAGCAGCTGACGAACCTTATCCTGTCGCTCTGCCTTAATCACGATGAATCCTCGCCGTTCTATGCGTGCATATCATTCAAACAGTAACGAACAAATTGTATCAGACCCATGCGCGTCAAAAATGAACGCCCGCACAGCTCCAATCATCACTTTTTTGAGAAAAATACCCCCTGCTTTAGTGGGGTGTAGTGAAAATCTCGCCTGTTCGCGCTACAGTTTGTCGGAAATACCTCGATGTTAGGAACCAAATGATCACTTCCGAGCTTTTCGGCACCGCGCCGTGCGGTACCCCCGTTCATCGTTACACCCTCAACGGGCCCGAGATCTGCGTTCGCATTATGGACTATGGTGCCACCGTGCTTGGTATCGATGTGCCCGACATTCCCGGCAACGTGCGCGATGTGGTGCTGGGCTTCGATAAGCTCGAGGATTACTTTGACAACCCCGCCTGCTTTGGCGCAACCATCGGGCCTGTGGCCAACCGCACTGCAGGTGCCACGATCACCATCGCCGGCACGGACTGGCATATGCCGGCCAACGAAGGCGCCAACAACCTACACAGCGATCTTGAGCACGGCCTGCACAAGCGCGTATGGGACGTTGAGCTCGACGAGACTCACAACGCCGTGCGCATGACCACCTCGCTTAAGGATGGCGAGCTGGGCCTGCCCGGCAACCGAATCTTTACGGCTGTGTTTACCGTTACGCGCACCGGCGTCTTCCGCATCGAGTATGGTTGCGAGAGCGACCGCGCCACCTACGTGTCCATGACCAACCACACGTACTTTAACCTTGCCGGCCATAACGCCGGCATGGACTGCGAGCACTTCTTTGTTGCCAACGCTGCCCACTACCTGCCCATCAACGAGCAGAATATCCCCACCGGCGAGATCGCTCCGGTCGAGGGCACGCCGTTTGACTTCCGTGAGCTGCGCCCCGTCGCGCCTGGCATGGAGGCCGACGATCCCCAGATTAAGCAGGCACGCGGCTACGACCACTGCCTGTGCATCGATGGCTATCAGTACGGCCGTAATCTGCGCCGCGCCCTGCACGTCGAGGAGATGTGGACCGGTCGTGAGTTGGATTACTACACCACCGCCCCGGGCGTGCAGCTCTACACCGGCAACTGGCTGGGCGACGAGCACGCCAAGGACGATGCCAACTATGGCTGGGGCGCTGGCTTTGCCCTCGAGGCAGAGATGTACCCCGACACACCGCACCAGCCGCTGTTCCCGCAGGGCATTGTGGGCCCGGGTCACCCCTACAGCAATGTGATCGAATACCACTTTATGAGGCACTAAGCCCACAACGCAACATATCGCACAGCAGCGCCCGCCGGCACCACTGCCGACGGGCGTTTTTCTACCTAGTCATTGGGGACGTTCTTAAATGACTAGTTGGATGGGGTCGGGATTGGAGCTGGGGAGATAGCGGATTTCTAGCTCTATGCCGAGCGCCTGCAGCTCTTTGAGGGCTGCGACATCTGCGTCATCTACGGCGACTGCGGGCGTTATGGGGTGCTTGCCCTCCCCCGCCTGCATATGGCCAATGCTGATCTTGGTGATCGGCACACCACCCTTAACCAGCGCGAGTGCATCCGTGGGCGACGCCACCATGATGAGAATCCTTTGGCGCGGCGTTGCGGTATGAATGATGTCGACAGTCCTTTGCACCGAGAAAAACCGCGTCCAGACACCCTCGGGTGTCGCCACCCTCATAGGGGCCCACTTGCGCGAATCAGCCGCAATCTCATCGTTGACGATTAAAACAAGGTTGGAACCCACGACTTCGTTCCACAGCTCAACGTCTTGCCCGTAAATAAACCGGTCATCGATGCGTGTGAGAAGAATCTTGGGTTGAGCCATCGCCACCCCATTCTGTTTGAGACCCGCAAGAGCAAGACATCACGTCTCCAATATTAGTGCATTTAAAGTGAGAAAAGCCGTCAGAACACTTGCGCGGATTTGCGATGTCCCGTATCATAGACAGCCGTTGACGCCTCAGTTGCGTCATCACATGGCCGCCAGCGTAGCTCAGTTGGTAGAGCACCGCTCTCGTAAAGCGGGGGTCACCGGTTCGAGCCCGGTCGCTGGCTCCATTGCACAAGATAGCCGCCTTCGGGCGGCTTTTTTGTTGCCGATTTCGAGCGCGCATCCGCCAATCCAAGCACAACGCCGTCGGCAACTCCCCTACTCAACAACAAGCCCCGCCAACCGCAATCCCCAAGGGGACCGCGATCAGCGGGGCTCAAACGCGTTCCCCAAGGGAAATCACGCTAGCTCACGAGCAGTGCGCTACTCCTCCCAGTAAGCGTCTGCAAGCAGCTTAAAGCAGATCTTCTTGACCGGCTGCGCGCCATCGCCCGGGAACTCGAGCGTGGGCATGTGAGGCTCGCCGGCAACGAACAGCGCAAACTTATCGTCAGCAAGATCGCCGGCAATCGAGGCGTCGGAATCGACCAGATCGTAGTCGTCCTTCTCGTCAAACTCCTGGACCAGCGTCAGGCTGCCCGTGGCAACCTTAAAGGCCTCGCGACCCTCAATGTCGATCTGCAGGTCGTGATAGCGCTGATGCGTCTCATAGTGAGCCTCGGCCTCGGGACGCGTCGTAGGAGCCATGACGTTCGCAAAGACCTTGTCGCCCAGAATCGGATGGCTGCCGACCTCGAGCTCCGCCGGATCGTTCTCCTCGAGCCAATCAATCAGCACGTCGAGGCCCTTGAGCATTCCGCGGTACTCCTCGATATCGCCCAGTGCACCGTAAATCATCTAAATCCCCTCTCGGATCGTTCCTTTGGCGGCTACTCGATAAACGCGTTACCGACGCTGTTGCCACCCACATACGTCTCGACCAGGGTAAGGTCGGGATTGAACACGACAACGTCGGCGTCGCGCCCCGGCATAATGCTACCGCACTTGTCGTCAACATGAGCTAGCAAGCGATGCCGGAGCCGTCGCCCAAACTCTTACAGCTCAGTCACGACAACGCCGTTGTAGACCTCGTCCCAACGGTCCATGACCAGATGGCCGGTCATGGGATCCATGGCGTTGAGCTTGCCGCAGGTGTTGGCGGTACGCAGCACCGTCTCGTCGTCTGCGCCAGCAGCGATGGCATGTGCGAAGCCTGCGATAGTGGAGTCACCAGAGCCCGTGGCGTTAACGGCAGGGATATCGGGCGTCTTTGCGCGGAACGCACGGCCATTGTGGAAGCCAACGGAGCCGGCAGCGCCCATGGACACGACGACCCAGGGGATATCGGAGAAACGGGCGTCAGAGGCGAGCGCGGCACGGAGCTCGTCCACATCGTCGGTGGTAAAGCTCGTGCCCAGAAGGCCGTTGATCTCGGTCAGGTTAGGCTTGACCAGCTCGGGCTTAATTTCGGACTTAAGGGCGGCCTCGAGCGAAGCGCCCGAGGTATCGAGCAGCACCTTGGCGCCGGCGTTCTCGGCAATGCCCGTGATCTTGGCATAGTAGTCTGCCTCGACACCGCGGGGCAGAGAACCCGAAATGGTGACAACGTCGGCCTTGCCCGCAAGCTCAGTAAATTTGGCGGTAAAGGCATCGAGCTCCTCGGGGGCAATTGTCGGGCCGCTCTCGAGCAGCTCGGTCTGGTTGCCGGCGTGGAGAATGTTGAGGCAAATTCGAGTCTCGCCCTTGATGGGCACAAAGTCGTTGTTAATACCGTTGGCGTCCATGAGCTCAGCCATGTAGGCGCCCATGTGGCCGCCGAGTAGACCGGTTGCCACAACGTCGTCGCCCAGCTGACCCAGCACACGGGCCACGTTGAGGCCCTTGCCGCCGGCGGTCTTTTCGGGCGTCACGCGGTTGACGTCGTCGATAATGAGCTCATCGAGCTGATAGCGCGTATCGACAGACGGGTTCATCGTAACGGTGAGGATCATTTTTAGCTCCTTATCTCGCAGGCTCCTTGTGCCTCGCGATACGAGTCGACAAAACGGAATTACAGAATCTCAATCGTGAACGAGCGTACGATGGTCTCCTTGGGCTTGGCGACAAGGCAGCCGCGCTTATGCTCAAGTACGTCGTCCTCATCGGAGCAGGTCGAGAGGCCGCCCCAGGGTTCAACTGCAACAAAATCGCCCTCGGGCTTACTCCACACGATGAGATACGGGAAGCCCTCAAAGCTCAGGCGGACGCCCTTGTCCTCCCCCTTCTTAGAAAGCGTAACCTGACGGCTCTCGAGCACGTCAAAGATGGTCTCCGCAAAATCGAAGAGCTCGTGCGACAGGGGCAGCGTCTTTCCCACCATGGGGTTCTTGGAGCGGTTTGCCACGTCAATCAAGCCAGTCGAGGGAACGGCGGTGCAGAGCTCCGCAGCCTCGTCTTTCTCAAAGCGCAACTCGTAGTCCGTATAGGCCTCGCCCTCATCGAGCGGACACCTAAAGCCGGGATGACCGCCGATAAAGAACGGCATGTCCTCGGTCCCCTCGTTGGTCACCTCATAGGAGACGCGCACGGCGGTATCCTCGAGCGTATAACGAGCGACAAGCTTAAACGGGTACGGATAATCGCTCAGCAGCGCGGCGTTATCCTCCGAAGCCAGGCACATCGCCAGCTCGTTCTCGCCTTGGCTCAGCAGCTTCCACTCCTGTTTGCGCGCAAACCCGTGGCGAGCGAGCTTTACATGATGCCCGGCAAACGTCATGGCGCTGTTGTCGCGCAAGCCTCCGCAAATCGGGAAGCAAATCGGTGCCTGGCCAGACCACACGGCGGGATCGCCCTGCCACAGATACTCGCGACCTCCGGCCTCAATCGAGGTAAACGAACCGCCAGCCGTGGACACCTTAATAGAAATCGAATCGTTGGAGAGAGCGTATTCCATTGCCCATCCTTTCGAACAACTGCTTTTTTGCTCGCAAGAACCCGTCTCGGCCCTGACCAAAGGACAAACCCGCACGTTCATCGACGCGTCCGGTATCCCAGCCATGTAACGGGGTACCATACAGACATTGATGCAATTACAGCTGAAAGGCCTTCTTATGCGAACCATCATCCTCTACGCCTCGCGCCATCACGGCAATACGAAAAAGCTCGTGGACGCCATCGTCGAGGCACACCCCGAGATCGATACCCTCGACGTCAAGGCGCTTGGCAAAAACGAGTATCCCAACCTGCACGAATATCATCTGATCGGTGTCGCCACGGGAATCTATTACTCCGAGATCGACAAGGACATGGCACGCGTGCTCACGAACGTGCTGCAGCCGCAGGACAAGGTGTTTGGCCTTATGACCTACGGTGGCAAAAACAAGTGGTACGGCAAGGATATCGATGGCATCTGCCGCATGAGGCAGGCCATCTTTATGGGTGTCTACGGCTGCCCCGGCTTTGATACGTGGGGGCCGTTCAAGCTCGCCGGCGGTGTCCAAAAGGGACACCCGACCGCCGAGGAAATTAAGGGCGCCGTCGACTTCTTCGACAAGATCGAAGACGAGTATGGCGACATCATCGTCGAAGAGTACGCCAAGCGTGAGAAGCGTCTAGCCTACGAAAAGGAGCATCCTGCGGGAGGTCTTGTGGCCGGCGTCAAGCGCACGGCAAAGAAGATCGCTAACAAGCTGTAACTGTGAAGGTGCTTTTGAGCGTTTAACCCATACGGCGGGTCCGAGCAGATTCGGGCCCGCCGTCTTTTTCTATCGTTACTCGGTAAAGGCGTTGCCGACGCTCTGGCCGCCAACATACGTCTCGACGAGGGTGAGCTCATGGTCGAACACGACAAAGTCGGCGTCGCGACCCGGCATGATGCTGCCGCACTTATCCTCGATGTGCGCGGAGCGTGCCGGCACCTCGGTTGCCATGCGAATGGCGATATCGGCGCTGGCGATGCCCCAGTCGACGATGTTCTTGACGCCCTGGGCAAGCGTGAGCACCGAGCCGGCAATGCTCTTGCCGTCAGCGAGCCAGCACAGGTTGTCCTTCATGATGACGTCCATGCCACCACTGGTGTAGCTGCCCTCGGGCATGCCGCC
This sequence comes from uncultured Collinsella sp., assembly GCA_965141565.1. Taxonomy (GTDB): domain Bacteria; phylum Actinomycetota; class Coriobacteriia; order Coriobacteriales; family Coriobacteriaceae; genus Collinsella. The sequence continues at coordinate 15,233 of CBCSNQ010000006.1, read as the reverse complement.
GCAGCCCAGGCAGTCAGTGATGAGCACCGTGTGTTGCCAGCCCTTTGCCTGCAGCAGCGCCTTGATGGCGGCAGGGTTAACGTGCTTGCCGTCACAGATGATCTCGGCGTAGGTCTCGGGCGTGGACATGGCAGCGCCCACGACACCGGGCTCACGGTGATGCAGCCCGCGCTGACCGTTATAGGTATGCGTAAAGCAGCTGGCACCGGCGTTGATGGCGGCGATGCACTCATCGTAGGTGGCGTCAGAGTGACCGATGCTGGTCACCACACCCTTGGCATTCAGAGCGGCCGCATAAGCAGCGGCACCGTCGCGCTCGGCTGCCATGGCGCTCTTGACGATGCGACCACCCGCAGCCTCCTGCCACTGATCGAAGACCTCCTCGGAGGGATCGATCAGGTAAGCGGGGTTCTGCGCGCCCACGTGCTTCATGGTAAAGAAGGGGCCCTCCAGGTAGATGCCCTGAATGCGAGCACCGCAGAAGTCGGGGCCGCGACCCTCGTCCGCCTGAGCGATGGCGGCGCAGGCGTCCTTGATCTGCTCGACGCCATCGGTGAACGTCGTGGGCAGCCAGCTGGTGGTGCCGCGACGGGCGAGCTCGGTCGAGCTGATATCGATGCCCTCGGGATCGTTATCGGTAGTTGAGTGGTTGTAAAAGCCATGGATGTGAGTATCGACCATACCCGGTGCGATCCACGATCCCGTGTAGTCCTTAATCTCACAAGAGGGCTCGTCGGCCTGCCAGGCGCCAAAGACGCCATCCTCGACCATAAGATAGCCGCCCAGTTGCGGGCCTGCCGGCAAGAAGAACTTGTCAGCCTTAATTGCGTACGTGCTCATATGCACTCCTTGCTTCTAAAGCAGTTGACTTTAGTGATGCTTATACCCAGCTCACGTAAAACAAAAAGCGCCCGCCCGCCGTTATGAGCGGACGGGCGCCCTTACAGGGGGACGCGATTAAGCGGTGAAGGCGTGAATCGTCACGCCCTTAACCACGCGGTTGACCGTGCCGGTGGGGCTCGGCGTATCGGGTGTGTTGCCCACGCGCACGGAGTTGAGCAAGCTGATAGCCTGGGCAAACATCACGAACGGCAGAGCAAGGTAGCCCTCGGGAAGTGCCTCGTAGCCCTTAAAGGTGAAGGACTCACCCTCATAGACGGTGGCACCTTCCTGCTGAACGGCGATGGTGTGCTGAGCGATCTCGTCGCCACCGATCTCGTTGAGGATGTCGATGTCGTACTGACGGGTGTAGGCGTCGTTATTGACGAACACGAAGACGAGCGTCTTATCGTCGACGAAGGACTTAGGTCCGTGACGATAGCCCATGGAGGTGTCGTAGGAAGTAGCGACCAGACCGTGAGCGAGCTCAAGGATCTTGAGCTGACTCTCCTGGGCAAGGCCACCGAAGGAGCCAGAACCCAAGTAGGTCACGCGGTTAAAGTCGCCAGCCAGGTAATCGGCGATCTCAGGCTCACGGGAGATGACCTCCTCGCCCATCTTGGCGATGGTCTCGACCCACTCGGCCTTCTGCTCGTCAGAGGCAGTGTCGAAAATAAGGGTGGAGAGCAGGGTCATGCAGGAATAAGAACCGGTCATGGCGAAGCCCTTGTCGTTGGCGCGCGGAATGAGCAGCGTCAGCGCGTTGGGATCATCGGCAGACTCGACGGCGAGCTTGCCCTCGGGAGCGCAAGTGATGTTGAGGAACTTGACGTTGTGGACGAGCTCCTTGGCAACGGCAACGGCGGCAAGGCTCTCGGGGCTGTTGCCAGAGCGGGCGAAGGAAACCACGAGCGTGGGATCCTCGGCGCGCAGGAAGTCGCGCGGGGCGCTCACGATGTCTGTCGTGGCGATGGGCTTAAAGTCGTAGAGATCAGTGTTGCCAGCGTGACGCAGGTACGGGGCGCAGGTATCGCCAACGTAGTCGGACGTACCGGCACCGGTGAAGACAACGGACAGACGACCCTCGCCCATAGCGCGAGCCTCGGCCAGGAAGGCCTCGATGGCCTCCTTGTTCTCGCGATAGATGTTGAGCGTATCACGCCAAAGCTCGGGCTGCTGAGCAATCTCGGCCGTGGTGATCTGGGCGCCGAGCTCGGTGAGCTCCTCGACACTCTTCTCGAACATTTTTAATACCTCTCTCTAGAAGTAATCCTCTGACGTGCAATTATACACTTCGGTTGGTTATCTGGTAGTAACCAGTTAAATGCAAAGAATCATCATATGGAAACGATGCGGACACTAATCGCTACGCTGGTGGTAAACCTTGTATTTAAACTGATCGGCACGAGCAACCGAGAGTGTGTACTCCACAACCTCGTTTGACTCGTTATACGTAGTCCTGACCAAATCGAGCACAGGCGAGCCCTCGACAATTCCCAAAAGGTGGGCGTCGGTGGGACGGGCTATGCTCGCATAGAACTCCTCTTCGGCCACGCGTATCTTTTGCTGAAAGTCTTGCTCAATCACATCGTAAAGCGGCTTACGCTCCAGCAGCGGTCGCTTTAGGGACAGAAATTGACGAACTGGTAGATAGCTGCGTTCGACCATCATGGGCATGTTGTCGGCAGAACGAAGGCGCTTAAGCTTAAAAATGCGATCACCGATACGCAATCCCATATGCTCGGCCAGATTTTTATCGGCCTCCATCTCGCAAAACTCGAGAATCGTGGTCTCGGGGTCGCGACCCATCGCGCGCATCTGCTCGGTAAAGCTGTAGGACTGCATAAGATTGGTTGCTTTTGCCGAACGGTCGGTCACAAAGGTACCGCGACCGTGCTGCCGAACCACCAGTCCTAAACGCTCCAGTTCCTGCAAAGCCAGGCGCACCGTGGTGCGCGAGAGACCATAGCGCTCCGAAAGTTCGCGCTCGGAAGGAATCATGTCACCGGCGCGATATTCATGGTCGATCTTTTCGGTCAGAATATCGACCAGCTGATCGTACAGCGGTTGCTTACGCGCTCCGATCGCCATCCTATCCTCCCTTTTGCTCGAATTCGGCTAACTACCTAGGGTGTTTAGCATTATCTGTCTGCCACACCCGAATCATCAAGAAAACAAAAGCCGCGCGCTCTTTCGAGCACGCGGCTTTTAACATACACATGGCTTAAGGGGTCGGGGTGTGAGCCGCGTAGGGACACACCCCTCAAGCTAGAGCCTTACCAGATGCTCGGCCAGAGACCAAGCGGGCCAGCGCCCAGGATGCCAAGGACGAAGAGCAGGAGAATGCCCTTGGTCGGGGTCCAGCTGTGCTTAGCGAACATGTAGTAAAGCAGCAGCGTAAGCATAAGCGGGACGAGCTTCGGGACGATGGTGTTGAGGGTGTCGGCAACAGAGAAGTTGACCGGATCCTCGGTAACGGTAGCGTAGGTCACGGACTCCATGCCGTTGCCCAGATCGGCGACGCCGCACTTGACCTCGTTGCCGTCGGCATCGGTGGCGGTGAGGGCGTTGCCGTCCTCATCGGTCATGGCGATGGTACCGGCCTCAGCGGTCTCGGTATCGATGCCCTCCATACCGGTGAAGTTCTCGGCCTCCTTCTCGGAGACGATCACGGTAGTAGGGGCAAGGCCACGGGTGGTGCCGTTGGGGATCTGGAGGTTGATCTGGGTGCCACCCATGGTGACGACCAGGCAACCGACGACGAAGACGCCCATGATGGAAGCGGCACGCGTGAAGGCCTGCATGTTGGCGGTCAGAGCGTCAATAGCGCTGGTGCCAAGCTTGTAGGACCAGTTCATGAGCCAGAAGCGCAGAGCGAACTGGACGGCGTTGAAGATCACCAGGAAGATGATCGGCGCAGCGGCGTTGCCGTTGATGGCCATGTTGGAGGTGATGCCGGCCGTGATAGGCACGAGCGTCAGCCAGAACAGGGCGTCACCGATACCACCGAGCGGGCCCATTGCGGCGACGCGGACGGCGCGGATCGTGGGGATGTCAACCTTGTTCTGCTCGAGCGAAAGCACGATGCCCATAACAAAGGTGACGAGGAACGGGTGGGTGTTGAAGAACTCCAGGTTGTGGCTCATGGAAGCCGCGAGGTCGTTCTTGTTGGTGTGGATCTTCTCCAGACCGGGGATGATGGAGTAGAGCCAGCCAGCGGCCTGCATACGCTCGTAGTTGAACGAGGCCTGCAGGAAGCAGGAGCGCCAAGCCATCTTGTTGAGGGTCTTCTGGTCAAGCTGCGGAGCAGGAGTGAGATCCTCGTAGTGCTCCGGGATCACATACTCATTAGATGCCATCTTCGAAGTCACCTCCGTCAGAAACAGCTGCACCCTTCAGCTCGGTCTGCTGCTGGAAGTCCCAGAAAGCGATGCCGAAGCCGATGAGAGCGAGGATGAGCAGAGCAGGGGTTGCCAGCGAATCGTTGGCAACGGTGATGAGCGCGAGGCCGAAGCCCATGAGGAAGAAGCCCCACATATCGCGGTTCATCATAACCTTGAGCAGGACGGCGAAGCCGACGAAGCGCATCATGCCGCCTGCAGCGGACAGACCGGTCTGCAGCCACGTCGGGATGGCAGAAGCGATGGTCTGACCGATGGTAGCGCCAGCGATGAAGAACAGGGTGACGACGACAGCGAAGATCAGGCCGAGCAGAGCCATGGCGAAGTAGTTCAGGCGCTCGATGCCCTTGGTGTCCGCGTTGTGAGCCATGTTATCGGCCGTGGACATAAGCGGGGACATAAGCGTGAAGACCAGGGTAACGCCAAGCTGGCCAAGCAGAGCGAACGGAATGGCGAGGCCGACTGCCGCGTTGGGCTCGAGGCCCGTGGCGATAGCGAGAATGGCTGCCATGATGCCGCCGATGACGGCGTTAGGCGGCTGAGCGCCTCCGATCGGCATGTTGCCGATCGTCATGAGCTGATAGGTACCACCCACGAGAAGACCGGTGTTGAGGTCGCCAAGGATAAGACCGATGACGGCGCCGGTGACGATGGGCTGATAGAGAGACTCGAGGAAGTCAAACTGGTCGATTGCCGCGATGAACGTGACGACGAAGACCAGAGCGATCTGGATGATCGAGTATTCCATCTTGCTCCTCCTTTCAAAATGTATGTACGCACTTTGGATTTCACGTACAGAACGTCAGGGTTTCACTCCTGACAACGTGGATCACGAGGATTACGAGAAGAGCTTGCTCGTGTCCTCAACAGGCGTGCTCGGAACGCGCCTGATCTCCAACTCCACCCCCAATTCCTGCAGCTCTTTAAACGCAGCGACATCCTCGTCGTTAACTGCGACGGAGGTGGCGACTTGGCGCTTTCCTTCCGACATGTGCATGTTGCCGATGTTTACCTTCTTTATAGGCACACCGCCCTTGACGAGCGTAAGCACGTCTTCCGGTGTTTCGGCCACGATGAAGATCTTCTGGCGCGGGCTCGCCTTGCCAATGACGTCGATGGTCTTCTGCAGAGAGAAGAAACGCGTAGCGACGCCGGCGGGAGCGGCCATCTTCATGAGGTTCTGGCGCATGGTGTTGGACGCCACGTCGTCGTTGGCGACGAGGATGAGGTTGGAGCCCAGGGTGGAGTTCCACTGGGTGGCAACCTGACCATGAACCAGTCGGTTATCGATGCGGGTAAGAAGAATGTTGGGTTCTGCCATGTTGATCAGCTTCCTTTCGTTATTTGCTGACGACAGTTACTTGATCTCCTGAATCGCGTAACGCGAAACATCTACGACGGCTCCGGATCGGACTTTGATCTGGACCTTCTCGCCTTCGATGCCTTTGACGGTTCCGTAGATACCGCCGGCGAAAAGAACCTCTTGACCCGGCTTGAGCTCGGTGTGCAGCTCCTTGAAGTACTTCTGCTTCTTCTTCATGTTGATTTGCGACCAGATGGTGTAAATCAAGCCCATGATGACAAGCAGGCCTAAAAGGGCGACCGAGGAGCTCAGGACGTTGGCTCCGAAATCGGCCATTAGATGCCGTCCTCGTCGCCGAAGATATCCTCTTCCTCGGAGCCGGCAACGGATGCGACCGTCTGGGCGGTGACGCCCGTCTGGCCAACGGTCACGGCCTGCTCGCCAAGCTCGGCGAGCGTGGCGTTGCCGCGGAGGAACAGAAGCTCAATAACCATGGGAAGGTTGGTGCCGGTCAGAACCTCGACGTTGTCGACATCCTGGGCAATCATCATCGCCTGGTTGAACGGGGTGCCACCAAGCAGGTCGGTAAAGACGAGCACGCCATCGCACTCCTCGCGCATGGCGGTAATAGCGGCGCGGAGATCCTCACCGTAGGAAGCAGCCTGGTCGCCCTCAAAAGGAACGACGGTAAAAGCGGGCTGGTCGCCAGCAACCATAGCGATAGCGCTTGCGAGGCCGGGTGCGAACTGTCCATGACCGGTAAGAATAAAGCCAACCATTCAAATTTCCCTTCCGAAGGTGTGTACGATCTGAGTCCGATGATTTTCGGAAGCCAGCGGGCGCTCGCCCTTAAAGCTTCTTAGAAAGCGTACTTTGAAGACCAGTGGTTTCTAAACTGGTAGTAACCACGTGACGTGTTGTTGTCACTATATCACCCCAGAAGAGGTCGCTTTCGTTGATTCATACGGTAAAACGTTTTTGCACCGCTCACGGTGATAAATCGACCGTTTACCGGTCGTTAACACTTCTACCTGCGGTTTTGAAACCGTTCCGAAATGCTTTGGCAAAAGATCGGATCTTTTCCTGTGTCTAAACAACGCAGGGCGGCTAAAAATAGCGTGTAGAAAAATTGCAGGTCATTGTGAAGATATGCGAATTGGTCTTTTTGACTTAATACCAGTTAGAACCAGTTTTGAGATTATCGGTGAACGGTAGTTTTCGACCGTTCACCGGTTACTTGCAATCGTTTGCAGTCGTTTTCCCAGATGAATTAGGGAAACACAATGGAGCGCTTGCGCGGGCGCGAGGCCTACTCCAGTGGTTTCGGCAGCAAAAAGCCCGCTAGAACGTTGTCCGTTCTAGCGGGCTAAATCAGGCAGATCGGCTAGCGCACAGTAGTGCAGGCAAACCTTACGCAAACAGGCCGTAGATGCTGATGTTGGCTTTGGCGTAGAGGCCGTTAGCATACTCGGTCCACTTGGAGCTGGCGCTCGAAGCCTGCGAAGAGTACTGCTGGTAAGCAGTGTAGTAGGCGGTCATGGCCTGCTTATAGGTAGCGCTATCGGCCGTAAAGGCATCGTCGGCAAAGGCCTTAGCGTAGGTGCCGTTCTCGTCCTTCCAGGTACCCTTCGAGCTATCCCACTCGTCGCCGGCAAGTTTGATGATGTAATCGGCGTAGTCCTTGCTCGCGGTCTCCTCGTTGCCGTCAGCAGGCTCGGTCGGGGCGGTCGGCATGCTTGCGGAGCTATCGCCCACCTTCTTCTTGTAGAGCTTCTGCAGCGTCGCGGACTGACGGACGATCTGCTTGGCCTGGTCCTTGGACACGCCATACTGCGTGGCCATGGTCTTGTAGTCCGAAGTGCCGATGGAATCCTCGGCGTACTTCTTCATCTCCTTAGAAGAGACGGTGATGCCCTCGTCCTCGGCAGCGTCGAGCAGGATCTTGTTGCGCACGTAGGACAGGATGACGTCGGCAGAGGGAGCGGTGTAGTTGCCATCGCCATCCTTGACGGTGTCGAGGCTGTACTGGCTCTCAATGGCCTCGCGCGCGGTGATGTCGCTCTTCTTGCCGTTGTAGCTGTAGCTTGCCACGGTCGAATCGAGCTGGTCCTCGGTGAGGGTCGCCGAGCCGACGCCCTTGCCGCCAAAACCACCGTTGCCGATAAAGAAGCCGACCACAGCAGCGATCACGACTGCAACCACGAAGGCGGCAATCATCGTCTTCTTGTGCTTGGATGCGCGGTCGTCTTCATCGGAACCCAGAATATCGTCGTCCTCATCCTGGGCCTCGGGCATCAGATTCTCGTCAGCGGCATCCGCGGCAATCTGAGCCTCCAGTCGGGCGTCCTCCTCCTCGGCCGTCGTGCCGGCGGCAATGTGCTCGGCAGACGTACCGGCGACCAGATCGATCTTCTCGTCCTCGTCACCGTCGGGGCCTTCGCCGCGCTCGATGATCTGGATGCCGTCGATCTCGTCCTTCTCGTCCTTCTTTTGAATCAGACCCATATCAGTTACTCCTTGTTAGGAAACATAGTCTTCAATAGAATACGCCCGACAGAGTGCCGGGCGTATTGATTCTTAGGTTATACGCAAACACTTAAGTACTATTTAGGCGTTTGCAGCCTGCATGTCTTAGGCCAGGTGCGCGATAACGGCATCGGCAAAGGCCTGCGTGCCCACGGCGCCCTCGACGGAGCCGGTCTGGGCACGACGCACGTCGCCGGTAACCTGCTTACCCTCGTCGAGCGTGGCGGACACGGCGGCGCGGATACGATTGGCCGCATCGTTCTCGCCCAGATGATCGAGCATCATAGCCGCAGACAGAATCTCGGCCGTGGGGTTGGCGATATCCTGGCCAGCGATATCGGGCGCGGAGCCATGCGTTGCCTCGAAGATGGCGCAGTCGGCACCGATGTTGGAGCCGGGGGCCATACCCAGGCCACCTACCAGGCCGGCGCACAGGTCGCTGACGATATCGCCGTACAGGTTGGGCAGCACCAGGACATCGAAGTCGTTGGGGTTCTGGACCAGGCCCATGCAGGTGGCGTCGACAATCTTGTCGTTGAACTCGATATCGGGATAGTTGGCGGCCACCTCGCGCGCAACGCGCAGGAACAGGCCATCGGTCGCCTTCATGATGTTGGCCTTATGCACGGCCGTCACCTTTTTGCGGCCGCAGCGGCGGGCGTACTCAAAAGCGTACTCCACAATGCGGCGGCTCTTGGCGATGGAAATCGGCTTGATTGAGATGGCGGAATCCGCGGCGAAGGTCTTCTGGCCCGAGCGCTCGACGAGCTGCGAGAGCTCCTCGACCTCGGCAGCGCCCTCATCGAACTCGATGCCGGCATAGAGGTCCTCGGTGTTCTCGCGCACGATAACCAGGTCGACGTCGCGGAAGCGCGAGCCGTCGCCCGGCTGCGACAGGCAGGGGCGCACGCAGGCGTACAGGTCAAAATGCTTGCGCAGGGCGACGTTAACGCTGCGGAAACCCGTGCCGACCGGCGTGGTGATGGGGCCCTTGATGGCAACCTTGGTCTCGGCGACCGCATCGAGCACGTGCTGGGGCAGCGGCGTGCCAAACTCGTCCATGACGCCGGCACCTGCCTCCTGGACGTTCCAGTTGATCTGGACACCGGTGGCCTCGACCACGCGGCGCATGGCCTGCGTAATCTCGGGACCGATACCGTCACCGGGAATCAGGACTACATCGTGCGCCATAATCTGTTACTCCTCGTCTTCGGCGTCGTCAGATTTTTTAACGCTAGCACGCTTCTTCTTTTTGGAGAGATCCAGGCCAAAACGTTTAACAAGCATTTCGCAAATCTCGCTCGAACGGGCCTTGAGATAGCTGCCCTTGCCGTTCTCGGCGTCGAACTTAAGGCGCAGCGCAAGCTTCTCGGCGACCTCGGCGTCGATCTCGCCCTGGCCAAACTCGTACAGGCAACCGAGCATATCGCGATACTCAAGGTCGCCGTGGTAGCACTGGATGGCCTCGTCCAGGATGGGCCAAGCCTCGCGCGAACGCTCGACGCTCGTGGCGCCCCACACGCACAGCAGGCGGAAGGCGGCATAGCGCAGCGTGGAGGAAATCTCGTCGAACAGCGCGGTCTCGGCGCCCTCAAAGGCATCGCCCAGCTGCTCGGGGCAAGTGGTGGCGAGCGCCGTCAGGGCATCGAGGGCCTCCCAGCGGGTCTGAGCCTCGGGGCGATCGAGCGCCTCGATCAGCGCGGGCACACAGGGCACGACGCGCTGCGGATCGCGCTCGGCAAGCAGGTGCAGCACGCGGGCGGCAAACTGGCGGATACGGCGCGTGGGGCAGCCGAGCTCCTTGACCAGGCGGTCGACGGCGTTCTCGTTCTCCTCTGCCAGCTGGAGCTGTGCCAGCTCCTCGTCGGTGAGCTGTTCGTCTTTGTTTTCTGCCATAGTTACCTCTTTTTACTATTTCTTAGCGTGCTTGCCAGCACCTTTGCTGTCATCGGTGACCGAGATGAGCTGTCGGTCGGCCGCGCCATTGCGACGCGCGCGGCGGCGCTCCTCGGCGTCGCCCGCGTCGGCGGCGGCGCGGTGAGCCTTGTTGACGTTAAAGACCTCGTCGTGCTTGCGCCACGGGCCGACGGATTCGCCAAAGCTCATTTTAAGGCCGGCGATAAAGCCGCCGAGCCAGCCGATCGGCGCAAACTGCACTAGCGGGAACAGCGAGAACACCCAGGTCAGCAGGATGACTGCCGCCGCTCCCGCAAAGTTGGCAATCCAGTAGTCACGCTTGGTGATGACGCGCTTTTCGCACGCCCACTGGCCGCACAAAAAGCCGATGTAGATCGCAAAGAGAAAGAGCACCAGCGCAAGCACCACGAACGTCCAGCTCATGGGCGCTACTCCCCGTGATGGTGGCCGCAGCAGCACTCGTGTCCGTCGTCATGGCCGTGGCCGCCGCAGCACTCGTGGTCCTCGCCATGGTGGTGGCCACAACCGCACTCGTGGTCGTCGCCATGTTCGCCGCAACCGCAGCCTTCCTCGTGAGCACCATGCTCCTCGGGACGATACTGCGACCAGTCAAGACCGGCGGCGATGGCGTCGGCCTCCTCCTTGTAGAGCACCGTGATGGCCTGGGTGCCCAGCTTGGCGCCACCGATGGCATCGAGCATGTCGTAGAGCGTAAAGGCCACGTCGGCGCCGGGCAGCGCAAGCTCGCGGTCGTCGGCATAGGCGAGCGCCAAGCGCAGGTCCTTGATGAAGTGCTCGACCATAAAGCCGGGCTTGTAATCGCCGTCGAGCGCCTTGGGCGCCAGACTCTCCATGGCGCCGGACTTGCCGGTACCGCCCAGAATCATCTGACGGGTCTTCTCCAGATCGAGGCCGCTCAGCTCGGCAAACGCCAGCGCATCGGCCATGCCGACCATGCAGGCGCCCAGCGACACCTGGTTGGCGAGCTTGGCAGCCTGGCCCTTGCCGGCGCCGTCGAAGCAGCAGATGGTTGCCGCAAAGGTGGAAAGGATATCGCGGACCGGCGCGATGTCGTTCTCGGTAGCGCCCACGATAGCCGTGAGCGTACCGGCGATAGCGCCCGACTCGCCGCCGGTGACGGGGCAGTCAAACGCCATGCGACCAGAAACCTGGGCGGCCTCGGCAATGTCACGGGCAAGCTCGGGCGAGCTCGTGGTGAGGTCGATCAAGACCGCGCCGGGCTTAGTGCACGCGAGCAGGCCGTCGCCCGCCAGGTAGAGTTCCTCGACCTCGGAGGGATAGCCCACCATGGTAAAGACGACATCGGCGTTCGCCGCGGCATCGGCCGGCGTATCTGCCCAGACGGCGCCGCGCTGGATAAGCGCCGCCGCCTTGGACTTGGTGCGGTTGTTGACCGTGACGGGATAGCCGGCGTCCAGAATGTGGCCGGCGATGGGGGCACCCATGATTCCGGTGCCGATGAATGCGACGGAGAGCTTGTTTGCCATGAAACCTTTCCTTTTGGGTTGGGTGTTGTTACCAGGTTGAATACTCGGTGCCAGCGTTTGGGCTGTGAGTCGAGGGCGATTACGGACGCAGCGCTTGCCTACTGACCGCGCACGCGGCGGGCGATACGGTCGGAAAGCGACGCCTTGTCGGCGCGGTTCTTACCCCAAAACGCGCAGCCCACCATGCCGGGGCCCACGTGCGAGCCGATGGTGGGACCCACGGAGCCGCGAATGATCGTGACGTCGGCGCAACCCTCCTCCTTGCGGATGGCGGCTTCGAGCCAGTCACCATCCTTTTCGGCATCGGCCGTCATGATGGCGATGGGCATGGTGCGATCGGGCACGTAGTTCTCGCGGAACGACTTGAGGATGGACTTGAGCGCCTTCTTGCGGCCGCGGTTGACGCCGATCAGCGACAGCGAGCCGGCCAGGTCGTAGGAGAGCTCGGGCTTGACGTCGAGCTTTGCCGTGAGCTGCGCCGCCGCGGGAGGAATGCGGCCGCCGGCAGCCAGTGCGTCGAAGCTCTCGAGCGTAAAGTAGCCGTGCACGTAGGTCTTTGCCTCGTTTGCCCAATCGACCAGCTGCTTGGCGGTCAGTCCCGCCGAACGCTGGCGCACGGCCTCGAGCGCCAAGAGCGCACCGGTCGCGCAGGGCAGAGCGTTGTCGACCACGTAGAGCTCAAAGTTGGGATACTCGGCGCGCACGACATCTGCCGCCTGGCACGCGGAGTTGTAGCTCGACGACAGCGCCGAGGTAAAGCACAGGTAGACCGTGGGCGTGCCCTCTTTGGCGCACTCGGTAAAAAACTCGATATAGCGACCGAGCGACACAGCCGAGGTGGACACGCGGGCACCGGCGCGCATGCGGTCGTAGAACTCCTTAGGGCTCATGCTCGACCAGATGTCGTCTGTGCGCTCCTCGCCATCGATAATGAAAGGGAAACCCAGGATATCGACATCGAGGTTCGCGGCGACCTCGGGGCTAAAGTCGCAGCAGGTATCGACGACGATGCGGCAACGGTTCGAATGACCGGCGGATGCGGCCTTGTCCATCAAAGCGACTCCTTACGTAAAAAGGCGGCCACCCGCATGGGATGGCCGCCAACCGTTAACTCATGCAAGTTAACGTATTTTACTCGTCAAGTGTTTCGATGCGGGGCTTGATGATGCCATATCCACCATTCTTACGGTGATACACCACATTGATGAGACCGGTCGTCGCGTTCTCGAACACGTAGAAGTCGTGGCCCAGCAAATCGGTCTGCACCAGCGCCTGCTCCTCGGTCATCGGGGTGACATCGATGACCTTCTCGCGGACGAGCAGGTCGTCGTCCTCCTCGGGCAGCAGCAGGTCGGCCAGATCCTCAACGCGCTCGACCGGCGCGACATCCGCGGCACTGGCACCACCCTGGCGGTTGTCCACGACCTTGGTCTTGAACTTGCGCAGCTGGCGGGTGACCTTATCGGCGGAGAGGTCGATGGCAGCATACATATCTGCGCCGTGCTCGGCAACGCGAATCACCGAACCGCGGGCACGAGCCGTGACCTCGACGATTGCCGGGTTGGGGTTCGAGGGGTTCTTCTCATAACGAAGCACGACGTCGACTGTCATGGGCTCGATGTCGAAAACCTTGAGCGCCTCGCCGATTTTCTCATCCACATGCGCACGCAGAGCATCGGTTACCGTCGTCTTGCGTCCAGAAACCTTGATATCCATACGTGGCTCCAATCTGCCTCGGGGACTTACTGTACTGGCTATGTACCCATTGCCGTGCATTTAATCACGCGAATTCCCAAAGACCCGAATAACGACTGCTTGATACCGCATACCGAAGTCTCGCACTTTTCCGTGACAAAGTGCGCTATAGGAGGGCGTCGGCAAAGCTAGTTTTTTCCTGGAAATCAGCTTTTACCTGCCGTTTTTACCAAAATAGAAAAGCCGGGCTCCCTTATTGGGGAGACCCGGCCATGCGTGTTGAAACCGTGAAGAAGCGCCTTGTTCAGCGTGTGGCAGGCGCCACCCCTACCAATAACTAGCTATTGAGCTTGTTGATGTCATCGTCGGTGATGGTGCCCTCCTGGCTAGACGACGGGCCGTCGCTGTTGTTATCAGAGGCGTCGTCATCGGAGGACTCGGTCTCGTTGGACGTGGAGTCGGATGCCTGCACATTGGCCCCCGAAACGGTCTTGGCGGTAAGGTCATAGGGCATCTGTCCGTACCAGACGCAGTGGACTGCCTCGAGCGTGCCATCGACCGTGATGCCATCGAGGGCATCGCTCACGGCACGGCACAGCTCATCATTAGAGCTAAGACCTGCGACGCCAAGCGTGGAGGGCGCCTCGAGCGTACCGACATAGGAGATCTGGCTCATCAGACGCGCGAGGTAGCCACCAGCCGTGGAATCACAGATCACGTAATCGACCTCGCCCGACTCGAGCGCCTCAAAGCACTCATTGATGTTGGAGAAGGTCTTTTGGTTGGCCGTGATGCTCTGCTTGGCAAGCGCTTCCTGCGAGGCCGAGGAAGTCTGAACGCCCAAGGTAGCAGTGTTGAGTGTGTCGGTTGAGACACTCGGGGACTCTCCGTCGCTGGTCTTGCCGAACACGGCGGCAGCATCGTACAGACAGGTGCCAAGCGAGCTGATGTCGCCGCCCGCAGACTTGATGTCGCCAATAAAGATGTCGGCCTTTTTATCGCTGAGCGCGGAATCGGCCGAGGACGCATCGACAAAGGCGACCTTGAGACCCATGCGGCATGCGAGGGCACGAGCGGCATCGACCGCATAGCCCGTGAGGTTTCCGTCGGCATCCTGCATGGCCTGCGGTGCATCGGACGTATCGAGGGCGACCGTCAGGGTTCCCGGCGTGACCAGGGCATCGTCCGATACCGTGGGGGTAACGGTCTCGCGCTCGATCTGGTCGATCGTGGGCGTCGTGAACGTGGACAGTGGATTGAACGCGCATCCGCTCAGGCCCAAAACGGCAATGACCGCCGCGGCCCCAGCACCTAACCGAGCCGCATGCATCAAGCTGCCCCTCACCATGTCCACTACCCTGCCTTCTGTGTCGTATACGATCCGTGCCCCGCACGGAATATCGGGTTGTTCCCACCAGCTGACCTGGTATTTGACCCCACACTTGCGCACCGGGGCGTTTGCTCGGGAGGCCGCAGCCACCTTCACGACTGGCCCGCTCGCCCGCGAGGCGGTATTGCCCCAAAGAAAGTAGAACGGACGGTGCGGCTTACATCTAGGACGCGCCATGATCGCGCCGCGCGCACGCGGTCGCTTACGTGGATCCCTTTGACCGCGTCTGTCTTGGACTAGGATGGGCATTTCGTCCGTCCGCAACCACAGCCTGGCAGGAACGTAGCGCATTATAGCTAAGTTCAAGCTATAGTTTAAGGTTAGGGACGTTATTCGCATCGCGAGCACAGATTTCGCAGGTCGGGGCGGACCATTCGTGCCCCCATGAAGCCCGGAGCTCCCCCACGGGGAGCCCCGGGGCACCCGTCTCAGGGTGCCATGTGCAAAATACGGCAAATATGAGTACTGCTACCAATTTAGTAGCAGCGTATTTCCGCCCCACGAGCCCTTTTTGAGTTCCGCACAGCCCGCTTGGCGCCAAGATATTCCACATTCGTTTATTATCTCTTCGCTGAATCCAGTTTTTCGGCCCAAGTTTCTTTATTTTTGCTGTC
>CBCSNQ010000005.1:0-50249 GCA_965141565.1 uncultured Collinsella sp. | reverse complement strand
GCTTATCCATGGGATAGCCCTCTTCGAGGATAAAGCCGCACGACAGGTAGCGCACATTGGCGCCCGAGGTCGCGACGTCGTTAACGGTTCCGCACACGGCGAGGCGGCCGATGTTACCACCGGGGAAGAACTGCGGCGAGACCACAAAGCTGTCGGTCGACATGGCTATGCGCCCGCTCGCGGGCAGCGCGGCGACGCCGGCATCGTTGCCTTCGAGCAGCTCGGGCGAACCAAAGGCATCCAAAAAGACCTCATCGATGATGCGTTTCATCATCTGACCGCCAGAGCCGTGGCCCAACAGGACGGTGCTATCGGTGGCAGTACGGGACATATCGAAAACTCCAATCGTGGGTGGTGCCAGTGTGCGGGTGCGTCCGGACTAGCTACGGTAGCGGTAGTAAGCCGCGCAGCTGCCCTCGGAGCTCACCATGCACGGGCCGACGGGGTGCTCGGGCGTGCAGGTACGGCCAAAGAGCGGACAGCTGCTCGGCGTAATGGCCCCGCGCAGCACGTCGCCGCAGCGGCACCCGCGCGGCTCGACCGTCGCCTCAACGGGCACGTCAAAGCGAGCGCGGGCATCAAAGCGCGAGAACTCGGGGCGGATGGAAAGGCCCGAGTTGGCAATCGGCCCCAGCCCGCGCCACGTGGTGTCGCATGGCTCAAACACCTGCTCGACCAGCTGGCGCGCCACAGGGTTGCCGTCTGCGTTGACGCCACGGCGGTAGGCGTTGCCAATCGCGGGCCTGTCCTCGACAACCATCTGGACCAGCATGCAGATGCCCTGCAGGATATCGACCGGTTCAAATCCCGTGACCACGCCCGGGGTATCAAACTCGTCGACCAAAAAGCCAAAGGGGGCCAGGCCCGTGATGGTGGCGACGTGGCCCGGCAGGATAAAGCCGTCGATGGCGGTCTCGGGGTCGTTGGCGATGGCGCGCAACGCCGGCGGCGTGGTCTTGTGGGCGCAGTAGACCGAGAAGTTCTGGAGTCCGCGTGCATCGGCCTCCAAAATGGCGGCGGCGATGGTGGGCGTTGTGGTCTCAAAGCCCACGCCCATAAAAATGACCGGGCGATCGGGGTTTTGCTCGGCAATGCCGAGCGCGTCGAGCGGGGAGTAGACGATGCGGATGTCGCGCCCTGCCGCCTTTTGCGCAGCGAGCGAGGTAGACGATCCGGGCACGCGCATCATGTCGCCAAAGGTGGTGATGATGGCGCCGTCTATGTTGGCGAGCGCGATTGCGTGGTCGATGTCGCGGTTGGCGGTAACGCAGACGGGGCAACCCGGGCCGCTCAGCAGCTTGAGCCCGGCCGGCATAATGGAGCGAAAGCCATAGCGACCGATGCTCACGGTGTGCGTGCCGCAGACTTCCATAAGGTTGATGGTGCGGTCGCCGACGAGTTCATGGATGCGTTCGATGAGCTCGCGGGCCAGCTTGGAATCGCGAAATGCCGAAAAGTCGATACCGGAGCGAACCGGCTGTCCGGCCGCCACTAGTATGCCTCGGCCGGGTTGCTGGCCAGTTGGTCTTCTTCGGCCAGTTCGGTCATGGCATTAACGAGCTCGAGCGTTTCTTGCGCTTCCTGCTCGTCGACGATCTGGATGCCAAAGCCGGCGTGTACGAGAATATAGTCGCCAACCTGCGCCGTCGGCACGAGTCGCAGCGACACGGGGCGCTCGATGCCCATCATGTCGACGGTGGCCTTGAGGCCATCGTCGCGTTTGACTACTTTACCGGGAACGGCAAGGCACATAATGTTCCCCTTTTATACGCTTTGCGCTGGATAGGCGCTCAATAATCCATCAGTTGATGGTAGCGCTCGTGGGGTTCGCGGGCAAACGCGTTACGCCTGTGAGACGGCTGGGCGCGGCGGCGTGCGAGGGCGAGCTACTGTGATGCAATCTGCGCAAGACGAGTGCGTGCGACTGCTGCCTGACCGTAGGCGATGCAGCCGTCATTGACGGGTACGGTGTGGGGGACAAGGACAGTAAAGCCTGTGCTTTTGAGCTCGCGGGTGAGAAGCTGAAGCAGAAGTCGGTTCATGAACACGCCGCCCGAGAGCGCGACGGTGTCGATGCCCTCGTGCACGCAGATATCGCTGGCGATGCGCGCCGAGGAGCGCGCGACGGCGACATGGAAGTCGAGTGCGAGCCTGTCGGCGGGCGCTCCGGCTTCAATTCCTCCCAAAAGTGCCTCAAAGAGTGCTTTCTGGTCCAGAACATAGGGGCCGTCCAGCCACGATGGGCCAGATGCGAAATAGCCGGCGTTGTCGTCGGGAAAATGGGCGATTTCGTTGTCGAGCGCGCGCCAGGCGGCGGCTTCGAGTTCTATGGCGGGTTCGCCCTCGTAGGTTGCCTTGTCGCAGATGCCCAGAATCGCTGCCGCGGCATCAAAGAGACGCCCCATGCTGCTGGTACGCGGGCTGTTGATGCCGCGTTCGATCATGGTGGCTGTCACGCTGCGCGTTTGCTCGTCGAGGCTGTCCAAAAGCCGAGCGGTACCTGGGTGCTCGAGCAGACCGAGCTCACTGAGCAGGGCAAAGGCGTTGCGGCGGGCGTCGCGCACGGAGGCCGCCCCGCCGGGGAGCGCCCAGGTGCGCAAATGCGCGGCGCGCTCAAAGCCGCCAAGGCCGGCGACAAGAAACTCGCCGCCCCAAATGGTCCCATCGGTGCCGGCGCCGGTGCCGTCAAAGGCGATGCCAAGGACGCGCGCGTCGGTTGTAAGCTGGCCCGCGGCGATGGCCTCGGCCATTACGCTCGCGATATGCGCATGATGGTGCTGCACCTCGACGAGCGGCAGATTGCATTTTCGCGCCTGCTCGCGCGCCCACTGGCCCGATAGATAGCTGGGGTGTAAATCGCAGGCCAAGGCGGCGGACGCCAAGTCAAAGAGATCTTCCAAGCGCGTGCGCGCGGCGTTCCAGGCATCGAAGGTCTCGCCGTTTTCAACATCGCCGATATGCTGCGACACAAAACAGGTTGCCTCGCCGTTCGTCCCTTCACGCGTGAGCGCAATCGTGGCCTTTTGTTGTGGCCCGCAGGCGAGCACGCAGGACGGAGC
Organism: uncultured Collinsella sp.; assembly: GCA_965141565.1. Lineage (GTDB taxonomy): Bacteria > Actinomycetota > Coriobacteriia > Coriobacteriales > Coriobacteriaceae > Collinsella. The sequence goes on along the minus strand of CBCSNQ010000005.1, from coordinate 47,190 downwards.
GCCGTCGAGCGCCGGCAACGGCAGCGGCTGGGGTGCATATCCGCGAGCGCGGCGCACGGGCATAACGGCGCCGTCGACCACGCGCACTACAGAGTCGTCGTAGCGCGAGAGGATCGCGCGGTCGTTACCGAGCAACGCGTCGGCGATGCCGGCGGCAACGAGGTGTTCCCAGGCAAGATCGTCATCGGTTTCGATGGGTTCTTCGCTCAGGTTTCCGCTGGTCATGATGAGCGCGTGCATACCGCAGACTTCTGCCGCGGCAAGCAACAGATGTTGAAGCGGCGTATAGGGGAGCATGACGCCGAGCTCGGGCAGGTCATGCGCGACAGATGGCGCGAGGGCGAGGATGTCGGGGGAACCGCCGTTGCCCTCGCCAACAGCACGTCGGCGCAGCAGCACAATGGGGCGGATACTGCCGGTGAGAAGCTCGCGCCCAGCGTCGTCGATATGGCACAGGCGCCCAGCGTCGGCAAGACGGCGCACCATGACGGCAAGTGGTTTGTTGCTGCGGCGTTTGCGACGGCGCAACTCGGCCACCGCCTGCTCGTTGGCAGCGTCACAGGCTAGATGGAATCCGCCCAGGCCCTTGATGGCGACGATGCTACCGCTGGCCAGCAGCTCAACGCAGCGCTCGATAATGGCGTCGCTGGCTTCGCGTGTGGTGCCGACGGCCGGTGTCGCGGACGAATTCCCACACGCATCGCCGTTCACAGCCTCGCGCCACGTAATATGCGGCCCGCAATCAAAGCAGGCATCGGGCTGTGCGTGAAAGCGACGGTCGAGTGGATCGGCATACTCTGCGGCGCAGGCGGGGCACATGGGAAAGCGATCCATCGAGGTGGCCGCTCGGTCATAGGGCAGCGACCGGATGATGGTAAAGCGCGGCCCGCAGTTGGTGCAGTTGATAAAGGGGTAGTGATAACGCCGATCGGCGGGGTCGAACAGCTCGCGCAGGCAATCGTCACAGGTAGCGATATCGGGCGAGACAAGTGTGGTGTGCGCGGTCTGGTCCTGCGATGCCACAATGTGAAAGCCCTGCTCATTGGCAGTGCTCCAGCCGCTAGGCTCCAAATCCGCAATATCGACTCGCTCAACGTGAGCTGCCGCAGGCGCATGCTCAGAAAGCGCGGCAACAAAAGCATCGAGCGCATCGGCCGGAGCGTGCGCCTCGATATGCACACCGTCGCCCGCATTGAGCACCCATCCGCAAATGCCACGCGCCATGGCCTCGCGATACACAAATGGTCGCATGCCAACGCCCTGCACAATGCCCGTTACATGAATATGCACATGCCGCATGCGACACCCCTCATCAAAACCGACCAAAAAAGGGACAGGTTTATTTTGGTAGGCAAAACTTCTAAACCTGCCAAAATAAACCTGTCCCTTTTTGGCAGGTGCGCTGCAGGAAATCCCGCTACAGCCCCAGGCTCTGCTTGGTGGCGGCGCAGGTGAGCTCGCCGTGCTTAACGCCGCGCAGGCCCAGCAGGCGATCGGCTAGTTCGTAGACGCGCTCGCCGCGACCCTTGAGCGCCAGAATCTCCAAGCAGTTGTGGTGATCCAGATGCACGTGCATGGTCGATACGATCTCGTCGGTGTAGTCGTGCTGCACTTTGTCCAGACGGCGCGTCAGATCGCCGGTGTGATGGTCGTAGATCATGGTGAGCGACCCGATAACATGCTCGTCGGGCGTGCGCATCTGCTCCTTGGCGATCGAGGCGCGAATCAGGTCGCGCACGGCCTCGGAGCGGTTGGCCACGTCGCCGCGGCGCGCGATCTGTTCGTCAAAACGGCGCAGCAAGTCGTCCGGTGCGGTAACCGAAAAGCGGACCAGCTCGGAGCCGGAGCCACTACAGTGGCAGCCCGCGTCACCGTCCGCCCCGTGCGGATGCTCGTGCTCGTACCCGCAGCCGTGCTCGTGTTCGGTCACCTTACACCAGCTTCACGGAGCCGACGGAGTTGTGGTCGGCCTCGATGGCCTCTTCGTAGCCCTCGAGTGCGTCGTGGGCCTCGTGCAGCGCGGCCATGGCTGCCTCGAGCTTGGCGCCGATGCGCTCCATATCAAAGTTCTCGGTCGCATGCAGCAGCTGATGGCTCCACTCGTGAGCGAGCTCGATGGTGTCGTCGACCTGCTTGACGCTCATGGCAAGCTGGCTCATGTTCATTCCAACATCATGCATGGGAAATCTCCTTTTGTATGGGGCAGTTCAGTGGCTCAGATTTTACTACGCCCGCTCTGCGCGCAGTTGCATAAGAAAACGGGTACGAGTCTGTGCGACCCGCACCCGTTCACTGGGGGCTGTTTGTGACTACCATACTATCCGTGGTTGCACTCGGTGCATCCAGAAGTCCGGCGAGCGGTGCAAAAGCGCTCATAGACGGCGAGTAAGTAACAAGCGTATTACAGATGCTTCTCCAGCAGCGCCTGCAGCCTCGCCTTGGGCAGAGCGCCAACCGAGCGGTCAATCTCCTCGCCGTTCTTAAACACAATCAGCGTGGGGATGCTCATGACGCCATACTTCATGGCCAGGTCCTGGTTGTCGTCGACGTTGCATTTGGCAACGGCAAGCTTGCCCGCCAGCTCATCGGCAACCTCGTCAACGATGGGCGAGAGGGATCGACAGGGCCCGCACCACGGTGCCCAAAAATCGACCAGCACGGGCAGGCTGTCGTTAACGATGGAATCGAAGTTCTCGGGGGTAATCTGATTAATGTCAGCCATGGTGACCTCCATAATGCGACGCGGCTTGGCCGCGTAAAACTCAGTACGACCGTGCTTATACCCAGCCGCCCGCAAAGCAACCACTCGCGGGCAGCTCTTTTATATAATGGTGGGCACGCAAACGATTGGAGAGCGCATGTCCACGTCACAAAGCCAGAAAAAAGAAGCCATCGCCCAGGCGGCCGAGCAGGAGCTCGCATCGCTTGCGGTCCGTGGCGTGCGTATCGCGGGCAACGCGTGCTCGCCGATCGTTCTGGTCAAAGGCGATTTGGACGAGGCCGAGCGTTCGGGTGGCGAGCTTGCCGCCGGCCCGGATGGCGCGGCGTTGCGCAAGGCGCTTGGGGCCATCGGCTACGCGCCCGAGGATTTTTGCGTGCTGGCAAGCGTCGCCGGCGTGGGTGACGGAGCGGTCGCGGTGGGCGAGACTCTGCCGTGCGAGCTGTTCCGTGAGGCGCTTGAGGCTTTGGACCCCGAGGCGGTGCTGCTGCTCGACAACAACGCGGCTGACGCCATGCGCGAGACCTACGCCGATATGCTCGTGGCGATCGATGACTTCGACACCGCCATGCTCAAGCCCGGCTTGATCGCCCATGTGCAGGGTCGCCGCGTGCTCGCGCTCGACGGTTTTGAGGCGGCGCTCACTGACAAAGCCGCCAAGCAGCGCATGTGGGCATACATCAAGCAGCTGACCCCGGCGGCCGCTCCGCTGTAGCGGATTGGCGCCGGTAAGGCGGCCCTGACGGGTCGAGCGCGGCGCCGGCTTATCGCGTCCCTACATCACAGCGCGCAGCTCAAACCGGTCGCCGTTGATGCGGAACTGGCAGTTGCCGTTCATGCGCTCGACGGCAAGCTTAATGCTTTTGGTTCCAAAGCCGTGTCCGGTGTGCCCGGCTACGGGCATGCCGTCGACCATGCGCGGCGGGCGCCCAAACGTGTTGGAGACCAAAAGTAGCAGTTGACCGTCCTCGCCACGCAGATCCAGATCGACAAATCGCTTGCCCTGGGGAGCGGCGCTCGCGGCGACGATGGCGTTGTCCAGGGCGTTTGAGAGCACGCTAAACAGATCGACGTCGGCTACATGGACGCTCTCGGGCACGGCAGCGCGCAAATCGGCGGTGATGCCGTTTCGGTTGATATCGGAGCTAAATGACGAAAGCGCGATATTGACCGTGTCGTTGGCGCAGTAGCGGCGCACGGCGGTGCGGTCGTTCGTCTCACAGAGCTCGTCGATGCGCTCGAGCGCCTCGACGATGTGGCCCTCCTCGATCAAAGCCGCAAGGCCGCGCAGGAAGTGCCGCATGTCATGGCGGAGGACCGAAAGCTCGCGTCCAGATTGGCGCCAAGCCTCGAGCTCTTTAATGGCCGCGCTGTCGCGGGTCGCGAGCATCCAGCGCTCGCGCTCGGCGGTTTCCTTCGCCTCGTATTCACGTAGATACACAGCAAGAAACATAAGGTAGAACGCGCAAAGCGCAAACGCCAAAAACTCAACCGTCACCACGGAGCCCGAGTGGAAGAGCGTGGTGTAGACATTGGTGGCGTAGTCAAAGATGTAATAGACGAGCGGCAGGATGAGCAAAATTTCGAGCTCGGTGGGGCTTTTGACCGCCAGGCGCGGACCAATGTCGCTGGTCCAATGCAGCAGGATCGCAAAGACGACGGCCGTGGTGATAATGCGTGCCACGTAGTACGCGATTTGCAAGTCGGTGGCGGCGAGCGCGGCGATGCCCATCCAGTTACTGAACTGGCAGCTCAGGTAAGCACTGGTGACGCCCAGCATAACGAGCAGCGGGCTCAGGCGATAACGCGCGCACAAATAGATGACGAGCGGCAGATGCACGACGAGCGGATATGCCTGGCGCGCGAAAAGCTCGCCGCCGACGGCATCGGCGAGGCCGAATGCGCATCCGGTTACGGCGCCGACCATCACCAGCTCAAGCGCATGACGCCGGTTAATCTCGATGCCGCAGAGCGCCGCCGAGGCAAAAACGCCAAAAAGCAGGGTTGTTGCGTGGTGAATTGCCCAAAGCATCATCTCGACCGTGGGGAGCATCAGCGCCTCCCGCCCTCGAACCGTGCCGCAAAGTAGGCATCCTGGAAACCCTGCTTGCAGCTGCGCGCCAGCGGGATGCAAGCGCCCGAGCGCATGACGATATCCGTGCGGTTGAAGTGGTCGATATTGCGCAGGTTGACCTGGTAGCTACGGTGACATTTAAAAAAACTCGCGTTTTTGGCCAGCTGGTCCTCGATGTTGCGGAACGGTTCGAGCGCCTCGATGTCGCGCCCGTCGCGCAGGTGGAATACCACGTGCTTGTTGCGGGCCTCGGCATATTCGATATCGGACAGGCGCAGGGCATGGTAGCCAAAGGACGTTTTGGTTACGAGCTCGTCGGTCACGGTGGGTCGCATGCTCGAAAGCTCGTCGAGCAGTTGCGCCAGGCGTTCGTACGTTACGGGCTTGAGCAGGTAGTCGAAGGCACGGACCTCATAGGACTCCAGCGCGAACTCGGGCGATGAGGTGAGGAACACCAGACGCACGGCTGTATCGGATTGGCGCAACTCCCGCGCGGTGTCCATGCCGTTGACGAGCGGCATGATCATGTCGAGCAGAATGATGTTGGCACGCGATGCGGCATGGCGGGCCAGCAGGTCTTCGCCGCGCGTGACGAGCGCAACGTCGACTGCCGTGCCCGTCTCGGTCGACCAGCGGTCGATCATCCGGTGCAGTCTATCTAGAAAAGCGACGTCGTCGTCGCAGGCGATAATCTTGAGCATTCGGGCCCCCTTAACAACTCGATTTTGCCATATCGAACGCTTGCCGCTCGCGGAGGTGCGCCCCGTTTGCGCCCCACGGTGCGCAACTCGCGCCGAGCAGTATTGCGGTGGCGAAAGATGCCTCCTGCGCTATCGAGAGCTCGACTATCCTCAGCTTGCCAGTTCGAAAATGGACCTGCTGCATGATTGAATCTTTATTTCAACTTTACACCTAGGTTTACAGCTGTCTTGTCAGCTGTAAACCTAGGTGTCATACTAAAGCCCCAAGATTCGCCAAAAGAGAGGGGCCTTGATGGCACAGAGCGCGAACATGGATGCGTCGGAGCTTGCACGCGATATCGCGGCCGGCCTAGCATCGGCAACGACGGCAACGGAGCGCGCGGCACTGGTGCCCGCAGAGCTCGTCGAGGCCATTCAGCAACTAAAAACCCAACGCGATGCGGTGATCCTGGCACACTTTTACGTGGCGCCCGAGGTCCAAGCCGTTGCCGATTACGTTGGCGACAGCTTCTACCTGGCAAAGCTTGCCAAGAGCCTGCCGCAACAGACTATCGTACTGTGCGGCGTGGAGTTTATGGGCGAGAGCGCCAAGCTGCTCAACCCCACCAAGACCGTGCTGCTGCCCGAGCCGGGCGCGGATTGCCCCATGGCACACATGGTCAAGCGCGAGACGGTCGACGCGGCGCGCGCCGAGTACGGCGATGACCTTGCCGTGGTCTGCTACGTCAACTCGACGGTCGAGATCAAGAGCTGGAGCGACGTGTGCGTCACCAGCTCCAACGCCGTCAAGATCGTGTCCGAGCTACCGCAGCAACACGTCCTGTTCATCCCCGATCAAAACTTGGGCCGCTTCGTAGCCGAGCAGGTGCCGCAAAAGCACGTCATCCTCAACAAGGGCTACTGCCCGCGTCACCACATCATCACCGTCGAGCAGATCGTTGACGCGCAGGAAGCGCACCCCGACGCGCTCGTGCTGGCGCACCCCGAGTGCAAGGCCGATGTCCTTGCCGAGGCCGACTACATCGGCTCCACCGCCGGCATCATCAAGTATGCCGAGGAGTCGGACGCGAGCGAGTTCATCATCGTAACGGTCCGCGGCGTGCTCTACGAGCTCGAGCGCCGCTGCCAGGGCACTGGCAAGAAGTTCTACTTCCCCGCGGTGCAGCCCACCTGCGTCAACATGGATCTCATCACGCTCGAAAAACTCGTGCGCTGCCTGGAGACGGGCGAGGGCGAGGTGCAGATCGGCGTGTCGGACGAGGCTGCCGACCAGGCCAAGCTCACGCTCGACCGTATGCTCGAGTACGCAGCGCGCTAGAACAATGTTGCATGAGGGACGGTCCCTTATGTCACATTACAAGGGAGAGGATTCCTGTGGAAACCAAGCAATACCCCGATATGGAGTGCGACGTCGTTATTGCCGGCTGCGGCGTGGCGGGTCTGTACGCGGCCCTCAATCTGCCGACGAGCACGCGCGTGATCATGCTCTCCAAGGGCGCTGTCGACGAGTGCGATTCGATGCTCGCGCAGGGCGGCATTTGCGTGCTGCCCGAAGGCTCGGACTACGATGCCTTCTTTGAGGACACCATGCACGCCGGCCACTACGAGAACCGCCGCGAGAGCGTCGACATCATGATTCGCTCGAGCCGCTCGGTCATCAACGACCTGCTAGCCATGGGCGTGGATTTTGAGCGCAGGGCTGACGGCAGCCTCGACTTTACCCGCGAGGGCGCACATAGCCGTCCGCGCATCGCCTTCCATGCCGACATCACCGGCAAGGAGATCACGACCAAGCTGCTCCAGGCCGTCCGCAAGCTGGACAACGTGCAGATTTTGGAGCACGTGGCCATGACCGACATCCTAACGGGCGAGCGTGACGGCGCCACGGTGTGCACCGGCGTCGTCGCCGTTCCCGTGGACGAGGACGATTCAGCTCGCCCCGCCGACGAGCTGGCAAATGCCGCTGAGGGCGTGCGTGCTGGTAAGCCGTTTAAGATCCATGCCCGCCATACGCTGTGGGCAACGGGCGGTATCGGTGGCGTGTACGACCACTCGACCAACTACCCGCAGCTCACCGGTGACGCCTGCTACATCGCGCAGGAGCACGGCATCACGATGGAGCACCTGGACTACGTGCAGATCCACCCCACGGGCCTGTTCTCGCCGCAGCCGGGTCGCACGTTCCTGATCAGCGAAAGCTGTCGCGGCGAGGGCGCGATTCTGCTCAATGCCGCCGGCGAGCGCTTTACCGACGAGTTGCAGCCGCGCGACGTTGTCGCCGCCGCCATCCGCGAGCAGATGAGGCAGGACGGCACCGAGCACGAGTGGCTGAGCTTTGCCCCCGTCGAGCGCGACGTGGTGACCGGGCACTTTGCCAATATCCGCGCGCGCTGCCTGGAGGACGGCCGCGACATCCTGGACGAGCCCATTCCCGTCACTCCCACGCAGCACTACTTTATGGGCGGCGTATGGGTCGACAAGGACGGCCGCACATCGATGCCTGAGCTCTACGCCGCCGGCGAGACGGCCTGCAACGGCGTTCACGGCAAGAATCGCCTAGCTTCCAACAGCCTGCTCGAGTCCCTAGTCTGGGGTCGTCGCGCCGCGTGGTATATGCGTACCGGCGAGTCGCTGGCCGTGGAGCAGGCGGGCGATCCCGCGCTCGACGGGCGTCACCGCGCCTTGAGCGCCGACACCCTTGCAATCGATGATTTGGCCCGTGCCGCCGGCACGCAGGCCGTGGAGGAGTAGACCATGAATCCCATTACCATGAAGCTCGTCGTCGATGATCTGATTCTGCAGGCTTTGCGCGAGGACATTACGTTTGAGGACGTGAGCACGGCGAGCGTGTGCCCCACGGCGCGTCCTGCCACGGTGGAGCTTATCGCCAAGGCCGACGGTATCATCGCCGGCTTGGATGTGTTTGCCCGCACCTTTGAGCTGCTGGATTCGCAGGGCTCGGTGCTGCTCGACGTTGCCGATGGCGACGAGGTGCACGCCGGCGACCATGTGGGTCAGGTGCGCGGCGACGCGCGCGTGCTGCTTTCGGGCGAGCGCGTGGCGCTCAACTATCTGCAGCGTATGAGCGGCATCGCTACCTATACGCACCAGATGGCCGCGGCGCTCGAGGGCACCAAGACCGTGCTCGTTGACACGCGCAAGACCACGCCGGGCATGCGTGTGTTTGAGAAGGCAGCGGTTGAGATCGGCGGCGGCAGCAACCACCGCTATAACCTGTCGACGGCTGTCATGCTCAAGGACAACCACATCGATGCCGCCGGTGGCGTGACGCGCGCGATCGAGATGGCGCGCGCCCATGCATCGTTTACCACGACGGTCGAGATCGAGTGCGAGAACCTGGACATGGTGCGCGAGGCCGTGGAGGCCGGCGCCGACATCATCATGTTCGACAACATGACCCATGACGACATGGCCGCCGCTATTGAACTTATCGCCGGCCGCGCCAAGACCGAGTGCTCGGGCAACGTGGATGCCAGCAATATCCGCGCGCTTGCCGACCTGGGCGTTGACTTTATTAGCTCGGGCGCCCTGACGCACTCCGCGCCGATCCTCGACCTCTCGCTTAAGCACCTGCGTCTGCTGGACGGTAAATAATGAACGCCCGCGAGCGTCGCCGTGCCATCATGGCCGTGCTCGAGGGGGCCAAGGGGCCCGTATCGGGCAGCGCGCTTGCCCGCGAGGTGGGTGTGAGCCGCCAGATCGTGGTGCAGGACATCGCCCTGCTGCGCGCCGATGGGCACGATATCGTGGCGACCAACCGCGGCTACGTGCTGCAGGAGGCCCCCAGCAGCCCCGCCGTGCCTACGCGCTTGGTCAAGGTTCGCCACAGCGTGGAGCAGGCAGGCGATGAGCTCACGAGTATCGTCGACGCCGGCGGCGCCGTGCTCAACGTGATTGTCAATCACCGCGTGTACGGTAAGATTACGGCCGACCTGGACATCCGCAACCGCCGCGATGTCGAGCGCTATCTGCGCGATATCGAGAGCGGCAAGAGCTTTCCGCTGCTAACGGTGACGAGCGGCTATCACTTCCATCGCATTGCGGCGGAGGACGAACAGACCCTCGACGAGATCGAGGCCATGCTCAAGGAGAAGGGCTACCTTGCCGATTTAATGCCCTACGAGGATGATCTCTCGTAGCCGACGCTGCATCTATAAGTTGCGGTGAAATAGTTCCTAAAATCGGCATCTAAGCCATAAAACAGGAACTATTCCACTGCAACTGCCAAGGGTCCCGCTCCAAATTAGCTGCCCACACATGCAAAAGGAGGCCTCCGCGGCGATGCGGAGGCCTCCTTTTTTGTGCACGGTGTACTTTTGAGTGTGCAGGTGGGGGAGTTGTTACTCCTCGACGATCTCGGTGATCGCGCCAGCGGGGCAAGCGTCCTGGCAAGCGCCACAGGCGACGCAGGAGTCCTCGTCAGCGACGGTAGCGACGTCCTGGAGCTCCAGAACGCCAGCGGGGCAGGAGTCGACGCAAACGCCACAAGCGATGCACTCGTCGGCATCAATTACGGGATGAGCCATGGTAGTTTCCTCTCTGTTGACCGACGCTACAGGCGATGCGCGCCGGTTTGATTCGGGCAAAAACATACCACGGGAGCGACCGTTTGCAATACCCTCTGACCGGCATCTTCATACCGTTCGCCGAGTATGCCAAGGTTTACTAAAAAACACGCAGGTGGGGCCGTTGAGCTGCATAAATGTTAGCTAAAGGTGACTTGAAATATAGGGCGATTGAGCGTGCTTGCGGAAACCGCATCCCATTATTTTGTCGAAAAACGGGTTGCAGTTTCCGGTTAGGCCCGCTAGCGGAAAATGCGAGCCGGTATCAGCTCTCAAAACGGGATACGGTTTCCGGTTGAGCCTTCAGACGGAAACTGCGACCCGGAATCCACGCTCAAACCGGGATGAGCTTTCCGCAAGACGGCCCCCAGGCACCCCCGGACGCAAACCTCAGCCATCTCTACATAGATCTCGATAGATTTGCCGAGAACTCAAACAGTGCGTCTACCTGCGCATTTGAGAACCTAAACTCTCAGAGATAAGAAATCTTATATGAATTGACTTAGATTTTGTATATTCCGGCCCATAAGGGGATACACTACATCCTGAAAGACAAGCCGAAGCGCCGCGCGGCAGACCGCCGAGTCGGTGCAAACGCACAAGAGAGAGGGAATTTCTAATGGGCAAGATTCTTGGTATCGACCTTGGTACTACTAACTCCGCAATGGCCGTTCTCGAGGGCGGTTCTCCGACCATTATCGTGAACGCCGAGGGCGACCGCACCACCCCGTCCGTCGTGGGCTTCCGTGCCGACGGCGACCGCGTCGTGGGTAAGGCCGCTAAGAACCAGGCTGTCACCAACCCCAAGAACACCGTGTTCTCCATCAAGCGCTTCATGGGCCGCAAGTACTCCGAGTGCACCTCCGAGATCAAGACCGTGCCGTATGAGGTCAAGGAGGGCCAGGGTGGCCGTGCCGTCGTCGACATCGAGGGCAAGGATTACACCGCCGAGCAGGTGAGCGCCATGACGCTCGCAAAGATGAAGGCCGACGCCGAGAAGTATCTGGGCGAGACTGTCACCGACGCCGTCATCACCGTCCCGGCCTACTTCAACGACGCCCAGCGTCAGGCCACCAAGGACGCCGGTAAGATCGCCGGCCTCAACGTCAAGCGTATCGTCAACGAGCCGACCGCTGCTGCTCTTGCCTATGGCCTGGACAAGCAGGGCACCGACCAGCGCATCCTGGTCTTCGACCTGGGCGGCGGCACCTTCGACGTCTCCATCCTCGACCTCGCCGACGGCGTGTTTGAGGTTCTGTCCACCTCGGGCGACAACCACCTGGGCGGCGACGACTGGGATCAGCGCGTCATCGACTGGATGGCCGATAAGTTCCAGCAGGAGAACGGTGTCGACCTGCGTCAGGACCCCATGGCCCTGCAGCGTCTGAAGGAGGCTGCCGAGAACGCCAAGAAGGAGCTCTCCGCCGCCCAGCAGACCACCATCAACCTGCCGTTCATTACCATGAACCAGTCCGGCCCGCTGCACCTCAACTACACGCTGACCCGCGCCGAGTTCGAGAAGATCACCCGCGACCTGCTCGAGCGCTGCAAGCAGCCTGTCACCAACGCCCTGCGCGACGCCAAGCTTAAGCTCTCCGATCTGACCGAGGTCATCCTCGTCGGCGGCTCCACCCGTATGCCCGCCGTCCAGGAGCTCGTCAAGACCATGACCGGCAAGCAGCCCAACATGTCCGTGAACCCCGACGAGGTCGTTGCCGACGGTGCTGCCGTCCAGGGCGGCGTGCTCACCGGCGACGTCGAGGGCATCCTGCTGCTCGACGTTACCCCGCTGTCGCTGGGCGTCGAGACCATGGGCGGCATCATGACCAAGATGATCGACCGCAACACCACGATCCCGACCTCCAAGACCGAGGTCTACTCTACCGCTGCCGACAACCAGACCAGCGTCGAGATCAACGTGCTCCAGGGCGAGCGCGAGCTTGCCCGCGACAACAAGTCGCTCGGTAAGTTCCAGCTGACCGGCATCCCGGCTGCCCGCCGCGGCGTGCCGCAGATCGAGGTTACCTTCGACATCGACGCCAACGGCATCGTCAAGGTCTCCGCTAAGGACAAGGGCACCGGCAAGGAGCAGCAGATCACCATCTCCGGCTCCACCGCTCTGTCCGACGACGAAGTCGATCGTATGGTCAAGGACGCCGAGGCTCATGCCGAGGAGGACAAGAAGCAGAAGGAAGAGGTCGAGGTCCGCAACCAGACCGACAGCCTGTGCTACTCCACCGAGCAGACCCTCAACGAGCTGGGCGACAAGGTTTCCGCCGACGTGAAGTCCAAGGCCGAGGCCGCTATCGCCGACGCCAAGAAGGCGCTCGAGGGCTCTGACGTCGAAGCCATCAAGGCCGCCGGCGAGTCCCTGCAGTCTGTGGCCTACGAGCTGGCCCAGGTTGTCTACGCCGACGCTCAGCAGCAGACCGACGGTGCCGCCGGTGCCCAGCCTGCCGACGATGACGTTGTCGACGCCGACTACGAGGTTGTGGACGACGAGGACAAGTAATCATGTCCGCCCGTAAAGCTCGCACGGAGGCGGCTGCCGCTGGCGCCGCCCCCGTTGACTCTGAGGAGAAGGACGTGAAGATTCCCGTAGAGGCCGTCGACGATACCGAGGCCAACGAGGCCGAGGCCGCCGAGGCTGCCGAGAACCAGGTAGAGGATTCCAACAAGGAGGCGACGATGACCGAGGACGAGATGGTGGAAGCCGCTATCCGCGCCGGTGAGGAAGCCGCCGACAACGACTTTAAGCTCAAGTTCGAGCAGGCCCAAAAGGAGCTCGCCGACGTGCGCAATGAGCTCGATGCTGCGGCAGAGGCTCAGAAGGCCGCCGAGGACAAGGCAAAGGACGCCACTGAGCGTACCGCCCGTCTTCAGGCCGACTGGGAGAACTTCCGTCGCCGCACCGCCAATGAGCGTATCGCCGAGCGCGAGCGCTCGACCGAGAAGCTCGTCACCGCGCTGCTGCCGGTGGTCGACGATATCGAGCGTGCGATCGACCATGCCCGCAGCCAGGAGCTTGCCGACGACTTTAAGCAGTTCGTCGACGGCGTCGACGCGGTGCATGCCAAGCTGCTCGATGTGTTTGCGCACGAGGGCGTTGAGCCCATCGACCCCAAGGGCGAGGCGTTCGATCCGCTCGAGCATCAGGCTGTGGGTCGCGTCGAGGACGCATCGCAGTACGACGAGACCGTCAACGATGTGTACCAGAAGGGCTACCGCATGGCGGATCGCATCCTGCGTTCCGCGATGGTGACGGTGACCTACGGTGGCGAGAAGCGCCCCGCACCGGAGCCCGAAGCGGCGCCCGAGGATGCTACGGCCGATACGGTCGAGAGCACCGAGGAGTAATTGAGAAGGGCCCCGGGGCAACACCCGGGGCCCTTTCTGGCCTAGTGCCATATGAAAGCATGAGCCGTCGTCTGCATGGGCGGCGGATGAAACAGGAGAGGAGCTACGATGGCTGCAGGCAAAACCTTCTATGACATCCTGGGCGTATCCAAGAGCGCCTCCGACAAAGAGATTAAGAGCGCGTTTCGCAAGCTCGCGCAAAAATATCACCCCGATGCCGGCGGCGACGAGGCCAAGTTCAAGGAGATCAGCGAGGCCTACGAGACGCTTTCGGACGAGAAGAAGCGCAAAGAGTACGACCAGATGCTCATGTTTGGCGGCATGCCGGGCGCAGGCGGCGCGTATGGCGGAGGCTACGGTGCCGGCGCGGGCGCCAGCGGCTGGGGCGACATCTTCGACAGCATCTTTAGCGGCAACGGCGCCTGGGGCAGCGATTGGGGCTCGGGCTTTGCCGGGGCTGCGGGCGCTGCCGGTGCCGGCGCGGGTCGCAGCCGCGCTCGCAAGGGCGGCGACCTGTCGTTGACTGTCGACGTAACGGCCGAGGATGCGTTCCGCGGCGTGACGCACAAGGTCACCTACCGCATTCCCTCGACAGGCGAGCAGCAGACCATCACGGTCTCGGTGCCTGCGGGTGCGGTCGACGGCGGCAAGCTGCGCTACAAGCGTCGCGGCGAGTATGGCGTTGCGGGTGGCGAGCGCGGCGACCTGGTCGTGACCACGCATGTGGAGGAGCACCCGCTGTTTAAGCGCAAAGGCGCCGACGTGACCATGGAGGTACCGGTCTCGGTCTACGAGGCGGCGCTCGGCTGCACGGTGGACGTGCCGACGCCCGGCGGTGCGACGGTTCGTCTGAAGGTGCCCGCGGGTACCCAGACGGGCAAGAAGTTCCGCTTTAAGGAGATGGGCGCGCCCGACGTTAAGCACCGTGGCCGTACGGGCGCGCTGCTCGTCGAGATCAAGGTGCAGGTTCCCACGAACCTGTCCGACGATGAGCGCGATGCCATGACCAGGCTGCGCGAGGCCGACACGCGCGATTATCGCGAGAAGGTCAACCGTTACAAGGCGACGTACTAGGGCGGTCGTGGCGCACGCCCGCGCCCGCGGGCTTATGATGGACGATAACGAGACGGAAAGGGGTCAGGTAGCATGGCCGAGGACAATAGGAATAAGCCGCTGTACATGATCAGCGTGGCGGCCGAGTTGACCGGCATGCATCCGCAGACTCTGCGCGTCTACGAGTCCAAGGGCCTGGTGAACCCCCAGCGCTCGGGCGGTAACACGCGCCTGTATTCGCGTGCCGATATCGAGCGCCTGGAGCTCATCAACCAGCTGACCGACGAGGGTATCAACCTTGCCGGCGTGGTGCGCATCCTCGATATGAAGGAGCGTGCCGAGGAGCGCGAGCGCGAGAACGAAAAACTCCGCGCCCGCGTGCGCCAGCTCGAGGACGAGCTGCACGAGTACAAGATGCAGAAGAAGATCACCGCCCTGGCCCCGCGCGACGGCTCAGTCAACCCCGAGCAAGTCATGCGCAAACTTTTGGGCGCCGGCGGGGATCTCTAGGTTACGCCGTTCTGCCGAACGGCGTAACGGCTCGACGCTGCGCGACGTCCAGAGCGACAATTTGTCATTCAAAAGGCAAGGCATGACCAGAAGGTCTATGCCTTGCCTTTTTCATGCCAACTTGTTCGCTCTGGACGTCGCTCGCTGTCCGTCCTCAACCTGCGACGTCGCTTTGGCTGGCACTTGGGGACGTTCCTTTTGTGCCGGCACTTTGGGACACTCCTTGTCAGAAGAGTGATGCAAGGTGCTCGTCCTTTACTTTACTGAGATAAAGTGAACGCCGAGATTCGTAACCCGCTGGCAACCGTTCTATGGCACGATATTGAACGAATGTATGCTATGCGCCCAAATCTTTTGGGCAGAGTGGGAGACAGTATGGTTAAGCTGTACGAGGACGGCATCTACCTGCGCGGCGGCAGCGAGGTTGTGCCTGCGGCCGAGGCTGCCGAGCGCGGTATTACGCAGACACCCGAGGATGCCAAGCGTGGCACCATCGCGTATTCGATCCTCCAGGCACACAATACGTCCGGAGACCCCGAGGCGCTCAAGATTCGCTTCGATGCCATGGCGAGCCACGACATCACCTTTGTCGGCATCATCCAGACGGCGCGCGCCTCGGGCATGGAGCAGTTCCCGCTGCCTTACGTGCTCACCAACTGCCATAACTCGCTGTGCGCCGTGGGTGGCACCATCAACGAGGACGACCACGTCTTTGGCCTTTCGGCTGCCAAGAAGTACGGCGGCATTTTCGTCCCGCCGCACATCGCCGTCATCCACTCCTTTATGCGTGAGAACTTCGCCGGTTGCGGCAAGATGATCTTGGGCTCCGACTCGCACACCCGCTACGGCGCCCTAGGCACCATGGCCGTGGGCGAGGGCGGCGGCGAGCTGGCAAAGCAGCTGCTGCGTGACACCTACGATGTTGCCTATCCCGGCGTTGTCGCCATCTACCTCACGGGTACCCCGCGCCCCGGCGTTGGCCCACACGACGTGGCACTCGCTATCATCCGCGCCGTCTTTGCCAAGGGCTACGTTAAGAACAAGGTCATGGAGTTCGTGGGCCCGGGTATCGCGAGCATGACGACCGACTACCGCAACGGCGTCGACGTCATGACCACCGAGACCACCTGTCTGTCGAGCATCTGGGCCACCGACGAGGACACGCACGCGTTTTTGACCATGCACGGCCGCGGGGACGACTACCGCGAGCTCAAGCCCGCCGATGTCGCCTACTACGACGGCTGCGTCGAGGTCGATCTGTCGAGCATCAAGCCCATGATCGCGCTGCCGTTCCATCCTTCCAACGGCTTTGAGATCGACGAGCTCAACGAGAACCTCGAGGACATCCTGCACGAGGTGGAGCTCGAGGCCGCCAAGATCGGCGAGGGCAAGACGCACTTTAGCCTGCTCGACAAGATCGTCGACGGCAAGCTGCACGTGCAGCAGGGCGTTATCGCCGGCTGCTCGGGCGGCAACTACGACTCCGTGGTCCAGGCTGCCCGCGTGCTCAAGGGCGCCAACACCGGCTGCGGCGAGTTCTCGCTGTCGGTCTATCCCACGAGCCAGCCCGTGGCACTCGAGCTTACACGCCGCGGCTATATCTACGACCTCATGGAGGCCGGCGCGATTGTGCGCACGGCATTCTGCGGCCCGTGCTTCGGCGCCGGCGATACGCCCGCCAACAACGGCCTTTCGATCCGCCACACTACGCGCAATTTCCCCAACCGCGAGGGTTCCAAGCCGGGCAATGGCCAGCTGAGCGCCGTGGCCCTGATGGACGCTCGCTCCATTGCGGCGACGGCTGCCAACGGCGGCGTCCTGACGCCGGCGACCGATCTGCCCGAGGAGACTTGGGACGAGGCCTGCGAGTACACCTTTGACGACGCGCCGTACAAAAAGCGCGTGTACTGGGGCTTTGGCAAGGCGGAGCCTGCCGACGAGCTGGTCGAGGGTCCCAACATCAAACCGTGGCCCGCGATGGAGCCTCTCGGCGACGATATCCTGCTCAAGGTGTGCTCCAAGATCATGGACCCGGTCACCACGACTGACGAGCTCATTCCTTCGGGTGAGACGAGTTCCTTCCGCTCCAACCCGCTGGGTCTGGCCGAGTTTACGCTGAACCGTCGCGATCCGGCCTACGTGGGCCGTTCCAAGGAGGTCGACGCCGTGGAGAAGAGCCGTGTTGCCGGCGAGGCAGCAGGCGACCTGGCGGCACTCGATGCCGAGCTTGCCGGCGTGTTTGAGGCACTGGCCGGCGCGGGTGTCGCGGCAGACGCCAAGGCGACCGAGTACGGCTCCATGCTCTATGCCAAGAAGCCCGGCGACGGTTCTGCCCGCGAGCAGGCCGCGAGCTGCCAGCGCGTAATTGGCGGCCTGGCCAACATCGTCCACGAGTACGCCACCAAGCGCTATCGCTCCAACGTGATGAACTGGGGCATGGTGCCCTTCCAGATGGAGGCCGAGCCCAACTTTGAGGTGGGCGACTACGTCTTTGTGCCGGGGATCCGCACTGCGCTCGATGGCGACCTAAAGGACATCGCCGCCTACGTGGTGCGTGCCGATGGTGCGGTCGAGCAGATTGAGCTCTATATTGCCGATATGACGGCCGAAGAGCGTGCCATCGTCAAGGCCGGCTGCCTGATCAACTACAACAAGTTCAAGGCCGCTGCCGAGTAACGCACTTAATTGTCCGCCCGGGGCTTACCCTTTCCCGCCCGCTCACGCGCTTCGCGAGGGTCGCGTTCGGGAAAGGGTAAGCCCCAGGCTACATTTCCGCGTTCTCGTTGGGTCTTGAGGGACGCTAATAAATAGACTTGCTTGATGCCGCCTCTGTTATCGGGGCGGCTTCTTTTTGTCGAAAACCGCCACAAAGGGGACAGGCACCTTTGTGGTGGTTCTCGGTTTGTCTCGACTTGTAACATCTTGGCCGCTAAAAGTGGGCCTGGTGTTACAGATTTAGATTTTCGATTCGGGTGTCTTCTGTTCGTCTCGATTTGTAACAGATAGAGCTCTATTTGCCGAGTAGATGTTACAGATTGAGACAAACGGGTGCCGCTGAACAATTCGTCTCGATTTGTAACATCTGGAGTCAGAAACGGTCGATAGATGTTACAGATTGAGACGGTAGCGCACCTGTGCGGCGGCGGGCCGACATCTTTACCCCTATCTCTTAATCACTCATAAAATCTTATATATAGAGACTTAGATTTATGTATAAGATCGTACAAAGCTGGCAACAATACTTCTCGAACAACGTGAAGCCGCCCCGTAGGGCGGCCGCCCCAAGAGAGGTGATTCCATGAGAATCGATAAGCTAGCAATGACGTCGCGCGAGGCGTTGCAGACCGCCATGAGCACGGCTGCCGACGCACAGGCCGGTGCGGTGGAGCCGATTCACCTGCTGTCCGCCCTGCTTGGTGCCGGCGAGCGCAATATCTCCGTGATCATCGAGCGCATCGGTGCCGACCCGGCCCAGCTCGCACGCTCCACACAAGATGCCATCGACCACGCGCCCAAGGTTTCGGGCGAGGGCCAGCAGATGGGCCTGTCCAACGAGCTCGTCCGCGTCATCGAAAAGGCCGAAAAGAAGGCCACCAAGATGGGCGACAGCTTTGTGGTGACCGAGCATCTGCTCATGGCACTTGCCGAGGACAAGGGCGAGGCCGGCCGCGTGCTGCGCGATGCCGGCGTGACCAAGGAGCGCATCGAGCAGGTCTACGAGGAGCTGCGTGGCGATGACCGCGTGACGTCTGCCGAGGACAAGACCCAGTTTGAGGCCTTGGAGCAGTACGGTCGCAACATCTGCGACCTCGCCCGCGCCGGCAAGCTCGACCCGGTCATCGGCCGTACCGACGAGATTCGCCGTACCATCCAGGTCCTGTCCCGCCGCACCAAGAACAACCCCGTGCTCATTGGCGAGCCGGGCGTCGGCAAGACGGCTATCGTCGAGGGTATCGCCCAGCGTATCGTGGCCGGCGACGTGCCGAGCACCCTGCGTGACCGCGACCTCATCGAGCTCGACATGAGCGCGCTGGTCGCCGGCGCCAAGTACCGCGGCGAGTTCGAGGACCGCTTGAAGGCTGTGCTCAAAGAAGTGCAAAAATCCGAAGGCAAGGTCATCCTGTTCATCGATGAGCTTCACACCATCGTGGGCGCGGGTGCCACCGAGGGCTCCATGGACGCCGGCAACATCCTCAAGCCGGCGCTCGCCCGTGGCGACCTACATGCAATCGGCGCGACCACGCTCGACGAGTATCGCAAGTACATCGAGAAGGACGCGGCGCTCGCCCGTCGTTTCCAGACCGTTATGGTGAGCGAGCCTACCGTCGAGGACACCATTTCGATCCTGCGTGGCCTCAAGGAGAAGTACGAGATCTTCCACGGCGTGCACATCACCGATAGCGCGCTCGTGGCAGCTGCCGACCTCTCCGATCGCTACATCGCCGACCGCTTCCTGCCCGACAAGGCCATCGACCTGGTCGATGAGGCGGCAAGCCGTCTACGCATGGAGCTCGACAGCATGCCGGTCGAGATCGACGCCACCACGCGTCAACTCACCCAGCTGCAGATCGAGGAGCAGGCACTCATGAAGGAGACCGACGACGCCTCCAAGGAGCGTCTGGAGGCCCTGCGCCAGGAGATTGCCGAGGTCCAGGAAAAGCTCAATGTGCAAAAGGCCGGCTGGCTCAACCAAAAGAACGCCATCGACCACGTGCAGGAGCTCAAGGGGCAGCTCGACGAGGCCAAGAGCGAAGAGGAGCGCGCGACGCGCAACGGCGACCTGGGCCGTGCGTCCGAGCTGCGCTACTCCGTGATTCCGGGTCTGCAGCAGCAGATTCAGGATTCCGAGGCCGCGCTTCAGGCGCAAAAGCAGCAGGACGGCGAGGGCCTCAACGAACAGGTGACCTCCGATGAGATCGCCGAGGTCGTGAGCGCCTGGACCGGCGTGCCCGTGTCCAAGATGATGCAGGGCGAGCTCGACAAGCTGAAGGGCTTGGAGGGCGAGCTGCATAAGCGCGTCATCGGTCAGGATGAGGCGGTCTCCGCTGTGGCCGCGGCCGTGCGCCGCAGCCGTGCGGGCCTCTCCGATCCGGACAAGCCCATCGGCAGCTTCTTCTTCCTGGGTCCCACCGGCGTGGGCAAGACAGAGCTCGCCAAGGCGCTTGCCGAGTGCCTGTTCGATGACGAGCGCGCGCTCGTGCGTATCGACATGTCCGAGTACATGGAGAAGTTCAGCGTCCAACGTCTGATCGGTGCGCCCCCGGGATACGTGGGTTACGACGAGGGCGGCCAGCTCACCGAGGCCGTGCGCCGTCGTCCGTACTCAGTGATTTTGCTCGACGAGATGGAGAAGGCCCATCCGGATGTCTTCAACGTGCTGCTGCAGGTGCTCGACGACGGCCGTCTGACCGATGGCCAGGGTCGCCAGGTGTCCTTCAAGAACACGATCATCATCATGACGTCCAACGTGGGCTCCAAGGCCATCGCCGATCTGTCCGGTAAGGACGAGGAGGAGATGCGCCATCAGGTTGACGCCGCCATGGCTCAGACCTTCCGCCCCGAGTTCCTCAACCGTATCGACGATATCGTGGTGTTCCATCCGCTCGGCATGGCGCAGATCGAGAAGATCGTCGACATCCAGCTTGCCGACGTCCGCGCACGCCTGGCCAAGGAGCGCATGACGCTTGCCATCACCCCGGCGGCCAAGCAGATGCTCGCCGTGGGCGGCCTGGACCCCGTGTTCGGTGCCCGTCCGCTCAAGCGCCTGGTCCAGCGCGAGGTCGTGGACGCCATCGCCGCCGCCATCATCGACGGCACGGTGCGCGAGGGCGATCAGGTGACGGTCGATGTCGACAAGGACGGCGGCTTTACTGTCGTGTGCGACAACACGCCGGCGGCCACCTACGAGGTCCCCGACGCCGAGTAGATTTTGGGATATGCCTTAAAATCTGCCAGTCGTCTCTAAACGCCAAGGGCGGCGGATCCAATTGGGTCCGCCGCCCTTTTTCGTGCGACAATCGATAATGTTGAACGGATGCGATGCAAGGAGCTATGCAGATGAAAGACGAGACCAAGACGAACGCACCGGTGGCTGAGGCGGCGCCCGCCGCACCGAAGACTTCGCCGAAACCGGCGCCCAAGCCGCGCGACCCCTACATCCGTGCCGAGAACGAGGACGATGACGGCTACGATCCCTACAGCGATCGCCGCCCCGAGCGCGAGCCGCTGTTCGAAGCCGATCCATGGCGCTGAGTGCCACCCAAAAGGCCACCAATAAGTTGCGGTGAAATAGGGACTGTTTTGCGGTTTGACCAGCAAAAACAGTCCCTATTTCACCGCAACTTTGTTAGGGATTTTTCTACAGGGGGAGGGTAGTCAAAAAAGCCCCGTCCCAAATTGACTGCTCGGGGAGTCGCATTCGAGCTCGGTTGTCCTCTTAGCCACTCGATATCCTTCGAGCAGTAATAGTGAAAAAACTTGCTTAAGTGTTAATCAAGTCAGACATAATCTTGCTCTCTAATTAATCAAGAATCAGTATAATTTTGATTAGCTAGAGAGCAAGATTGGAGAATCATGGCATTCCACGACTTGATCGCCCAGAAAATAAAGGACTTTGAACAGCAGGGGGTTCCGCAGGTCTTTGAGCGAGACCTTGATCTAGGAAACCCACAGGAGCCAAAGCGCGACAACATCGTAAATGTGATTGTGGGGGCCCGCCGTTGTGGAAAGACGTATCGCCTGTATCAGGAGATGCGGCGGCTTCAGAGCCGGGGCGTCGAGCTTGACCGGATGCTTTACTTCAATTTTGAGGATGAGCGCTTGCGCCCGTATGAGCCATCGCTGCTGGCGGACGTGCTCGACACGTTCTATGCGCTGTATCCTGCTGCTCGAACCGAGGGCGCTTACATTTTCTTTGACGAGATCCAGGAAATTCCCGAATGGGGTGCGTTTCTGCGGCGTGTAGTCGATACGGAGAAAGCGACCGTCTATGTGACGGGATCTTCTTCTAAGATGCTGTCCTCAGAGCTTAAGAGCGAGTTCAGGGGTCGTTCTCTTATACGGGAGCTTTTTCCGTTGAGTTTTTCGGAATACGTTCGATATAAGACGGGGAACGTTTTCGAGCCAGATGCGACCTTTTCCCCAAGAGATGCAGCGCTGCTTCGACATCATCTGATCGGATATCTTGAACGAGGGGGATTCATCGCGACGCTTGAGCAGACGCCCACAGACGCGATTCAGCTGCTACAGGAATATGCTTCGCGAACGGTCGCTATGGACGTCGTTGAGCGTTACGACGTCAAGAACCCTCGCTTGGCATCGCTGTTCCTAACGCGGTGTATGGCATCTTCGGGACGAGAGCTGTCGGTGAACAAAGTGTACAACGAGTTCAAGAGCAGGCAGATACCCGTCAGTCGTAATTCGCTCAGCGACTTACTTGAGTATTATGAGGACGCCTACCTGCTGTTCTCCGTGCCGGAGTTCACGCGTTCACTGGCAAATAACATGCGGTCTGCGTCTAAGGTCTACGCTGTCGATCCTGCGATGTTTGGAGCATTCTCTCCCGCATCGGCATTGGACCAGGGCCAGAGGCTCGAGACCGCAGTGTTCAATGCGCTAAGAAGAAGGACTCCCGCGGTGAGGACCGGCTCGGTCTGCCGCCTGCTGATCAAAGAGAAGAGCAAAAGCCATGAGGTGGACTTTGTGGCTGGGGACGCGCTTCTCATGCGGGCTTATAGCCTGATTCAGGTGAGTGCGGATATGGCAAGTGAGAAAACGCGCGAGCGCGAAATTGCCGCGCTTGATGCCTCGATGGCCCAGTTCGATCTTGGCGAGTCGGCAATCGTTACCATGGATGAGCAGGCCGATATTCCATGCGAACACGGTGTGGTACACGTTGTGCCCGCATGGAAGTGGCTCCTTGCCTAATCATCTACGGATCGTGGGGCCAGGACCTCCTGGCCCCTTCATCACGGTTGGGGAGCACCATGATGCGCCCGGCTAGTCCTGGGCTTTGATACTCGGCAGGAGAATCTGGGCGAGGTAGTCGGTCTCGAGTTTGGTCGCGGCGTCTGCGTTGCCGTCTTTGCCAACCAGGTCGTTCTTGATCTGGCTATACGTATAGCGGTTGCCGGTCGTAAGCTCGACAAGCTCAATGGCCGTGTCCATGGGGTAGGTCGACACTGGATCCTGGGTGCGCCCGTTGATAGTCTGGGGCACCACGTACGGATAGACGGGACCGCTGGCATAGACGGTATAACCGTTGCCCAGGCTGACCGTGCCCAAAACCGTATCGCCGTCATCGGGCGTAAAGGTCTCGCCATCGCGCACGGCGACGAGCGTCACGAGCGGCGTATTGGCGTCGTCGCCCAGATAGATGCATAGCGTGCTTCCGTTTTGCCAAGTTGCGACCTTGCCGTACCACTCGACGGGAATATCGAGCTGGTAGAGGTCGGTTGCCTTGTGGCGAGCGTCAGCATCACGGGACGCCTGTGCCTTTTGCGCGCTCACGGCATTGACGGCGGCGTCGCGCCGCGCGGTTGCTGCCTGCTGGAGCACTTTGGCAGCCGCGGCGGAGCTCGCACCGCCCTCCTCGGCATACTTGGCGGCGGCATCGATCTGGTCGTCAGTCACCGTGTCGGCCGAAGGCACCTTGAGCTTAAAGGTGGCCTGGGCACTCAAATCCTGCCCATCGCTCTTAATGGTGACCTGCGCCTTGGTGGTCGGCACGGTGTAAATGGTACCGTCGGCTGCGATGGGGGACCCAGCGATGGAGAGCGTATAGTCACCGGGCAGCAGCTTGATGCCGCGACCATGCTCGTCAACGTAGAGCGTCTCGCTCACGGAAGAACCGTCGGAATCCTGGCCGCTCACCTGCACGGGAATCTTGGAGCCAGTTGAGCAGTCGAGGCCCGCGGCATGCACGCCAATCTGCACCGACATCATCGTGTGGGCATTGGCGGCGACAGCGGCAGCCTGCTCTTGCTGATATCCGTTCCAGGCAGCATAGCCTGCACCGCCGGCGACGAGCGCGACGGCCACGACACCGGCGACCATCAGATTGCGGCGCTTAGGCGACATCTTGCGATGGCGAACCTCGGCCTCGCGCGCCGAGGGAACGGACGGCAGGGGAATATCGCCCATGGCGATGGTCTCATCCACGGCTGGTGCGGAACCCAGGCCAGGAAGCTCGCGGGTCAGCGAATCCTCGGCCGGCAAGCTGTCGAGCAAGACGGTTTCCTCGCCCGTGTCGGATTCTGGCTGGTTGCCGGCCTCGCTATCGTCCTCTTCGGCTTTGTCAGGAGCGTCTTTGGCGTCGCTGCCTTCGTCCTCAGTGTCTTCGTACACCTCGTCCTGCGCGTCGACGGCTGAATCGCTAAACGAGAGCTCGTCTAGCGCGATCCGGTCAAGGCTCTCCAGGGCTTCGGCACATGCTTCCGCATCCTGGGCCGCATCCTCGCGGCCATACGTCTCATCGCTCATATATCCCCCAATGCAATATCGGCTCAACACTGTACCCAAAAATGGAGCCATATAAAGCGCATACGAAATATAAGATCCGATTTAACCCGAGCGCATCGTTCAGCCGTATCCTCGCGGCAGCAAAAAGCCCCCGGAACGCGAACGAATCACATTCCGGGGGCTCTGCAATGCGTTGAGTTGCACGGAGCCGGCTATGCTGCTTCGCGCTCAAGCGATGTCTGCGTCAGGCGCGTTACTCGGCGTGCGCGTAATCAACCTTGGCGCGGCGAGCGGTAGCCTTCTCCCAATCGCTGGTGCCCTCAAAGACATCCTGCTTGTAGGGATTGCGGCCGAGCTTCTTGGCGCGGTAGGCGATGTAGATGATCGCGGCGACGTTGGCGACCAGTGCGGCGATCGAGACCGCGGTAGCGGCGCCGGGGTCGAGCGTGGAGTGGGTCACAAAGATGGACTCCTCCTGGAAGTACGGGAACACCTGGGCAAACATGCACCAAATGGCCAGCGTAAAGGCGCGGTTCTGGATCCAGCCGCCCTTGTTCCAGATAAAGGCGGCGACGGTGGGCGCCAGCAGCAGCGCAAAGCCGCAGAACCAGGAGTGGGTGGGCAGGCAGTTGTAGGTGTAGCAGAAGTTCCAGATATCGTAGGCGATGATGTAGACCCAGGTCATATCGGGCCACAGCATGTCGGTCTGATCCTCGGAGGCGTAGACGCTCCACCAACCGGTCATGCAGAAGATGTTGATAATACCGGCGATGCCGTTGAACACGTTGTTCCAGCCGGCCAGCTGCGTAGCACCTTCGGAGGTGACCCAGGTGGACTCGCCCAGGACAAAGAAGTGATAGGCGCTCTCAAAGTCGGACACGACGGCGATCATGATGTTGATGGCGACGATCACAAACGGCCATGCGCGGAACCAATGCGCCTTGCCAATCTTGCCCCACTGGTACTTAATGGCAATGAAGCCCCAGCAACCGGCCAGCGCCGCGTATACCTTGGCGTAGTGGAACCAGCTGTTCTGGTACACATGGGTGGGGTTGGTGAGTGCCCACTCGGCACCCTGCGAGACGCCGATGGCGATGGCGACGCAGTAGATGGTCATGGCCAGCGGAGCCACGCCAAAGATGATTGCCGCGCCCAGCTTAGTGCGGCGGCCGACCTCGTTGAGCACGATCAGGCCAATAAAGACCATGGCCCAGCCGGCCCAGTGGATAAGGGTATCGCTACCCCAAACATCGAACAGCATGCTGCTCTCCTTTCACACGCCCGCGGCCCCTCTTCTGATCGCGGGCAGTTTGGCCAAATGTCGTCAGTTCTGGGGCTTGCGCTCCGGATACTTGGCGGTATAGCCCTCGATGTGGAGTGTCGAGGCGATGATTTCCTTGACCGTTTCGTCGGGCACATCGGGGTGCGTGCGGATATACATCAAAAGACCCATGATGAGGGTGTAGAACGTCTCGTAGACATGGTCGATGCGTAGCTCATGATGGGCGACAAAATCCACTACGGTGGTGTCGCAGATATACTGCGCCACGCGCTGGACCACGTTGTGCAAAAAACCGCCGTAGAGCGCGCCGCTGCTCGAGGTAAGCGTGCTCGGCAGCTCGTGGCCGCTGGCGACCAGGCGCTTAAAGAGCGGGGCGACGGTGTCGAGCGCGCCCTCGATATCACCGACGGTGCGGTCGGCGTTCCACCGCTCGAGTTCGGAGATAAAGCCGTCGATCGCCTCGTCCATAACAGCGGTGACGGCGGCGTCCATGTCGGCGAAGTAATGGTAGAACAATGAACGCGTGCAGCCGGCTCGCTTGGTCACGGCCGATACCGATAGGTGGGACACGCCCAGCTCGGAGCTTACGGTGCGCACGGCATCGAGGATCTCGCGACGGCGTTCGTCGCCCGTCAGGCGCTTTGCCGCGCTATCGGATGCGGGGACGGCATCGACCACAGAGGTACCTGCTGTGTTGTTGCCCATGTTTTGCCGCCTTTCATCCTCTTTTGCCTGACCGTTCGCCTAACAGTCTTGAATATTGTTGACGGTTCGTCAATACTATTTTTGACACAATGTCAACAATGGCGGGTGAACGGCATGGGGCATGCCCGGCCTGCAAAAAAAGAGGGGCGCTGCGGCCTCGTCGGGCTGTGGCAAGAGAAGGGACAACCATGATTCTCAACGGACCGGGGATTAGCTACACCGAGCCCGACATCGGTTCGGAGTTCGTGCCGCCGCTGCCGGAGCATCCGCGCGAGGCCATCGTCAAGCTGTGCGAGCACTGCACCAACCGTCTGCTGCATCGCGACGAGCTGTTGGGCTACGAGTACTGGTCGTTTGCCGAGGCCGCGACCGACGAGCAGGCCGAAGTGCTCTGCAAGATGAAGATGCGCCGTCCCTATACGCTGCCCGAGATGGTCAAGCTCACCGGCATGCCCGAGGCTGATATCGAGAAGATGCTCGACGATATGAGCTACACGGGCCTGCTCGAGTACAACTGGGAAAACCCCGAGCGCGCCAAGCAATGGGTGTTGCCCATGCTGGTGCCGGGTTCCGCCGAGTTCCTCAACATGCGCGTGAGCCAGCTCGAGGAGCACCCGGTCTATGCCAAGTTCTTTGAGCAGGCGTCCAAGGGACCGCTGTCCAAGGCCACGCCGATGGTGCCGCCCGGAGGCGCCGGTATCGGCATGCATGTCATTCCGGTCGAGAAGGCTATCGACGCCGCGAGCACCTCGGTGCCGATCGAGCATATCGAGCATTGGCTCGACAAATACGATGGCAAATATGCCGCTAGCACCTGCAGCTGCCGCGCGAGCCGTCGCGTGATGGGTGAGGGCTGCGCCGACGACCCCGCCGACTGGTGCATTGCCGTGGGCGATATGGCCGACTATGTGGTTGAGACCGACCGCGGCCATTACGTGACGCGCGACGAGGTCTACGACATCCTGCGCCAGGCCGAGGACAACGGCTTTGTGCACCAGATCACCAATATCGACGGCGAGAACAAGATCTTCGCTATCTGCAACTGCAACGTCAACGTGTGTTATGCCCTGCGCACCTCTCAGCTGTTCAACACGCCCAACCTGTCGCGCTCGGCCTATGTCGCCAAGGTCGAGAAGGACAAGTGCGTTGCCTGCGGTCGCTGCGTTGAGGTGTGCCCGGCCGGCGCCGCCAAGCTGGGCCAGAAGCTCTGCAGCAAAAAGGCCGGCGGACAGGTGCCCGAGTATCCGCGCCAGGAGCTGCCCGACGCCACCAAATGGGATCACACCAAGTGGTCGCCCAACTACCGCAACGACAACCGTATCGAGACGCATGAGTCCGGCACCGCTCCCTGCAAGACGGCCTGCCCTGCGCACGTTGCCGTTCAGGGCTATTTGAAGCTCGCGGCTCAGGGTCGCTATGACGAGGCCCTAGCACTCATTAAGCGCGAGAACCCGCTGCCCGCTATCTGCGGCCGTGTGTGCAACCGCCGCTGCGAGGACGCCTGCACCCGCGGCCGTGTGGACGCCGCCGTGGCCATCGACGAGGTCAAGAAGTTCATCGCCCAGCGCGATCTGGATGCCGCGACCCGCTACGTCCCGCCCGTGGTGACGCCGACGCGCGCTGGCGGCTTTGATCAGAAGATCGCCATCATCGGTGCCGGTCCGGCCGGCCTGTCCTGTGCTTTCTATCTGGCCGAGAAGGGCTACAAGCCCGTCGTGTTCGAGAAGAACGAGCGCCCGGGTGGCATGCTCACCTATGGCATTCCCAGCTTTAAACTGCAGAAGGACGTCATCGAGGCCGAGGTCGAGATCATTCGCCTGATGGGTGCCGAGTTCCGCTATGGCGTGGAGGTCGGTCGTGATGTGACGCTCGACGAGCTGCGCGAGCAGGGCTTTAAGGCCTTCTACGTTGCTATTGGCTGCCAGGGCGGCCGCCTTGCCGGTATTCCGGGCGAGGATGCCGAGGACGTGACCGTGGCCGTCGACTTCCTTCGCGAGGTTAACAGCGGCAAGATCGATACCCTGTCCGGCCGCACCATTGTGGTGGGCGGCGGCAACGTGGCCATCGACGTTGCCCGCAACGCCTGCCGTCTGGGCTCTGAGCACGTTGAGATGTTCTGCCTGGAGAGCGAGGTCCAGATGCCCGCCAGCGAGGAGGAACGTCGCGAGGCCGTTGAGGACGGCGCTCACATCAGCTGCGGTTGGGGCCCCAAGGAGATTCACCTGGACGAGGCCGGTCGTGTGTGCGGTATCACCTTCAAGCGCTGCACGCGTGTCTTTGACGACGAGGGCCGTTTTGCGCCCGAGTACGACGAGAACGATCTGCGCCGTGTCGATGCCGACCGTGTCGTCATGTCGATTGGCCAGTCCATTGTGTGGGGCGACCTGCTGGCTGGCTCCAAGGTGGAGCTCGGCCGCGGCCAGGGCGCCCTTGCCGATCCCCAGACTTACCAGACCGCCGAACCCGACATCTTTGTGGGTGGTGACGTCTACACTGGCCCCAGCTTTGCCATCGACGCTATCGCCGCCGGCCACGAGGCCGCGGTGTCCATCCATCGCTTTGTGCAGCCGGGCTCCACGCTCGCCATCGGCCGCAATCAGCGCCGCTACACCGCACTCGACCGCGACGACGTTGTGCTCGAGAGCTACGACAACGCGAGCCGCGAGGTTGCGCATGTGGACCGCGAACGCGAGAAGGCTGCGCCGTTTAGCGAGTATGTTGAGACCTTTACCGAGGAGCAGGTGCGCGCCGAGACCGCCCGCTGCCTGGGCTGCGGCGCCTCGATTGTCGACCCCAACAAGTGCATCGGCTGCGGCCTGTGCACCACCAAGTGCGCGTTTGACGCCATCCATCTGGATCGCGACCGCCCCGAGTGCTCCACGATGGTCAAATACGAGCAAAAGCTCCCAAGCCTGGGCAAGTATGCTTTAAAGCGTGCAATCAAAATCAAGTTCGGTCGTAAATAGGTAACCATGGCGGGTAAGGGGACGGCGCAGACTAGATTTCGCCGTCCCCTTGCTTTGAGTTTGCATCGCATCAACCGTTGTTGAAAGGTTTCTACCTTGCATGAATTGGGAATCGTTTATCACATTATTCGCGATGTCGAGAATGTAGCGCGCGCTCATGGCGTGCGTCGCGTTTCGAGCGTAACGTTGCTGTTGGGCGAGGTCTCGGGCGTCGTTCCCGACTTGCTGCTCGACGCTTGGCGCTGGGCAGCAGATAAAAAGCCTATCGCGCAGGGCGCGGAGCTTGTTGTGGAGCCCGTCGAGGCTGTGACGCATTGCGAGGCATGTGGCCGCGACTACGCGACGGTCGAGCACGGCAAGACCTGTCCCCATTGCGGTAGCGGCGAGACATACCTGCTGCAGGGCCAAGAGGTCATGATCAAACAGATCGAGACCCCCGAAGAGGATCCGGCAGACGCTGCTCCTGACGGCCTCTCCGACGCCCCCGATGCCGTCGACGCCGCCAACCCACTCCACATCGCCTAGGATTCCCTATAAGTTGCGGTGAAATAGTTCCTAAATCCAGCCTTCTGGCTCTTAAACAAGAACTATTCCACCGCAACTATTTTGAGTGGTTTCATAGACCATAAGTCACGAAAATAGTCAAGCCATGTCTGTTTAAACAAAATAGCGGCAGTACAAGCGCATTCGCGCTTGCCTAAAATCGATATTAATGAACAGCCTGCTTGTATCTGTAAAATGCTTGGCTTGATGAGCGACGCCTTGTCGTGTAATGAGTCAAAAAGCAGTAACGTAATCAACTTGTAACAAACCTAGACGTTTAAACAAATAATCCAACCTTTTGCGGATTTAGCTATAATTCCACAAACCAAACAGCTATACTCCTTTCATGTCGTGTAGGAAATACGTAGACAAAAAGGAGGTTATGTGATGGTAAGTATTGTTCTTGCTAGCCACGGGGACTTGGCAGCTGGAATCAAGCAGACGGGCTCGATGGTCTTTGGCGATCAGCCGTCTGTTGCCGTGGTCTCGCTCGAGCCGAGCATGGGCCCCGACGACTTCCGTGCCAAGGTCGAGGAAGCAATCGCTTCCTTCGAAGACCAGGAGCAGGTGCTCTTCCTCGTTGATCTGTGGGGCGGCACGCCGTTCAACCAGATCAGCGGGCTCATCGAGGGCCACGATTCCTGGGCTATCGTCACCGGTGTCAACCTGCCTATGCTCATCGAGGCATATTCGCAGCGCTTTGACGCAAAGAACACTGCACATGCGATCGCAAAACATCTCGTGACTGAGGCTAAGGCTGGCGTGCGTGTCAAGCCCGAGTCTCTGGAGCCCGAGGAGAAGAAGCCGGCTGCGGCCGCCGCTGCTCCTGCAGGCGCCATCCCTCCGGGAACGGTCATCGGCGATGGGCACATCAAGATCGCCCACGTCCGTATCGACACCCGTCTGCTTCATGGTCAGGTGGCCACCACGTGGACCAAGCAGATCAACCCCAACCGCATCATCGTGGTTTCCGACGGCGTTGCTCACGACGAGCTCCGCAAGACCATGATCGAGCAGGCTGCCCCTCCGGGAGTCCATGCCAACGTCGTGCCCATCAAGAAGATGGCCGAGGTCGTCAAGGACACGCGCTTTGGTGACACCAAGGCCATGCTGCTCTTTGAGAACCCGCAGGATCTGCTCAAGGCCATCGAGGCCGGCGTCGACATCAAGGAAGTCAACATCGGTTCCATGGCTCACTCCAAGGGCAAGGTCGTCGTCACCAACGCCGTCGCTATGGGCGATGACGACGTCAAGACTCTCGAGGCCCTCAAGGCCAAGGGCGTCAAGTTCGAGGTCCGCAAGGTTCCTTCGGATTCCTCCGAGGATCTCGACGCCATGTTGAAGAAAGCTAAGGCCGAACTGGCCGCTCAAGCATAGTAAAGGAGGGTCCGATACATGTCTGCAATCACTATTCTGCTTGTTGCGATTGTCGCGTTGCTTGCCGGTATGGAAGGCATTCTGGATGAGTTCCAGTTCCATCAGCCGCTCGTGGCATGCACGCTTATCGGTCTCGTAACCGGTCACCTTCAGGAGGGCATCCTCCTGGGCGGTTCGCTCCAGATGATGGCCCTTGGCTGGGCTAACGTCGGCGCCGCTGTCGCGCCTGACGCCGCTCTGGCCTCGGTCGCTTCTTCGATCATCATGGTGCTCGCCCTCAACGGTGGCGCCACCGATTCGGCCAAGGCCGTTACCACCGCTATCGCCGTCGCCGTCCCGCTGTCGGTCGCTGGTCTGTTCCTGACCATGATCTGCCGTACCATTGCTACCGCTATCGCTCACGCCATGGACGGTTGCGCCGAGAAGGGCGACTTCTCCGGCATCGAGCGCTGGCAGTATGCTGCCATCCTCATGCAGGGCCTTCGTATCGCCATCCCGGCAGTGCTTCTGTGCGTCATCCCGGCCGAGGCCGTTACCAACGCGCTTAACGCTATGCCCGACTGGCTGTCCGGCGGCATGGCTGTCGGCGGCGGCATGGTCGCTTCCGTCGGTTACGCCATGGTCATCAACATGATGGCCACCAAGGAGACCTGGCCGTTCTTCGTCCTCGGCTTTGTCCTTGCTGCCATCCCTCAGCTCACGCTGATCGCCCTTGGTCTCATCGGCATCTCTCTTGCCCTCATCTACCTTGGCCTTAAGGATCTGGCCAAGCAGGGTGGCGGCATGGGCGGTGGCTCCGGCGACCCGCTCGGCGACATTCTGAACGATTACGAGTAGGAGGGGAGTGATACATATGGCAGAGAACAAGATTCAGCTCACCAAGGCTGACCGCAAGAAGGTTTGCTTCCGTCATCAGTTCCTTCAGGGCTCGTGGAACTACGAGCGTATGCAGAACGGCGGCTGGTGCTTCGCAATGATCCCTGCGATCAAGAAGCTCTACACCAGCAAGGATGACCAGATTGCCGCTCTTAAGCGCCACCTGGAGTTCTATAACACCCACCCCTATGTTTCCGCCCCCGTCATTGGCGTTACCCTCGCTCTCGAGGAGGAGCGCGCCAACGGTGCCCCGATTGACGACGTCGCCATTCAGGGCGTCAAGGTCGGTATGATGGGCCCGCTCGCCGGCGTCGGCGACCCCGTCTTCTGGTTCACCCTTCGCCCGATTCTGGGTGCTCTGGGCGCTTCCCTGGCCATGTCCGGCAGCATCGTCGGTCCGCTGCTGTTCTTCTTCGCGTGGAACATCATCCGTTACGCTTTCCTGTGGTACACGCAGGAGTTTGGCTACAAGGTCGGCTCCTCCATCGCCAAGGACCTCTCCGGTGGTCTGATGGGCAAGGTCACCGAGGGCGCTTCCATCCTGGGTATGTTCATCATCGGCGCCCTGGTCGAGCGCTGGGTGTCCATTTCCTTCACCCCGATCGTCTCCACGGTCAAGCAGTCTGCTGGCGCCTTTATCGACTGGGCTAGCCTGCCCTCCGGTTCCGAGGGTATCAAGGAAGCGCTGACGATGTACAACTCCGTCGGTGCTACCGCCCTTGATCAGATGAAGGTCACCACGCTTCAGGCCAACCTCGATCAGCTCATCCCCGGCCTTGCCGCCGTGTGCCTGACCCTGCTGGTCTGCAAGCTCCTCAAGAAGAAGGTCAGCCCGATCGTCATCATCCTGGCTCTCTTCGCCGTCGGCATCATCGGTCGCTTCTGCGGCTTCATGTAAGCACGCTTCGGCTTAAGACCGAGAATAGCTAGGCAAGGGCTTTTGAGCCATTGAAACGGACCGCACCTGGTGGGTACACTGGATGCGGTCCGATTGTTTTATTTGGAGGGCGAGGCGCGCATGGCGCAATCTCAGAACAGCACGGTCGATCTGGCAACGCCGGCAACCTGCCTGATGGGGCTTACCAGCCACGGTAACGTGATGGTGGGAAATAAGGCGTTCGAGTACTACAACGAGCGCAATCCCGAGGATTATATTCAAATCCCGTGGGACGAGGTCGACTATATTGCCGCCGAGGTTTTGCGCGGCACCAAGAAGATTACGCGTTTTGCCATCTTCACCAAGGACAACGGTCATTTTACGTTTTCGACGCGCGACGACAAAGAGACGCTTCGTGCGGTCCGCAAGTACGTCGACGAGGATAAGCTCGTGCGTTCGCCCGACTTTATCGATGTGACTGCCAAGGGCGCCAAGAGCATCCCCTCCGTTATCAAAAACCTCTTCCACAAAGGTAACTAGCTCTTCATAAGTTGCGGTGAAATAGTTCCTAAATACGGCTTTAGATGCTTCAGACAGGAACTATTCCACCGCAACTTCGAAGTCTAGTCATGCGACGTATTGCGATGCAGTAAATCTGCTACACTAGTACAACATGCCTCCGTAGCTCAGGGGATAGAGCACCGCTCTCCTAAAGCGGGTGTCGACGGTTCGAATCCGCCCGGGGGCACCAGGGAATATGACGGCGTCGCGGGAGCGGCGCCGTTTCTGGTTTGCGGGGGCCGCCGGCGGATTCGAACCGTCGACACCCGCGTCACCAATTGCGTCTAGAGCCCTCCGGTAGAGTGTCCAAGCCCTAAAGCCCAGTTGATGCTACGGGGTTTAGAGGCGGACTGAAGCAAGGGGAAGACATGTCCGCTCGGGGTGATAGACTAACGCTGTGGTAAATACAGGACAGTTTGACCGTTTTTCAACCAAGATAGGCGTCCCATGCAACTAAATGCAGCTGATATAGCGCAAAAGAGAATTGACCTCGGCCTCACCCAAAAGGAGTTCGCCGCCGCCCTTGGTATGGGCTCGTCTGGCGAACGCACCGTTCGGCGCTGGGAGTCTGGGGATACTAGTCCAACGGCGGCTGAATGCGCCTTTATCGCATCGCTCGATGCGGGGGCTCCATTTGACCAAGGGGAGCGCAGCGACGCGCCTTTTACCTTCTGCGATCTCTTCGCGGGCATCGGCGGTATACGAATGCCGTTCCAGGAGCTTGGCGGTAGGTGCGTCTTCTCTTGCGAGTGGGATAAGTTCGCCCAGAAAACCTACCGGATGAACTATGGAGAGACCCCGGCGGGCGACATCCGTCAGGTCGCATCAAACGATATACCGGACTTCGATGTCCTGCTCGCAGGCTTTCCTTGTCAGCCATTCTCCCTTGCAGGCGTTTCGAAGAAGCAATCTTTGGGGAGACCCACCGGCTTTGAGGATAAAACGCAGGGAACCCTCTTTTTCGAGGTCGCTCGCATCATACGCGACAAGCGCCCGAAGGCCTTCTTGCTTGAGAACGTTAAGAACCTTACGAGTCACGACAGCGGGAAGACCTTCAAGGTCATACGACAGACGCTTGAGGAGGACCTTGGATACCATATTTTCTGGAAAGTGCTTGATTCAAAAAACTGGACGTGCCAGCACAGGGAGCGCATCTACATCGTGGGGTTCAGGGAGGAAGTTCCCTTCTCGTGGGATGACCTTGAGGTGCCGGGACCGGGACATACGCTAGGGGAAATCCTCGAAGAGCAACCAAACGAACGCTACACCATTTCGGATAAGCTATGGGCCTATCTGCGCGCCTATCGCGAAAAGCATGAGGCGGCGGGCCACGGCTTTGGATACTCGATGGTCGGCCCAGAGGACACGACAAGGACGCTTTCCGCCCGGTACCACAAGGATGGCAGCGAGATTCTGGTCGGGCAGGAAGGAAAAAACCCTCGTAAACTCACTCCCCGCGAATGCGCGCGCCTGCAAGGATTTCCCGATGAGTTCATCATCCCGGTGTCGGATACTCAGGCATACAGGCAGTTCGGCAACTCCGTGACCGTGCCGGTCGTGCGCTCGGTCGCGAAGTTGATGATGGAGGTGTTCTAGGATGGACTATGGAGTACTTGGCGCGTATTTTGACGGTGCTGTCGCGAAAACCCTCGCGGGCGTTGACATCATGGGGGCCAATAAAAGCCACCAGCACGAATTCAACGGCGTGGGGCCTTTGCGCGCGCTTTTCGGAGACGATGACATAAAGGGGATGCGAACTACCTTCGCATATCTCGATGATGGTGCAGACCCTATATTCGACCATGGTTATACCACTTGGTACGACGCCCGCAGGAAGCATCCAACTAGAACTGAGCATAGGCTCTACTACAACGATAATGCTGCCATGGGCATGGCCCGTCCGGGCGACCTCATGGTTTTGGCCCTACACGAAGCCAAGGAGGTCGTAATCCTATTTGCCCGAGCGGGGAGTACGGCGGAATCTCAAGTTCGCTGGCTCTTCGCGCTCGACGGGGTTGGCGAGAAGGGTTTTACGCCCTCTGCTCGGGAGGATACGCGCATCACGTCGATCGCCGCAAGGATTTTGGAGTCCATCGGCATCGAAGTTAGCATGCCGATCGCAGCGGAGAACTTCCTCGACGGTATGATCGAGAAATTCGGCGAGTCCTTCCCCAAAGGGGCAGACTTCTCAGCCTACTCAGCTTCCACCCTTGGAAAGCTCGATTGGACGGGCGACCCGGATGGCTGCTTGGTCGCTTGTTACGAACGCGAAGAGATGCTGTTCCGCGTCTTCGAGCGGCATCTCTTGGAGCGCGACCTCGCGCCATACCTTGGCTCGGCGCTTGATGTTGATGGCGTGCTGCGCACCACTATGTCGGCCTTCCAGCGCCGCAAGTCCCGTGCGGGGACGGCGTTCGAGAATCAACTCTCGATGCTATTCGATGCTAGGGGCATACGCTACTCGGCGCAGAAATACACCGAGGGCAAATCAAAGCCGGATTTCATCTTTCCCTCTATTGACGATTACCACGACCCCAAGTTCCCTGTCGCTCGACTGACGATGCTCGGTGCCAAGACAACCATCAAGGAGCGTTGGCGTCAGGTGCTTGATGAGGCTGACAGAATCGAGGACAAGCATCTTGTAACACTTGAGCCCGCCGTAAGTGAGGATTACACACGAGCTATGGCTAAGGACAGGCTCAGCCTCGTTGTGCCCTCATCGCTGTTCGAAACCTACACGCCCGCGCAAAGGGAATGGCTCATGAGCGTCAACGACTTCTGCAGGCTGGTAGAAGCCCGACAGCACGAGTAGAACCACGAGACGTTTTTTAGAAATGAGGCCGGAGACCAGTTGAGTCTCCGGTCTTCTTTTTTCACTCGCAACAGATTCGTCGATCACGAGGTGGGATTTGTATTTGGACTGCGCAAACTCTTGGGCAAGGGTGCTTTTCCAACGCGGCGGGCCCCCTCGAGCATGATGGCTCGGGATCCATTGCTCGCTTTCCAATCGAGGAGTTTATTGTAGGCCGTACGTCTGAATACTGACATGATTGCCCAATCTAGCTGCTGTATACACGAAATGGGAAGTGTGGTTACCTGATTCAATACACGAAATGGGAAGTATATACAGGCCCTTTTCTACACGAAATGGGAAGTGCGGGTACCGCTGGAGCTTGTTGGGATAGATGGAGCGCATGTGTTGCGTCGCTCAGGTATGCTCATATGTGCCTAGAGTTTCACATGCCGAGAAAGGTTGATGGCTGCCATATCCACATACCAAAACACGGAGCGCTCAGCGCCGTCGACACCCGCGTCACCAATTTCCCCGCGGGGGGGGGAGTTTTCGAATCCGCCCGGGGGCACCAGGGAATATGACGGCGTCGCGTGAGCGGCGCCGTTTTTGGTTAGTGGGGGCCGACGGCAGATTCGGGCCGTCGACGCTCGCGTCACCAATCGCGTCATTCGAATCGGCGCTGGGAATTCAGTGCTTTTCCTCATGCAAGTATCTTCCATCTTGCGTCGCCGTCAGCCGTGAGCGGTCGATTTTTACCGATAAACGGCAAATTAATTCAGAAAAAATCAGGTAATTTCAAGAATGGTCAAACTTGATTAACAGCAAAACCACAAGGTAGATGGCTTTATACGGTGAAAAACTCTGACACAATGAGAAAAAGAGTGAAAAATACTGATTGAAAATGAACTTATGTGGCAGTAATCTACATGTCACAGGGTAAGCCCCGGCGCGCAGGCGGCGGCCCTTATCGAATTACGGATATAGATCAGGTGCTCGAACGGGCAGAAACGATCAAGGACGAAGGTAAAGGACGTAGAAGCATGAAGCTTGCAACTCGTATCAACTCCTATTTTCGCGATGGCGACAAGAATCTTGATCGCGTGTTCGCGGAGTTCCAGAGCGTGGGCCTCACGCACGTCGACCTCAACTACCCCGAGCACTGCACAGGTGTCACGGCTGAGGACATGGCCGCCAAGCTCGCAGCTCACGACCTGCAGCTGAACGGCTGCGCGCTGCGCTTCCGCAACGCCTTCCTCAACGGTGACCTGGGCAATGCCGATGATGCCCTTGCCGCGGAAGCCCTTGAGCTCTGCTACGAGGCGTGCGACTACTGCCGCACTGCCGGTGGCAACACGGTGACCATCTGGCTCGGCCACGACGGCTTTGACTACAGCTTCCAGATCGCCTACGCTCGCGTCTTCGACCAGCTCGTAGCCGCATTCCAGAAGGTTTGCGACTACGCGCCCGACCTCAAGATCTCGATTGAGTACAAACCCTACGAGGAGCGCGCGTACGCGTTCATCGACTCCATGGGTATGACCGGCATGATTCTCAACGCTGCAGACCGCCCGAACCTGGGCGTCACGCTGGATTACTGCCACATGCTCATGAAGCACGAGAACCCTGCCATGGCCGCCGACCTGTTCGGCCGCGAGGGCAAGCTCTACGGCATTCACCTAAACGACGGCAACGGTCGCTTCGACGATGGCCTTATGATTGGTACGTCCACGCCGGTGAAGACCCTCGAGTTCCTCTACTACGTGAAGAAGCACGGTTACGACAGCGCAATCTACTTCGACACGTTCCCGGTCATCGAGCCCGCTGCCGGCGAGGCTGCACAGAACGACCAGATGATCCATCTGCTCAACGACGCCATCGAGGCCGTAAGCATGGAGAAGATTCAATCCGTTATCGATGCAAACGACGCGATTAAGGCAGCCGAGCTTGTCCGCGAGCTCTTCTGCGCAATGGGGAGGTAACCAATGAAACGCGACTGGAACGCGATGGCTCAGGGGATTCTGGACGCCGTCGGTGGTCCCGAGAACATCTCGGGCATGACGCACTGCGCGACGCGCCTGCGCCTCAATCTCAAAGACGACGCGGCTTGCGACGACGCTGCGGTCAAGGAAGTCGAAGGCGTTGTGAACACGCTGAACAAGGCCGGTCAGTACCAGGTCCTCATCGGCACTGAGGTCCCGAAGCTGTACGAGAAGTTTGAGCCGCTGGTCAAGGGTTCGGGCGTGGAAATCTCCGCTGCTACCAAGGACGAGGGCGAGAGCATCGTCAGCCAGGTCTTCTCCGCGATCTCCGGCATCTTTGCCCCGCTGCTGCCCGCCATGGCCGGCTCCGGTATCCTGCGCGGCTTCGTTATCCTGGCCGCCCAGCTCGGCATCATCGCTGAGGGCACGGGTACCTACACCATCCTGTACACCCTGGCCATGAGCGTGTTCTACTTCCTGCCCGTGCTGCTCGGCTTCTCCGCCGGCAAGCGCTTCGGCGCGAGCCCGTACCTGTCGGCGCTGCTCGGCGCGTGCCTGCTCTACCCGGACTTCATCGCCCTCATGGGCGACGCGGGCAACGGCGCCATGACGGACTTCTTCGGCATCCCCGTGGTTCTCATGAACTACAACTCCACGGTTATCCCTGCCATCTTGTCTGTCTGGGTCTACTCGTACCTGTACAAGTGGCTCGATGAGCACGTTTCCGAGATGCTCAAGCTCGTCGTGCTGCCCGCCATCTCCCTGATCGTTATGGTTCCGCTCACCATGCTCGTCATCGGTCCCCTGGGCGTCTACGCTGGTGAGGCCATCGCCTTCGTGGTCAACTGGCTGATCGAGCGCAGCTCCGTGTTCGCCGGCGTGCTGGTTGGCGGCGGCTGGTCCGTGCTGGTGTCCATGGGCATCCACTGGGCCGTGAACCCCATCATGATCAACAACATCGCTCAGAACGGCTTCGACTACATCTGCCCCTTCACCTTCGCCTGCAACTTCGCCGTTATCGGCTGCGCCTTCGGCGTGTTCCTCAAGGCCCGCGACCAGAAGCTCAAGAGCTTCGCGATGACCGGTGTCGTATCGATCGCCCTGTCCGCCATCATCGAGCCCACGCTGTTCGGTATGCTCGTGAAGAACAAGAAGGTCTGGCTTGCGCAGATCATCGGCGGTGCCGTCGGCGGCGCGTTCCTCGGTATCATGAAGGTCGTCACCACTGCGTTCACCTTCGGTTCCGTCACTACGTTCCCGGCTTTCGTGAGTTCCGACCCCATGAACTTCGCTTGGGCTATGGTCGGCATGCTCATTTCCGCCGTCGTGGCCGGTGTTCTTGCTTTCGCCTTCACCGGCAAGGAGGATCAGCTCGCCTAAGAGCCCCGGATGCGCCGCCTCTCCTAGGGTCGTTCTCTTCGCTTGAAGAGCGTCGCGCTTACGCGAGGTGTGTCAACCTCGTTCAAATTGTGAACGAGAGGGTAGGTCAATCGATTAAGCGGTCGTCATCGCAACAGGTGGCGGCCGCTATTCTGCTTGTGCGTTACACTTTTCGAAAAGAAATGAACGAGCGTGAAGCAGAGTGGTTTGGAGAGGTTCCCAATATGATTCCGTATGAGCGCCAGGAGCGAATTGTAGAGTGCCTGCAGAAGTCGGGCCTCGCGAGGATTTCCGAGCTGCAGGAGGAGCTGCCGGGCGTCTCTATTTCGACGCTACGTCGCGACCTCAAGGAGCTGGAGGCGCTTGGCAAGGTTGAGCATCTTTCGGGCGGCGCGGTGAGGCTCCTCTCGGCTGTCCACGAGGTGAGTATCTCGACGCGTTCGGGCCTACACGGGAGTGAGAAGGAACAGATTGCCCAAGTCGCCTTGCGTTTTGTTGAGGACGGGGACACGCTCTACTTGGACTCGGGTTCCACCTGCACGGCGCTGCTGCGTCTGCTGCTCGACCGCGACGTGACAATTTACACGACGGATGCCTCGGCGTGCCTGATTAAGAGCGAGACGCGCGCCCAGCTCATCGTGGTGGGTGGCGAGTTCAACTATGTGAACTCCTCGTTCTGCGGTTCTATGACCGAATCGATCCTGCGCGATCTGTACTTCGATAAGGCGTTTATCGGGACCAACGCGATTGACGAGGACCGCGGCGTCATGACGCCCTCCTACGTTGAGGCGGCGAAGAAGCGCATCGTGCGCGAGAATTCGAATAAGGCGTACGTGCTGTGCGACAGCTCGAAGTTCCATCAGTTCTCGAATGTTCGCGCGTTTGGGTTCGATGGTGTGTCGATTATCGCGGAGTCCTATGACGAGAAGATCGCCCAGTGCGCGCGCCTGATCACGCCTGGAGCGTAGGGGGTCCGGGCTCAGGTCTGCGGATTGCGGCCCCTGGCTGCTGCTGTCCGCGTAGCGGGATTTCTTCCTAGGGAATACGACAGCGTTTCGTGGTGCGGGCTCCTGCATGATACCAGCTAGATAGGCAAATATGGCAACGTTGTGAATCTGGAAAAGCCTGCAGGTTAACAACGTGGTTAAACGATTAATCAGCCAGACTGTAGATAAAGGTTAAACGATTAATTACCACCGAGTAGATAATCACCGAGCAGATAAGGAGTTCACTATGCTGCTCTGCCCCAGTCTCATGTGCGCCGACTACGGCAATCTGCGTGCGACCGTCGAGGATCTCGACGCCGCCGGCATCGACATCTTCCATTGCGACGTGATGGACGGCAGTTTCGTTCCCAATTTCGCCATGGGTCTCGAAGACATCAAGGCCGTGCGAGCTGCCACCAACAAGCTCGTCGACGTGCACCTTATGGTCGAGAATCCTGCCAGCAAGGTTGAACTTTTCGCCTCCGCCGGCGCGGACATCATCTATATCCATCCGGAGTCCGAGCGTTACGTGGTCAAGACACTCGCCGCGATTAAGTCCCTCGGCAAGAGCGCCGGTATCGCCGTGAACCCCGACACCTCTATCTCCGAGATCGAGGAGATGTTGAACCTCTGCGATTACGTGATGGTCATGACGGTGAATCCGGGTTTTGCCGGTCAGAGCTTTATCGAGTTCACGAACGACAAGGTGCGTCGCCTTGCCGCGCTGAAGGAGCGCTTTGGCTTCAAGCTCATGATCGACGGCGCCTGCTCGCCCGAGCGCGTGCGCGACCTGTCCGCCATTGGCGCGGACGGATTTATCCTGGGCACCAGTGCGCTGTTTGGCAAGGACGCTGGTTACGAGGAGTGTCTGCGCCGTTTGCGCGCCGGCGAGGTGTATTAGAAGCGGAACGGCGAATTAGGACGGATTGAGCGCGCGGCATGCGCGAATGGTTCTTATGGAAAGGGGTCTCTTTTGAAGATCGGTATTGGAAACGACCACGTCGCAGTCGAGTACAAGGAAGCCATCACGGCGTATATCCAGGAGAAGTACGGCTACGAAGTCGTGAACTTCGGTACGGACAGCACCGAGCGCTTTGACTATCCCATCGCGGGTGAGGCCGTGGCGGACGCTGTCATGTCCGGCGAGGTTGATCGCGGTATCGTTATCTGCGGTACGGGTGT
This sequence comes from uncultured Collinsella sp., assembly GCA_965141565.1. Lineage (GTDB taxonomy): Bacteria > Actinomycetota > Coriobacteriia > Coriobacteriales > Coriobacteriaceae > Collinsella. The sequence goes on along the minus strand of CBCSNQ010000005.1, from coordinate 5,223 downwards.
GGGCATCTCGCTTGCCGCCAACAAGGTGCGCGGTATCCGTTGCTGCACCTGCTCTGAGCCGTATTCCGCTCGCCTGTCGCGCGAGCACAACAACACCAACATGCTCGCATTTGGTGCTCGTGTGGTAGGCATCGAGCTGGCCAAAATGATTGTCGACGCCTGGCTCACCGGCGAGTTCGAGGGCGGCCGTCACCAGCGACGCATCGATATGATTCGCCAGATCGAGGCTCGTCAGCTCGTACGTGCGGAGGAAGCACGCGGCTGGTAGCGGAAAAGCCCGTCACCCGTGTGTGGCGGGCTTTTTGCATGTCGCGCGTGGGATAGAGCACATGCGAGAGAAAAACGCGGCTATTCGCTGCCCGCTGTCTAGCTGCTCGCGCGTTGCACGAGCTTAACGGGGACAAGCGTCTCCATCTCGGGCTCTTCGCCGCGCAGCAGGGCGAGCAGGGCCTGACATCCCTCGTGCGCGAGGCGCTCGGGGAAGCGGCGGATGGTGCTGATTTGCGGCGTCGGAAGCTGCGCGTAAACGGAATCGTCGAAGCCGATGAGACGGACGTCTTCGGGTACGCGCTTGCCGGCGGCAACGAGCGCACGCAGCGCGCCCACGGCTGCGTGGTCGCTATGGGCGAAGACGCCGTCGACGGGGTAGCCCGTGGAGAGGAAGTCGGTCACGAGCTCTTCCGACTCGATGATGCTCGGCTGCTTACCCGAGACAAACAGCTGGTAGTCGCGGCGTAGCGGCATTCCGTGCGCGGCGAGCGCCCGCTCGTAGCCCATCTGGCGCTCGTTGCCGGGGTAGTTGGCGGTAAAACTCGAGATGCTCAGGATGTCCTTGCAGCCGCGCTCGATGAGGTGCTCGGTCGCCATGTAGCCACCGCCGATGTTGTCGGAGCCCACGTGTGGGAAACCGAGGTCGTTTTCGGGCGCACGGTCGATGCAGACCACGGGGATTCCGTGGGGGACGAACTCGCCGTCGAGCCTGCGCAGGCCGGAGATACAGATGATACCGTCGGCCTGCTTGCTTGCCAGCGTGCGGAAGTAGTCACGCTCGCGGGCGGGGTCATTGGCGCTGTTGCAAACAAAGACCGAGTAGTCCTCGGTTGCCAGCTCGCGCTCCACATGCAGGGCGATCTTGGAAAAGAAGTCGTTGGAGATGTCCGGCACGATCATGCCGATGGTCCGGGACTGGGCCATACGGAGGCTCTTCGCCGCCATGTTCGTGACGTAGCCGTATTCCTTTAGGGCGGCTTCCACGCGTTTGCGGGTGTCTTCGGAAAAACGGCCGCTGCCGTTGATGACGTGGGAGACCGTGGCGACGGATACGCCGGCCGCGACGGCAATCTGGCGCATGGATGGGCGCTTGCCTGGTGTGGGCATGGGGCCTCCTGCTGCTTTCGGGTGGTTAACAGATTAACCGAGATTGTAGCGCATGCGCGATGCCGTAATGGGTCGCTTCGAAGTCGTTTTGTCGCGCTCGGTCTGCACCTTGGATAAGAAGGAGTTCGTCGAGCACTCCGATCCGGAGCGCACGCGCGCCAACATCCCGCTGTTCCAGCAGGGCATCATGATACAGCAGCTCAACTCCGAGAAGCTCGTGGTCGAGACCATGGTGAAGTTCTGCGGCTAGTAATTACTGCATTACATATTCTGTTGTCACCTGGGAGGCTTGTTTTTGCGGGCCTCTTTGTGTTGCTATGGAGCCCTGGCCTGTCGATAAACAAAGCGCCCGCTTGCCGGGGAGCAAGCGGGCGCCTGTGAGCGAATATGTTTGCGGCGAAAGCCGTAATGAGCGGTGGGGTGGCGACTAGTTGGTCGTACCGGAATCGTCGCCCGTGCTCGTGCCCGAGCCCGAGCCCGAACCAGAAAGTGCGACCGTCAGCGTAATCGTGCTGTCGGTGGACTGCTTGCCGGTGGGGGAGACGCCCGTAACGGTGGCATCCTCGTTACCGCTCACGGGATTGCCGTTCTGGTCACAGAAGCCGATGTTATAGAAACCGGCGTTGTTGAGCGCGGTAACAGCGGCGGAAATGCTCTTACCGTACAGGTTGCCCGGGACGGCGGCCTTGCCGGACTTCTTGGCAATGACGACGGTAATCGTGGCGCCGGGCTTCTGCTTGCCGCTGGGGTTCCAGCTGATCACGGTGCCCTCGGTAACCGAGTCGTTCTCCTGGTAGCTCACGTCGACGCCAAAGCCTGCCATATCGAGGGCGTTGCGCGCCTGGGCCTCGGTCATGTCGGTCAGGTCGGGGACGGACGTGGTATCCGGGCCGCTCGAGACCTTGTACGAGATGGTCGTGCCCTTCGCGACTTCCTTACCGGCTTCGGTGCCCTGCTCAAAGACCTGGCCTTCATCAGCCTCGTTGGCCTCCTCGGAGGCGTTGCCCTTCAGGCCAACGCTTGCCAGTGCGGCTTCTGCTTGGTCCTTGGTCAGGCCGACAAGTTTGGGAACCTCAACCTTTTCGGAGGGCTTGGGGCCCTTGGAGATTACCAGGTTCACCTTGGTGCCCTTGGTCTTCTTGGTGTTGCCGTTGGGCGTCTGCTCGGCGACCTTGCCCTCGTCGACATCGTCGTTGTAGCTTTGGTCGATGGTGCCGACCTCGAGGCCGGCTTCCTTGATCAGCTCGACGGCAGTCTGCTGGTCCTTGCCCAGCACATCGGGCACGGTGACCTGCTCGCCGCCAAAGAGTCCTGTGGCAAAGGCCACCACGATGCCGATGACGGCAACGGCTGCCACCACGGCGGCGATGATCTTGTTCTTGTTGGATTTGGGCTTTTCGACCTCGTAGGAGCCGGTGGAGCCCGAAACCGAGCTACGGGCGGTATTCTGGCCGCTCACGCCCGAGACGGGACGCACCATGGCGCGCGTCTGATCGGAAAGCTCGCGAGTCTTGGTGGCGCCCAGCTCACCGGGGGCACCGATGATGCGCGTGGGCTCCGAGACGTTGACGGCACGGCCCGACAGGTAGCTGTTGAGCACCTGACGAAGCTCGTCGGCGGTCTGGAAGCGGTTTGCCGGGTCCTTCTCCATGCACTTGAGGATGATGCGCTCAAGGTCGGCGTCGACACCGGAGTTGATCTGGCTCGGCGGAATAGGCAACTCGTTGACTTGCTTGAGTGCGACCGAGATGGCGTCGTCACCGTCAAAGGGAACGCGGCCGGTGGCGCACTCGTACATCACGACGCCCAGCGAGTAGATATCCGAGGTGGGGCCGAGGTCCTGACCGCGGGTCTGCTCGGGGCTGACGTAGTGGGCGGTTCCCAGCACGTTGTTGTCTTGCGTGAGGTGGCTGTTCTTGGCACGCGCGATGCCAAAGTCCATCACCTTGATGTTGCCGTCGGGCAGCACCATGATGTTCTGCGGCTTAATGTCGCGGTGGATGATCTCGTGCTTGTGGGCGACCGAAAGCGCAGAGCTGATCTGCGAGCCGATCTGGGCGACCTTCTTGGGGTCGAGGGCGCCGTGGCTCTTGATGCCGCTCTTAAGGTCGGTACCGCGCAGGTACTCCATGACGATGTAATAGGTGTCGCCGTCCTTGCCCCAATCGTAGACGCCCACGATATAGGGGGAGGAGAGGCCGGCTGCTGCCTGGGCCTCCTGCTTAAAGCGTGCGGCGAAGGTCGCGTCGCCAGCATACTGCGGCAGCATAATCTTGACGGCTACCGTGCGGTCGAGAACCTGGTCCTGTGCACGGTAGACGGTCGCCATGCCGCCTGTTCCCACCTTATCCTTGAGGAGGTATCTTCCCCCGAGGACCCTCTGTTCCATTCCTGCTCCTAACATAACTATTCGCTCAACGATGTGTGTAGTACCTACGATGTGGCCGCTGGGGCCGTGTGACGCGTTGCCGCTAACTCTTCGGCCGCGGCGCGCCTCGGGTGTCCGATTCGGTCATGGGCATCACGCTCCCTGTGCGGCAAGCGCCGCGGTCAGGACGATGCCGGCGATCTTGGCGGCCTTGACGTCATGCTTGTCGTAATCCTCCAAGGCCACCGAGATGGCGACCGTGGGTGAATCGTAAGGTGCAAAGCCAACGAACATCGAGTTGACGTTGGTGCCGCCGGTCTCGGCCGAGCCGGTCTTGCCGGCGACCTTGACGCCGGGGATTTGGGCATCGGTGCCGGTGCCGGACTGGACGACGGCAAGCATGGCCTGCTTGACCTGGTCGGCCGTGGCGGAGCTGACGGCCTGACCCAGCGAGCGGGACTGCGTGGTCTTGACCACGGTTCCGTCCGGGGCGAGTACCTGGGCTACAAAGTACGGGTCCATGACCACGCCGCTGTTAGCGATGGCGGCGGCAATCACGGCGTTTTGCATGACGGTGGTCTGCGGGCCGGGCGTATGGTCCATGCCGACAGGCTGGCCGGCGCCGGCCCAGGCGGTCTCCCACTCGGTCATGAGCGACGGGTCGGCCATGATGGAGGCCGCGGAGGTCAGGTCTTGGCCGAGCTTTTGGCCGTAGCCAAAGGCGTTGGCAAACTGTACGAGCGTGTTTGCGCCAACTTCGTTTGCCACCTGGCCAAAGACGACGTTGGAGGACACGGCAAAGGCCTGCTGCAGGCTGATGGTGCCGTAGCTCTCGTTGGCATAGTTGGTGACCGGTGCGTTGCCGATGTCCATGGAGCCGGGCGCCTGGTAGGTGCTGGTAAGGCTGGCGGTACCGGTCTCGAGTGCCGCGGAAAGCGTAACGACCTTAAACGTTGAGCCCGGCGTGTACAGCGCGTCCATGGCGCGATTGTACATGGAGCCGTCCTCGCCGCCGCCCGTCTGCAGCAGGGCATCGATGTTGGTGTTGTCGTAGGTGGGCGAGCTGGCACATGCAAGCACCGCGCCGGTACGCGGGTCGATGACCACTACAGCGCCCTTAAAGCCCTTCAGCGCCTGCTCAGCAGCCGTCTGGATGCGCGAGTCGATGGTGAGCTTGGCGGTGTTGCCCGGCTGGGTCTGGCCCGCGAGCGACGCGATGGCGTTGTTCCAGCTGGAGTAATCCTTAGAGCCGGTGAGCGTGTCGTTCATGACGCTCTCGATGGCGGTGGTGCCATACTGCTGGCTCACATAGCCAACCACGTGCGCTGCCAGGTTACCGTTGGGGTAGGAGCGTACGTAGGTGCCGTCCTCCTGCTGCAGCGACTCGGCCAGCGTCACGCCGTCGGACGTGATGATGGAACCGCGCTGGATGTACTTGGAGCGGGCGATGGTGTGGTTGTTGGTCGGCATGTCCTGAT
>CBCSNQ010000004.1:0-53360 GCA_965141565.1 uncultured Collinsella sp. | reverse complement strand
TGTCCAAACGAGTGGACAGACGCTGCGATCTTCTTAGCGCTTCTCGGGGATGCGAGCAGCCTTGCCCACCTTGTCGCGGAGGTAGTACAGCTTGGCGCGACGGACGCGACCATGACGGACGACCTCGAGCTTGGCGATCTTGGGGCTGTGAAGCGGGAAGGTACGCTCAACACCGACACCGAAGGACATCTTGCGGACGGTGAAGGTCTCGCGGGCACCGGCGCCGGCCATGCGGATGACGTCGCCCTGGAAGACCTGGATACGCTCGCGGTCGCCTTCCTTAATGCGGTAGTGAACCTTGACGTTGTCGGCGACGCGAACCTGAGGAATGTCCTCGCGGATCTGCTGACGCTCGATTGCGCGGATGTAATCCATGTGCAATTCCTTACTCTTCTAGAGGTGCCGTACCACCTTGGCCGGCACGTAGTTGAACAAACGTATTCGAGTATACACGCGCGGGTTTGCGCTGCAAGAACAATTTTTTACGCAGACAAAAAGACAAAACCAGCACATGATAACCGCCCGCCTCACGAAATGAGACGGGCGGCATGAAGGGGGCTACGCTAGGCGTCTAAACCCAAAACGTTAGGCGGAACGCTTGGCCTCGAGCTTGGCCTGAGCGGCGGCCAGGCGCGCGAGGGGCACGCGGTAGGGCGAGCAGGACACGTAGTCCACGTCGGCCACGTTAAACAGGCCCTTGATGGACTTGGGGTCGCCGCCGTGCTCGCCGCACACACCAAAGTGCATTTCGGGGTTGGTGGCTCGGCCCTTCTCGACAGCCATGCGCACCAGCTCGAGCACCGCGGTATCGATGGTCTCGAAGGGATTGTCCTTCAAGATCTTCTTATGCATGTACAGCGGGATGAACTTAGCCTCGGCGTCGTCACGCGAGAAACCGAAGGTGGTCTGGGTGAGGTCGTTGGTGCCAAAGCAGAAGAAGTCTGCGTGATGGGCGATCTCGTCAGCGACCATGCAGGCGCGCGGCAGCTCGAGCATCGTGCCCACGGGAATATTGAGCTCGACGCCCTCTTCGTCAGAAACCTCGGCGATCACGCGTTCGATAACCTCGCGGGTCTGGACATGCTCGGCCGTGATGGAAACGAGCGGAACCATGATCTCGGGGCGCGGATCGACACCTTCCTTGATAAGACGGGCAGCAGCCGTGGCAACGGCGCGAACCTGCATGAGCGGCAGATCGCTAAAGACGACGGACAGGCGCACACCGCGTAGGCCGAGCATCGGGTTGGACTCGACCATGCCGTCGATACGACGCAGGCGGGCGCGCAGGACGGCAAGCTCTTTCTCGCTGGCGCCAGCGGCATCCTTCTTGGTGATGGCGACCTCGAGCTCGCGAGGATTATCCAGGAACTCATGAAGCGGCGGATCGAGCAGGCGGACGACCACATCGCGACCGGACATGGTCTTAAACATCGCCAGGAAGTCCTCGGTCTGAACCTTGAGCAGGTCGGCCAGGGCCTGCTGCTTCACGGCCTCATCGTCAGACAGGATAAAGCTCTGGATGATGTTCTTGCGGTCGCCCAGGAACATGTGCTCGGTGCGGCACAGGCCGATGGCCTCGGCGCCAAACTCGAGCGCAAGCTCGGCATCCTCGGGATTGTCGGCGTTGACGCGCACATGGTTGGCACGGCCGCCGGTCTCGTCCAGGCGAATCTCGTCGGCCCAGGACAGGATGGTGTCCAGGTCGCCGGTGAGCTCGGCGGAGACTAGGTCAACGGCGCCGTCAACGACGATACCCTGGGTGCCGTCGATGGAGATGACATCGCCCTCGCGCAGCACGCGGTCACTGCCCTCGATACGCACGACCTTCTCAGCAGCGTCGATGTGGAAGCGCTCAACGCCGCAGACGCAGGGCGTACCCATGCCGCGAGCGATAACGGCGGCATGGCTCGTCTTTCCACCGTGGCTGGTCAGAATGCCCTCGGCGGCTACCATGCCCTTCAGGTCATCGGGGTTGGTCTCCCAGCGAACCAGAATGACCTTGTGGCCCTCGTTGGCGCGCGCGACGGCGTCGTCGCTCGAGAACACGACCTCACCCACGGCGGCACCGGGGCTGGCATTAAGACCGCTGGCGAGAGCCTCGTACTTCTTGGAGGCGTCGAACTGCGGGTGAAGGAGCTGGTCGAGTTGCGCGGGATCGATACGGCTCACGGCCTCTTCGCGGGTGATCAGGCCTTCCTCGACCATTTCGATGGCGATGCGCAGGGCGGCGGTGGCAGTGCGTTTACCCACGCGTGTCTGGAGCATCCAGAGCTTGCCCTGCTCGATGGTGAACTCGATATCGCACATATCGCGGTAATGGTCCTCGAGCGTCAGGAACACGCGCTCGAGCTCCTCACCTGCAGACTCGAGGCCCGGGGTGGTCTTGAGGTCGGCAATGGGCTCGGTGTTGCGGATGCCGGCGACGACGTCCTCGCCCTGGGCATTAACCAAAAAGTCACCGTAGAACTCTTTGGTGCCGTCGGCCGGATTACGCGTAAAGGCGACGCCCGTCGCAGAGGTCTCGCCCTTGTTGCCAAAGGCCATGGCCTGCACGTTGACGGCGGTGCCGAGCTCGTCGGAAATACCATGCTGCTTGCGGTAGATGCAGGCACGCTCGTTCATCCAGCTGCCAAAGACGGCCTGGATTGCAAGGCGTAGCTGAAGCTCCGGGTCGTGCGGGAAAACGGGCTTGCCATCGGCGACCTCGAGCTCGGGATACAGGGAGGCATCGACGTTCTCGGAGAAGATGCCCTTAAAGGTCTCGACGAGCTCCTGCAGATCCTCGGCCGAAAGCTCGGAGTCGACGCGGACGCCGGCGACCAGGCGTGCCTGGGTCAGCGCGTTCTCGAACAGGTCGGCGTCAACGCCCATAACGACGTTGGAGAACATCTGAATAAAGCGGCGGTAGCTATCCCAAGCAAAACGCGGATTTTGCGTCTGGGCGATGAGCCCCTGAACGGAGTCGTCGTTGAGGCCTAAGTTGAGGACCGTGTCCATCATGCCGGGCATGGAGAACGGAGCGCCCGAACGAACCGACACGAGCAGCGGATCGGAGGCGTCGCCGAGCTTCTTGCCGCAGCGGGCCTCGAGGTCCGCCTCGGCAGCAACGATCTCATCGAGTGCGCCCTCGGGCCACACGTTGCCGGCACCGGAGTACTCGACGCAAGTCTGGCAGGTAATGGTAAAGCCACCGGGAACCGGCAGGCCGATGCGGCTCATCTCGGCAAGGTTTGCGCCCTTGCCGCCAAGCACGAAGTTCATGGACTTGTCGCCCTCAGTGACACAGGTGCCCTGGGCGTCGGTTCCAAAACGGTAAACCCTCTTGCAATCGCTCACGATACTTCCCCTTCCATGCACTTACGCGCACGACCGTGGTAACGAATCGACCCGCCAGATGCGGGCCGTGAGGGAACTATACGGCGGGTTTTGAGCAGGCTTAAGCAGAGGATGCGCGGTTTGGTAAACGTGCTAAAACTGGCGGTAAACGGTAGGTAAAGGTGGTTACATTATGAAGATACCACTGTAAGAAAGTGCAGGTCAGAGGCGATATTATTGCTAAATCGCTTTATCAAAATGCTGCTACTATTAGGCTCGACGGGCGGCGCGGCGGGCACGAGCTTCTTGGATTTCCTCCAAGTGGCTAATGATCTCGGCAGCGCTTTCTTCGATGGCCTTGCCGTCGGTACGCACCACAAAGCAGCCTAGGCGCTTCATGAGGGCACGAGCTTCCTCGAGCTCGCTGTGCACGCTCTCGGGCTCGGCATAGGAGCCGGCAACGGCACGAGCGTAGTCATCGCCCAAGCGGCTATCGCGAATTTCGGAAATCACATCGACGGTCGAAATCAGGCCGAAGAGGCGCATCGGGTCGACCTCGTAAATCGACTTGGGCGGCTCCATGCCATGCGCCAGTGGGACATTGGCGACCTTGTAGCCCTGATAGGCCAAATACATCGACAGCGGCGTCTTGGACGTGCGCGATACGCCCAGCAGCACGATATCGGCACCCGACAGATCGTCGCAGCCGCGCCCGTCATCGTGCTCAACGAAATACTCCATGGCCTCGATACGATGGAAATAGCGGTCATCGGTCTTGTGAATCACGCCCGCAACGCCCTTGGGCGGCACACCGATGAGCGACGATAGCACGGCGAGCGTCGGGCCGATCAGGTCGACCGAACGGATATGCAGCATGCCCAGGTAATCGAGCACACGGGCGCGAAGCGCCGGATCGACAATGGTGTGGAACACGGCAATATCGCGATGGTCCGCATCAACGCGCTGGCCCACAAACGACTTGACCTGCTCCACAGAGTTCACCTTGGGAAGGCGCAAGAGACGAAAAGCCCCTTCATCAAATTGCCCGGACGCCGCAAGCACCACCTCACAAGCGGTATCACCGAGCGAGTCGGAGATAACGATAACGGTGGGACGAGCGGTGACCGGGCAATCCATGCGGGGCTCCTTTTGCGCTTACGCGCAGGCTGGCTTACTTTTTGCGGGCAAGCTCACCGATGTTGGCAATGCCGGAGAAAACGGCCTCGAAGCGGTTGAGCAGCTTAAGGCGATTATCGCGGAGCTGCTCGTCCTTGTCCATGACCATGACCTCATCGAAGAAACGGTCGATGGGCGCGCGCAGGGCGGCGAGGGCGGCAAATGCGGCCGGGTAGTCCTCGGCAGCAAGGGCGGCATCGACAGCGGTCTGAGCGGCCTCGGAGGCATCGGCAAGCGCGAGCTCGACCTCGCCCATCAGGCTGCGGTCGTACTCCACGCCCAGCTCGGGCTTGGAGATATGCGCAGCGCGAGCATAGGCGGTCGCAAGGTTGTCGAACGTCTCGGCGTCGTTCTTGCGGGCCTCGTCGAGGGCGGCGCAGCGGGCGAAGAAGACGGACGGGGCGATGATGTGCACCGCGGAGACGGCGGCAACGGTATCGGCCGGGATCTTTTCGTCGCGGGCCATGCTCACCAGGCGGCCATGGAAGAAGTCGCGAACCTGCTGGGCGACCTCGGCGGCGTCGAACTCAATGCCCTGCTCACTGTAGAGCTCGAGAGCAAAGTCGATGAGCGACGTGGGATCGATCGGCAGGCGGTCGCGCAGGATGTTGATGATGCCGATAGCGGCACGACGCAGCGCATAGGGGTCCGAAGAGCCGGTCGGGGGCTCGCCGATGGCAAAGATACCGGCGATGGTATCGAGCTTGTCGGCACAGGCCACGATGCAGCCAGCGGTGCCCTCGGGCAGCTCGTCACCGGCAAAGCGGGGACGATAGTGATCGCGAATGGCGTGGGCGACCTCGTCGTTCTCCCCCATCGCGGTCGCGTAATAACCGCCCATCACGCCCTGCTGGCTCGTGAACTCGACGACGGCGTTGGACACCAGGTCGGCCTTGCACAGGTGCGCGGCACGGCCGGCGTCGGCTGCCAGATGAGCACCCAGGTGTGCCTCGCGGGCAATAGCGAGCGCGAGCTGCTCGATGCGCTCGGACTTAGCGAGCACGCTACCGAGCTTCTCCTGGAAGGCAACCTTGGCCAGACGCTCACGGAACTCGTCGAGGGAGATCTTCAGGTCCTCCTCGTAGAAGAACTTTGCGTCGTCCAGACGGGCGCGCACGACGCGCTCGTTGCCGTCGATCACGCGCTCGGCGTTCTCGGGCTTGCTGTTGGAGACGACCACGAACTCACGCGTGAGCTTGCCCTCGCCGTCATAGATCGGGAAGTAGCGCTGGTTGGTGAGCATGGACTCGCAGATAATCTCGTGCGGGACCTTGAGGAACTCCTCATCGAAGGTACCGACGAGCACCGTCGGCCACTCGCAGAGGTTGATAACCTCCTCAAAGACCTTCTTGGGCGTATCGACATGGCAGCCGGGACGGGCAGCCTCAACCTCGGCGATACCGGCAAGGATGGCCTCACGACGACGCTCGGCAGAAAACACGCCGGCGTCCTCAAGCACCTGCTCGTAGACGGCGGGGCTGACAACCACATGGTCACCGGGGCCAAGCACGCGATGACCACGCGTGGTGTTGCCGCTCGTCACGTCGGCAAACGACACGGGCACAACATCCTCGCCCAAAAGGCAGCAGATCCAACGGACCGGGCGCACGAACGTCGCGTGCTCGTGACCCCAGCGCTGGCTGCGGTAGTTGGGCCACTGCAGGCCGGCGATGGTCTTCTCGCACAGAGCGGTCAGAATCGGCGTAGCCGGTGCGGAGGGAATGTTCTTCTCGGCGAACACATACTCGCGACCGTCAGTATCCTCGCGACGGACCAGGTCCTCGGCAGCCACACCGCACTTGCGGGCAAAGCCCTGGGCGGCCTTGGTGGCGTTACCGTCAGCGTCGAAGGCAATGTTGGCCGCGGGGCCACGCTTGACCTCGTGAACCTCATCGGTCGCGGTGGCGACGTCGGCAACGAGTGCAGCCAGGCGACGCGGACTCGAGATCACGCGGACCTCGCCGTGGGCCAGACCGGCCTCGTCGAGGCCCTTGGCGATCATGGTGCCAAGCTGCTTGACGGCATTGTTCAGCGGTGCAGAGGGCATTTCCTCCGTACCGATCTCAAACAGGAAATCCTTAGCGTCTGCCATGGCTTACGCCACCTCGCCTTCCTGGTCGGCATTCTCGTTGACTCCGGCGACCTCGGCCATGTAGGCTTCGCAGCACGCCTTGGCGACGGCGCGGACGCGCAGGATGTAGTTGGCACGCTCGACCGCGGACAGCGCGCCACGGGCATCGAGCAGGTTGAAGGCGTGGCTGCACTTCATGACGCAGTCGTACGCCGGCAGCGGCAGCTTGCGCTCCAGACAGGAGTGGCACTCGGCCTCGTAGTCGTCAAACTTCTGACGCATCATCTCGACGTTGGCAACCTCAAAGTTGTAGGCGCTGAACTCGCGCTCGTTCTCCAGGAACACGTCACCATAGGTCATGGGCGTGCCGTCGGGCAGGTAGCTCCACACCAGGTCGTAGACCGAGTTGACGCCCTGGGCGTACATGGCGATACGCTCCAGGCCATAGGTGATCTCGACGGGCACGGGGTCGACCTCGATGCCGCCCACCTGCTGGAAGTACGTAAACTGCGTGACCTCCATGCCGTTGAGCCAGACCTCCCAGCCAAGGCCCCAGGCGCCGAGCGTCGGGCTCTCCCAGTCGTCCTCGACAAAGCGGACGTCATGGTCGTTGGGGTCCAGACCGATAGCGGCAAGAGACCCCAGGTAAAGCTCCTGGGCGTTGACCGGTGAGGGCTTGATGAGCACCTGGAACTGATAGTAGTGCTGCATGCGGTTGGGGTTCTCGCCGTAGCGGCCGTCGGCGGGACGGCGGCAAGGCTGCGCATAGCAGGTGCGCCACTCGGCGGGACCGAGCGAGCGCAGCGTGGTCGCGGTATGGAAGGTACCGGCACCGACCTCGGAGTCATAGGGCTGCATAATGACGCAGCCCTGCTCGCCCCAGTACTGCTGGAGGCGCAGGATGATGTCTTGGAAGGAAAGCGATGAAGCGTTCATGCCTCTAATATCCCCTCGTCGAAACGATTACACGGTTAGGTACTGTACTATAGCGGTTTTTAGTCGATAGCGCCGATGCGGTTGAGCGGCCAGTAGCGAACGAGTGCCACAGCGATCAAATCAGAGCGATCGACGGGACCAAAGTAGCGTGAGTCGGCAGAGTTTTCGCGGTTGTCGCCCATCACCCACACGCACCCGTCGGGAACGGTGTAGGGATAGCTTACCTGAGTGCCGGGTGCTTGGACCGAAAGTGGCCAGCTCATGCCCGTCGTATAGTCCTCGTCGAGCGCTTGGCCGTCAACGACCACCTTGCCATCCTGCAGGTCGACCGTCTGGCCGGCCGTGGCAATAGCACGCTTGACAAGAACATCATGCTCGGAGGTGCCATCGGGGTTGTGAAACACCACGATATCGCCCTGCTTGACGGGCTGACCGAGCTCGAGGCTCACCTTTTGTGCCAGGATCTGGTCGCCAATCTCGATCGTGTCCTCCATAGAGCCGGTGGGCACCACAAAGGGCTCGACCACAAAGGTGCGGATCAGGAAGGTGGCCACGAGCGCGATCGCGATGACCGCGATCCACTCAAAAGCGCCCCTCAACGCGGAATGTTGCGTAGGAACCATACTCACTCCTCGCTCTGCGAATACGAAGCGTCAAGGATCTCCTGCGCGTAAGCGCGCTCCTCGGGCGTGAGCCGCGCCGTCTCGATCAGATCGGGACGCCAGCGGCAGGTGCGCTCGATGGCGTTCTTGCGACGCCAGGCATCGACCTTGGCGTGATCGCCGCTCACAAGCACCGGAGGCACGCCCTCGCCGTTGAACTCGGCAGGACGGGTGTACTGCGCGTACTCGAGCAGGCCTCCATCCTCGGCGGTCGAGAACGACTCGTCGACGTTGCTCATCTCGTCACCAAGGGCGCCGGGGATGAGGCGTACGACGGCATCGGCAACGACCATAGCGGGAAGCTCGCCGCCCGTGAGCACGTAGTCACCGATCGACAGACGCTCATCGGCATACGCATACGCGCGCTCGTCGACGCCCTCGTAGCGACTGCACACAAACAGCAGGCGCTCACTTTTGAGCAGGCGCTCGGCCACATGCTGCGTAAAAGGCTCGCCACAGGGGGTGAAGAACACAACCGTGGGCTTGGGACCCTCTGCGCTAATGGCCTCGATGGCCTCTGCGATAGGCTCGACCTTCATGAGCATGCCCTGCCCGCCGCCGTACGGCTCGTCATCGACGGTACGATGGCGGTCGTGCGTCCAGTCGCGCAGGTTATACGCCTTAAAATCAAAAAGGCCGGCCTTGCGGGCGCGGCCCAAAATCGATGTGGACATGACGGGCTCAAACATCTCGGGAAAGACCGAAAGGGTCTCGATCAGCATGTTGTCCTCCCTACTTGTCCATATCGATCAGGCCGTCCATAACATGGACGGAAATTGTTCCTGTGTCGGGAAGATCGAGCACGACCTGCTCGATCACGGGAATCAGTACCTCGCCGTACCGATCGCCCTCGACAACCCAAACATCGTTAGCGGGCGTCGACATGATCTCGACGATCGTGCCGAGCGAACCGAAGCGCTCGTCGACCACCTCGCGACCCATCAGGTCGGTATAGGCAGCGTCGAGCGAATCGAGCTCAAAGTCGTCACGATTTGCCAGCACGTAGCATCCCGTGATGCCCTCGGCGGCCGTCAAGTCGTCAATGCCCTCAAACGAGACCAGATCGCCATCGCCCGTATCGGTGACGGACACGACCGTGCAAAAGCGGTCGCGCTTGAGCGCCGGCGGCGTCAGGGCGACGCGCATACCCGGCTCTAATACAAAAGGAAGCCCCCGCAGCGGCTGCGCGAGGACCTCCCCCTTCCTTCCGTGCGGCTTGACCACACGGGCGATGTTTTTGTACTGGGACCTCAAGGTCCTAGCCCAGAACCTCTACCTCGACAGCAGTGTCGAGGCGAGCGGCCAGTGCACGGGCGAGCGTGCGAATGGCCTTGATGGTACGGCCACGACGGCCGATGACCTTAGCGACGTCATCCTCGGCGACCGAAACCTCAATCGTAGAGGCGTCGTCACCATCGATGACCTCAAGGCTCACGGAATCCGGGTCGTCGACGATCTGAACAACGAGATATTCGACGAGATCGGCGATGTGATCTGAGAGCATTGCCTCACCCTCGAGCTGTGCAGCGTCAACCTCAGGCACGATTTACTCCTCGGCGCCCTCAGCGGCCTCAGCGGCAGCCTTAGCGGCCTCGGCCTCTTTGGCGAGCTGCTTCTTGGACTTCTTGACGACGGTCTCGGTCTTCTCGCCCTCGTTGGCGGCCTTGACCAGAGCGGCGACGGCGTCGGTGAGCTGAGCGCCCTTGGACTGCCAGTCGGCGATCTTCTCGAGGTCGAGGTTGATGGTCTTGGGGGCGGTCATCGGGTTGTAGCGGCCAACCTCCTCGATGATACGACCGTCACGCGGGGCGCGGGAATCGGCGACGACGACACGGTAGTACGGACGCTTCTTAGCGCCGTGACGAGCAAGGCGAATCTTGACTGCCAAAGGAAACTCCTCCAACCAAGCAGCTTTAGGCTGCAACTACAAACAAACAGTTGAACATAATACGCCATCGACGCGGGCAGGTGAAGTCCGTGAGACCAACTTCTTCGGTGTAGTCGAGGGCAAATCCATATCTTAGACAAGAATTCGGGATTTGCAAGCACATACACGCACCCCACATGAGCTGCGCGGTATACTCATGACATGGAAAGACGCGAACATACATACGGTTATGAGGATGCCATGGGCGTCACGCCGCCTCCCTGGACGGGTCCGGCGGTGGGCCTCATGGACCTCGATGCGTTTTTTGCGAGCGTGGAAATGCTCGATCATCCCGAATGGCGCGGAAAGCCGCTCATCGTGGGCGGAGACGCCGATTCGCGTGGCGTCGTGTCCACATGTTCGTATGAGGCACGTCGCTTTGGCGTGCACTCTGCCATGGCCTCGGCCGAGGCGCGGCGCTTGTGCCCGCAAGCCATTTGGACACACGGGCACTTTGATCGCTACCGCGAGGTGAGCGCGCAGGTCATGGCGATTCTCGCCGATGAGACCCCGCGTGTTGAGCGCGTATCCATCGACGAAGCCTTTATCGATATCACACCGGGTCGCTTTGCGCCCGAAGACCCGTTGCTGGTTGCGCGGCGTATAAGCGACCGCGTGGCAGCGCTGGGAGTGACGTGCTCCATTGGCGTGGGCTGTAACAAGACGGTCGCAAAGATCGCAAGCGAGCGGGATAAGCCGTTTGGGCTGACCATCGTGCGCCCCGGAACCGAACAGCGCTTTTTGGCCGCGCTGCCGGTATCTGCCATGAGCGGCATCGGGCGCTCGGCCGAGGAGCGACTGCGCCGCATGCGCATCTACACCCTCGGCGAGCTATCACGTGCACCGGAATCCACCTTGGCCTCTATTTTTGGCGTCAACGGCGAACGCATGCGCCAGCGTGCGCTGGGACTCGAAATCTCCGAAGTCACGAGCCTCGATGAAGAGCGCGAGGTCAAGTCGGTCAGCAATGAACGCACCTTTGCTAAAGATTTAACTGAGCGTGGGGATATTGAGGCGGCGATTGCGCTGTTGGGAGAGTCAGTGGGACGCCGCCTGCGCCGTCAGGGGCTGACGGGTGCCACGGTAACGCTCAAGCTTAAGTATTCGTATGGCAGCGGGCGTACGGCACAGCGCCGGCTGCCTCATCCGACCGACGATGAGAACATCTTCGTGGCGGTTGCACTCGAACTGCTCGACAACATCTGGCAGGATGGCATGCATGTTCGCTTAGCGGGCATCGGCATGAGCGACTTCGACCACCAAGGCGGCATCCAGACCGACCTGTTCTGCGAGATCGATGACCGCGGAGCCCAATCCAGCGACCGCCGCGACCTCTCCGTCGCCATCGACGCCGTCCGAGACAAATTCGGCGACACCGCCCTTTCCTTCGGCCGCCAATCCCGCTTCAACGATTAACCGCCTTTGGGCAAAAAGAAAGCCGGGCAGGTGCGGAAAACCGCAACTGCCCGGCGATATGCGTGAGGGTAGCTAACCCCGTCTCAAATGAGCTACTAGAGGAGGTTGAGGGGGAGCTGGGGGGCGTCTCCCCAGAGCTTTTCGAGACGGTAGAAGTCGCGCGCCTCGGGAGTGAAGACGTGGACGACAACCGAACCATAGTCCATGAGCATCCAGGTCTTCTGCTCGCGACCCTCGATGGAGAACGGGTGCTCGCCGCAAGCCTCGGCGACCTTCTCCTCGATCTCGTCGACGATAGAATCGACCTGGCGGTTGTTGGTACCGGTGGCAAGCACAAAGTAGTCGCATACGTCGGAAAGCTCGGTCAGGTCGAGCACCTGAACGTCCTCGCCCTTCTTGTCGTAGGCGGCCTGCGCGGCGGCGCGGGCGACATCCTCGGCGGCGACACCGCTCGCAGACAGCGAGGCGGCAGTGCGGTCGGACGTGGCGACGAAGCTCTTGTGCTCCACACCTTCAAGAATCTGCTCGTCGGTCATGGTCTCGTCGGCCATGGAATACCTCTTTCTAGACAGCCCGAGCTAGCGCAGCTGGGCGTAATGGTTGTAAATCGAAATAGCCGTGGGATAAAGATAGCGCCCGGACTGAATCACATAGACCAAACCCTGCGCAAAACAGGAGAAGAACAACTCGTCGAGCGTCGACTCCCCCACCATCTTGCGCAGCGCATGTGCATAGTCGCCGTGGCGGTTGGGCTCGATGGCATCGGCCACAAAGACCACCATATCGAGCGGCGTCATGTCGCAGGCACCCACGGTGTGACGGTCGACAGCCTGGAAAACGGCCGGCGACAGCTCGGGAAAAAGCTGCGGAAGCTCATAGGCGGCAACAGGGCCATGCAAAAGCGGCGTCGCGGCGGAAGGAGAGCCGGCAATCTTAATGCCGTAATGCAGAGCGCGCGTGACCAGCTCGTCGTCGGAGAGCACTTTGTCCCAGTCATGGATCAGACCGGCGGCAGCGGCATCAAAGCGGTCGACGCCGTAGACCTCGGCCAGATGAAGTGCGGTCTCGGCAACACCCAGCGAATGCACATAGCGCTTGCGCTTATCCTTCATGCGAACATCAAGCAGCTCTTGAATGCGCTTGAGCAGCGCGCGCTCATCGCCCTCAAACTGATCCTCTACCGACAACGTAGACCCCCATCACTCAAAATCTTCTTGGCCTAAATCGGCATATAGCCTGCGTTTGCGAATGTAGCCGAGCACGGACTCGCTCGTAAGATAGCGCACGCTCATACCGCGGGCAACACGCTTGCGAATGTTCGTCGAGCTGATCGCCAGCGCCGGAATCTGAATATAGCGCACGTCGAACGGCAGCCCCGACTCTTTGATTCGGGCACGCGCCGTATCGATATCAAAGCCCGGTCGCGTCGCCGCAATAAAGGTAGCAAGCTCAGCAATTCGTTCGGCATCATGCCAGGTCACAATATCGATAATCGCGTCGGCGCCCGTAATAAAGTAGAGCTTTACCTGCGGCGGGTAAAAGTCGCGAAGGGCATGAAGCGTATCGGCCGTATAGGTTACGCCCGGACGGTCGATCTCGAACCGGCTCGCCAAAAAGGCCGGGTTCGCGGCGGTGGCGAGGACCGTCATGGCATAACGGTCCTCGGCAGGCGTCACCGGCTTGTCAAGCTTAAAGGCAGGAGAGCCCGCCGGCATAAAGAGCACAGCGTCCAAGTCGAGCGACTCGCGCGCCTGCTCGGCAGTCACCAAGTGCCCGTAATGAATCGGGTCGAATGTGCCGCCCATAATGCCGAGCCTAAACTCCCGCCCGTCCTCTAGAGGAAGCTCGGGCAGACCGATTCCACCGCGCAGCGACATGGCTTACTCGCCCTCCGAGGTCTCGGCATCGCCCGCGGCATCCGCCGCATCGACAACCTCGACGCTCTCATCCACAGCATCGGCCACGTCAATGGCTTCAACGGCAACGTCCTCGCCAACATCCTCGAGCTCCTCGTACTCCGAGAAGTCCTCGGCGCCCTCAAAGTCAAAGGCGCGCTGGCAAATGCGGACCTCGTCGCCCGCACGGCAACCAGCCTTCTCGAGCGCGTCGTCAACACCCATACGCGCAAACTTATGCTGCAAGTAAATGACGGCTTCCTCGTTTTCCCAGTCGGTCTGAATGACCATGCGCTCGATGGCACGACCGACCACGCGGAAGGCACCGGGCTCTTCCTGGACAATGCGGAAACGCTTCTCGCGCTGCAGACGGCGGCGCTCCCACTCCTCGTCGCGCAGATCGACCGGCTCATCAGCAACCGCCAGCTCGGCGCGAAGCTTAGCCACCTGCTCGCCCACGGCAAGCATCAGCGTGTTGAGGCCGGCGCCCGTAACAGCAGACACGGCAAAGAACATATGGCCATCGTCGAGCGCCGCACGCTTAAGGTCGGCAATCTTGTCAGCCGTGCCCGGCGCATCGCACTTGTTGGCAACGACAATCTGCGGACGCTCCGAAAGCTCGGCGCCATACTGCTCGAGCTCACGGTTAATGATGTGGTAATCCTCGACCGGATCGCGATCCTCAAAACCACCCGTCATGTCGACGACGTGCATGATCAGGGCCGTACGCTCAATGTGGCGCAGGAACTGGTGACCCAGGCCCTTACCCTCGCTCGCGCCTTCGATAAGACCGGGGACGTCAGCAACGACGTAAGAATATTCGCCGGCACGCACCATGCCGAGGTTCGGCACGAGCGTGGTAAACGGGTAGTCGGCAATCTTGGGGCGGGCGGCACTCATGCGCGCAATGAGCGATGACTTACCCACCGAGGGGAAGCCCACGAGCGCGGCATCGGCCATGAGCTTCATCTCGAGCTCAATCCAGTGCTCCTCGGCCGGCTCGCCCAGCTGAGCGAACGCGGGCGCGCGGCGCACCGACGTCACAAAATGCGTGTTGCCCAGGCCGCCGGCACCGCCGGGCGCCACGACAACGCGCTCGCCATCATGCACCAGGTCGGCAATCTCGAACATCGGGGTCTGCGTCTCGGGGTCGAGCTCGCGTACCACGGTACCCATAGGGACCTTGAGAATCAGGTCCTCGCCGCTCTTACCGTTACGACGGGCACCCTGCCCGTGCGTGCCGCGCTCGGCGCGGAAGTGATGCTTAAAGCGGTAATCGATCAGCGAAGACAGCTGAGCATCGGCCTGGATGACGACATTGCCGCCACGACCGCCGTCGCCGCCATCGGGGCCGCCCTTGGGGACAAATGCCTCGCGCCTAAACGACATGCATCCGGCTCCGCCGTCGCCGCCGCACACGTTAATGCGGCTGATATCGGTGAACTGTGACAACAGAATCGCCTCCTACAAAAAAGAGGGAGACCCTTGAATCCTAAAACTCAAGTGCCTCCCACATATGTGCTCTATGAAGGGTGAATTACGCGTTCGCGAGCGGGCGTACGCTGACCCTGTGCTTGATACCCTTGTGGAACTCAACGGTACCGTCGACCAGCGCGAACAGCGTGTCGTCCTTACCACGGCCAACGTTCTCACCCGGGTGGATGTGCGTGCCGTGCTGACGGACGAGAATCGTGCCCGTGGTTACCGTCTGGCCGGCATAGCGCTTCGTGCCAAGGCGCTGACCGCGGGAGTCACGGCCATTACGGGAGGAACCGAGTCCTTTTTTGTGTGCCATTGTGTATACCTACTCTTTCGTTACGAGTGTAATCTACTCGGCGACGGGAGCCTCGGCAACAGCCTCAGCCTCTGCCTTGACAGCCTTCTTGGCGCGGGAGGTAGCCTGGACCTTCACGATCTTCAGCTTGGTGAGCTGCTGACGGTGACCCTTCAGACGACGATAGCGCTTACGCTTGTGGAACTTGAAGACCAGCTGCTTCTCGCCCTTGAACTGCTCAACGATCTGAGCGGTAACCTTGGCCTTGGCCAGCTTGTCGGGATCGGTGACGATCTTCTTACCATCGTTGAGGAAGATAACCGGCAGGGTGACCTTGTCGCCCTCATTGCCCTCGATCTTCTCGACGGTGATGACATCGTCGGTGGCGACCTTGTACTGCTTGCCGCCCGTGTTAACGATTGCGTACATGTTTACTTGCCCTTCATGCATCAGTTAGTGCAACAGCCGAATATAGTAGCAGGCGAAAATAACCCCGTCAACGAGTATGTGGAGCAAATCCACAAGTTCGCACAGGTATGGGGCTGACGAGTCGGCCCTCGTCGTCCTCGCATGCTTGATTCTGACGCTCGACATCGTAGGAGCAGATGGTCACGAGGTCTTGCATACCGGTGGAAACAATAGGTGCATCCACGCCCGGGGTCAAGCCCTGCAACAAAACATCAGCAGCAGAAAGCAAAATTTCCGGACGCATGGAGCCCTCGTTGTCGGCATGGGTGTCGAGCATGAGCACCAAATGGTCCGGGCGCTCCCCAGCCGTGAGCTCATAGCCCACGAGCGTGTGATCCAAATCCAAGCGCTTGCTCTTTTTTCCGCGCGCGTAGTCGATGCCATGGTCCGCGCGCAGCGTGTCGATCGCACGACGCACCTCGTCGGCGCTTACGGGCGCCTCGGGATCCAAGTGCAGGTCGATGCGATACGACAGGCGCGTGAGCTGCGCCGTCAACGCCGGCGAGCGCACGTCGATGTACGCCGCCTCGATGGGCGCCAGATCGGCCGGAGACGCCGCAGACAGGCGCCCAAACGCCTCGTCGAGCGCCACGAACTCGGTCATAAACAGGTCATACCACTCGCAGGTCGACGACGTACCCACCGGTAGCGCCGAAGAGAAGCCCACGCGCATGTGCGGAGAGAAGCCCTGCGTGACGGCATAGGGAAGTCCCGCACGGCGCACGATGCGCTCAATGGTATGGATCACTTCGAGATGGCCCAGGTACTTAAGGCGATCGCGCTTGCCATAGCGAACACGAAGCCTAAAGAGCGAGGGGTTGTCGGTCAGGCGCTCACTCATGCGCGATCACCCATCAATACATTCTTGGCGTGGAGCGTGGGGCAGATCCCGCAGCCGGTGCACGACGTGCGGGTGCAGTCGGGAGTCGTGACGCCCTCGAGCGAGCGACGGTACTCGCGCTCGAGGAAGCCGCGCGTGCAGCCGGGGCTCACATGCTCCCACGGCAGGCGCCAGTCCAACTCGTAGGGCAGGTGCACGAGCTCATTGAGGTCGATGCCGTTTTTGGCAGCAGCCTCCTTCCAGTTATCGAGCGAGAAATGCTCTACCCAGGCGTCAAAGCGAGAGCCCGCGCGCCAAGCATCGATGATGACGGGCGTCATGTCACGACCGGCGCGGGACAGCGCGGCCTCGATGAGCGAGGTCTCGGCATCGTGGTAATGCACGCGGACGGCACGGTTGCGAACGCTCGTGATAAGCAGCTTCTGGCGACGCTTGACGTCGTCGTAGTCGAGCTGCGGGCACCACTGAAACGGCGTGGCAGCCTTGGGGATAAAGACCGAAACCGAGATGGACACCGAGATCGAGCCGCGACGAGCCTTGGGCACCACGGAACGACCGAGCTCCAGCACGTGATCGGCCAGATTGGCGATGGCCACGATGTCCTCGTCGCGCTCGCCGGGAAGGCCCATCATAAAGTAGAGCTTCATGCGGTTCCAGCCGGCCTCGAAGGCCGCCTTGGCCGCACGGTCCAGGTCCTCCTCGGTCACGTTCTTGTTAATGATGTCGCGCATGCGCTGGCTGCCGGCCTCGGGCGCGAACGTCAGTCCGCCCTTCTTTTCGCCGGCGACCGACTCGGCCATATCCACGCCAAACGAATCCAGGCGCTGCGACGGAATAGACACGCGAATACCCGTATCCTCCAGGCGGCGGTTGAGCCTGCCGAGCACGTCGCGAATGCAGGAGTGGTCGGTCGTGGAGAGCGAGGTCAGCGACACCTCGTCATAGCCAGTCTTTTCCAGACCCTGAATCACCGACGAGACGATCTGGTCGGCCGAGCGCTCGCGCACCGGGCGATACGTCATGCCGGCCTGACAAAAACGACAGCCGCGGGCGCAGCCGCGCAGGATCTCGATAGACAAGCGGTCGTGAACCAGCTGCGCATAGGGCACGCACGACTGCGACAGCGGATTCGTGGCGCCAAAATCCTCGACGACGCGCTTGTAGACCACGGTCGGCGCATCCTTGCCTTCACGCGGCACGGTGTAGCCATGCGGCGAGCAGGGCTCGTCGTGACGAACCTCATAGAGCGACGGCACGTAGTTGCCGGCAATGGATGCAAGCTGCTCGACAATCTGCGCGCGCGGGACCCCTTCGTCACGCAGGCGGCGATGCAGCTGGCAGGTCTCGAGCAGCGATTCCTCGCCCTCGCCGATGAGGATGGCATCGAAGAAGGCCGCGTACGGCTCGGGGTTGTACACCGAGGGGCCGCCGGCGATGATGATGGGGTCGTCTTCGCCTCGGTCGGCCGCCAACAGCGGAATGCCAGCGAGGTCGAGTGCCTCGAGGAAGTTCGTCACCGCCATCTCGTGCGGCACATGCAGACCGACGATATCAAACGAAGCGACCGGCGCTGCACCCTCGAGCGAGAGCAGCGGAATGCCCGCCTCGCGCATAGCGTCACCCATATCGGGCCACGGCACATAGCCACGCTCGCAGGAGATGCCCTCGGCCTGGTTAAGGATGTTGTAGAGGATGGCGATACCCTGGTTGGGCAGACCGACCTCGTACACATCCGGATAGATCAGGCAGCAACGGTAGTCGGCATCGGCCTTGGAAAGCGTGCCCCACTCGTGATCGATATAGCGACTCGGCTTCTCGACCTTGGCGAGCAACGGCTCAATTAAATGAAAACAATCTTGGTATGCAACGCGCAACGGAAAACCCCTAAGCAGCGAGATCTGATGCGTCCTGATAGGACGCCATAGGACGGGTAGCGCCCGCGACCGTGGTCACCAGATCGCGAACGCGGGAGAACGTGGCAGTGACCACCTCGTTGGCACGGCTGTAGTCGACATCGCGCTCGTAGAGCGAAACGAGCGCACGGCCCATGCCATAGGTGCCCGCGGCAGCAGTGAGCGCCTTGACGGCAAACCCAATATGCGGCGTCTGCTTGACAAGTGCGCGGGTGACCGCTCGGATCACAAGACCGCCGGCAAGCACGCCCGCGACCTCGTAGCCGCGCTCAGGCTTAATGCCGCGTCCAAAGACGGCAGCGAGCTCAAAGAGCATGCCCACCTGCGCCAGCGCCATAACGGGATAATCGGCGCCCGGCAAAAACACCAGCGCACCGGTCGCCATATTAGTGAGCGCGCACGAGGTGATGATACGATTGGCCGCCGCGATGCGCATGAAGGCAAAGTTCGCCGCAAAAGCCGTTTCCTTGTCGGTGCGATCGAGAATCCAGCGGGCAAGCGTCTCGAGCAGATACGTCTTATCGGTTGCCGCTACCACGCCGAGCATGGGCGTGGACTCCTCGATAAACGGCACCTCCACAGCAGACTCGGCAAGCACGCACACGGGCGCGCCGGCGATCACGAGCTCCTGCACGGCACTCTCCAAGCGGTCGGAACCACACGAGAGCACCAGCACCACATCGGTATCGGTCTTTGGAGCTATTCGCTCCTCCCCCAGACGCTCGACGCGCACAATGCCCGAGGTCGTCTGCGGCACAAAGGCGTCACGCACCGTCTCGGCCAGAAAGCGCGAGGCGGACGAATCCAGATAGACCGAGACGCGCACCGGCGTATCGGAATCCTTCTTAACGGACGCGCCCATCTTAAAAGCGCGGGTCAGCTTATCTACGGGAATTTTCATAGCAAACCCCTCCAGCGGTTACGCGGCGCCCGAACGATGCCGCCATATGGATTGTACGATACCCACCGTCAGCAGCTGAATCATCATCGAAGACGAACCGAAGCTAATAAACGGTAGCGGAATACCGGTAATCGGCATCATGCCGATGCACATGCCGATGTTTTCGAAGGTCTGGAACGCCCACATGCCAACGATGCCCACACACGAAAGACGCAAAAACAGCGACTCACACTTAAAGGCGACGCGAATCGTCGAAAAGATCAGCAGCACGTAGAGGCACAGGAGCAAAAAGGAACCGCAAAAGCCAAAGGTCTCGGACAGGAAGGCGAAGACGAAGTCGGTGTGGAACTCAGGCAGAAAGCCGCCGGCCGACTGCGTCGCATGGCCCAAACCCTTACCAAAGAAGCCGCCCGAGCCAACGGCGATAAGCGACTGCTGCAGGTTGTAGGCATCGTCCGAATCGGCATTATCGGGGTCGATAAAGACCGTCAGACGGTTCATCTGATACTGCTTGATGAGCACATCATGGCCGAGCAACGAATCAAAGACCGAATCGAGCGCCAGAACGAGGGCCACCAGGCCCACGAGCAGGGCCAGCGTCGACAGCACCCATTCGCGGCGTGCACCGCTCATACAAATGACGATGGCGCCCGAAACAAGCACGACCAGGCCCGAGCCCAGGTCGCCCATGGCAACGACGGCCAAAAACGGAATGGACAGCATGCCGCAGAGCTTGACGTAGTCGCGAACGGTATCGATGCGACCGTTATACTGCGATCCAAGCGTAGCAATAAAGAAGATGGTGATGAGCTTGGCAAGCTCAACCGGCTGGAATGTCAAGCCGATACCGGGAATCTTGATCCAGCCCGTCATGCCCAGACCGCCCGTATAGGACAGACCTGGAATCTTGGGCGAGAGGATCACGATCAGGTCGATGACGAGCAACGCCGTCGAGAAATTGGAAATACCGCGCAGGTCGGTACGCCAGACGAGCACCGCCAGCACCGCCCCGATGCCAATTCCCAGCAGATGGCGTGAGAACGAGGCATCGGCCTTAAACTGCGAAGCCGACCAGATAATGATGGCACCGTAGGCGACGAGCGCCACGGTAGCCACGAGCACACCGATATGCACCTTTTGGCGAAACGTGCCGCGCGAGGCCGAAAGTTGTTTGTTGACACGGTCCAGGCTGCTGCGAGAACCGGTCTTGGTTGAACGGAACAGATCCGCCGGAGAAAAATCCATCGCAACCTCCTATCGAACCGAAGAATCGCCCGAGGCCGAAGAGGTATCGGGCTCGTCATAAATCACGCCGAGCACGTCGCGCACGACATGCATCGCGGTATCTGAGCCGCCGCCGCCCTGCTCTAGGACAGTAGCGATGACATACTTGGGATCATCGGCCGGTGCATAGGCGCAGAACCACGCGTATTCGTCCTCGCCGCTTTTCTCGCCCGTGCCCGACTTGCCGTATACCTGCGGCGTCAGGGTGCCAAAGTGAGCCGCCAGGGACGTCGATGCCGTGTAAATCACGTCGTGCATGCCGTTGCGAACAAGAGCCAAATCCGAATCGCTGTTGATCTTGGCATCCAGACGCTTCTTCTTGCCCTTGCCGTTGTACTTATAGGCATCGCCGTCACCATCGCGCGACACGGCAGACAAAAACACATGAGGCACGTACTGTTTGCCACCGTTGGCAAGACCCATATAGGCGCACGCCATCTGCAGGGGCGTCACCAGGATGTCGCCCTGGCCGATGGCAATGTTGGTCATATCGCCGGCATTCCACTTGCGGTCCTCGGCAGAGGCGTCGGTGAAGTACGACTCTTTCCACTCGGCATCGGGAATACGGCCCGCGCCCTCACTCGGCAGATCGATACCGCAGGTCTTGCCTAGACCCCAGCGACGAAAGACCTCCTGCAGACCCTCGGGATGTTGCTCGTCATAAAAGAACGCCTTGCCCATGTCGTAGAAGACAGGGTCGCACGAGTTGGCGATTCCCGACTGCAGCGTCATGGTGCCGTGGCCGGAATGCAGCCAGCAGTACTTGCCCCACGACTTGCCCAGACCCGTCCAATAACCCGTGCAGTTGGTCGTCTGCCCCGACGTGTAGGTTCCAAACTCAAGACCGGCCAGCGCCGAGAGCGGCTTGATGGTCGAGGCCGACATGTACTGTCC
Source organism: uncultured Collinsella sp. (assembly GCA_965141565.1). Lineage (GTDB taxonomy): Bacteria > Actinomycetota > Coriobacteriia > Coriobacteriales > Coriobacteriaceae > Collinsella. The sequence goes on along the minus strand of CBCSNQ010000004.1, from coordinate 31,887 downwards.
GCTAATGGCGCGGTTGAGCAGCGGGTGCGAACCCTTGTCATCATTGAGCTCGGTCCACACGTCATTTGAGACGCCGCCGATAAAGACGGACGGATCGAACTTGGGCTGGCTCGCCATGCCCAGGATCTCGCCATTGTTGGGATCGAGACACACCACAGCGCCGTTGCCGGCATTGCTGTAGCCAGTGGTCTTGGCAAGCTCGATAGCGCTCGCCAGTGCCGTCTCACAGGCCTGTTGGATCTTAAGGTCGAGCGTGAGCTTAATGTCGGAGCCGGCCTTCGCGGGCACGGCGCCGGCCTGACCGGTCACATTGCCCGAGGCATCGACCTTGACGGTCTGCTCGCCACGAATACCCTGCAGCAGGTTTTCGTAGTAGCTCTCAACGCCCGCCTGGCCCACGATATCGCCCGACTGGTACGTAATCTTGCCAGCAGAAGCATCATCATCGCCAGAGGTTTTCTTATTCTGGGCCTCGAGCTGCTCGGAGGTAATGGTGCCGGTATAGCCCAAGATATGGCATGCTGTCTCGCCGTATGGATACTGGCGTTCGGTACGCTCGGCAATCTTGACGCCCGGGAACTCGCCGGCGTGTTCCTTGATATAGGCAACCGTGGAGCGACGGACGTCCGTCGCGATGGTATGCAGGCTCTGAGCGCCCTCTGTATTGTCCTGAATATTGCGAAGGACCGCCACATAAGGCATTCCAAGCACGTTGGCAAGATGGCGAACCAGAACCTCATCCTCGGCAAGGTCGCGGTAGGCCACGACAGCAAGTGAGGGACGGTTCTGGACAAGCGCCACGCCATTGCGGTCGAGGATGCGGCCGCGCACAGCGGGTGTGGTAACGGTGCGAGTCTGATTACTATTGGCCTGCTTCTCGTAATAGTCCGACGAGACCATCTGCATGCCCCACAGCTTGACGGCAAGTGCCGCAAACATCGCGCCCACACCCGTGGTGAGGATGGAAAAGCGGCCCTTAAAGGCGGTCGCCGCGGTATTGCCCTCGCCCTCGGTGGCGCGCGGGGCCGTTCCATGCTGCGTATCGTAGGTAAAACGGGAATCGCCACGACGCATGATGACCAGCGCGACCACGATGGCCACAACCAGCACGATACCGGCGATAATAACCGTCATCTGGGAAGACATCTACGGGCCTCCCCTATTTGAGCTTACGGGTCTTGGGCTTAAAGCGCATACCCGTCTGGCGTCCGCCACGTGCGGAGAATCCATAGCCGGACTGCGGCACGACGCCGGACATCAAAAACGGAATGGCAACCAGACCCGTCAGGATCGAGGACGGCAGCGCATGGCCGAAGATCGCCACGACAAAGCTCGTCTCCAAACCCATAAACAGCAAGATGATGCTGTAGATCACATTAATGACGAGCGCAAAGGCGCCCACGGTGACGCCGCGCGCACTCGGGGTACTGCCCGTCTGACCGACGGCGCTGTGCACCAGGGCAAAAGAACCCACGGTCAGCAGGAGCGACATAACGCCCACCGGCACGGCAGCGGACAGGTCATAAAACAAGCCGCTGCAAAAACCGCACACGACGGCACGGGTCGGGTCGCTCGAGAACACGCTTAGGCACACCAGGATAATCATGAAGTTGACGCGACCGCCCGCAATGGAGATCTGCGGTGCCAGGCCTGCCTGCAGCAGCACGCACACGATGGCGGCGATCACAAACGTGCGGGAGCTCATCCCCTGCTCGTGTAGATCCATGGACATGCCCCCTATTCGTTCGAGCCGGAATCGGTCGTCTCGGACGTGTCGGAACTGTCATCCGAGCTCTCGTCCTTCGTCTTGGTCGCAGCATCGCGCGACGTTCCCTGCGGCGTGCTGTTGGCCGTGCTCACGTCCTCATCCGAGGCCGACTGTTCGTCGGTCAGCGAGGTAATGACCAGCACTTCCTCGTTGTTCTCGGCCGTGGTCTGGGCGCGCACCACAATGGTGTAGTACACATCGTTTGCCGATTTCTCAACCGACGAGACGGTGCCGAGCGGTAGACCCTTGGGGAACACGCCACCGATGCCCGAGGTCACGATGATGTCGCCAACCTTAACATCGGAGTCGACGCTCACGTACTCAAGACGCAGCGTGCCGTCAGCCTGACCCTGCAGCATGCCCTGGGCGCGCGTGTCCTGCACCATGGCGGACACGCCCGAGTTCTCGTCGCCAATCAGGCGCACGGTAGAGGTCTTGGCCGATACCTCGATAATCTGGCCGATAACACCGGCAGAACTCGTCACGGGCATGTTGATGGTAAGGCCGTCGGCAGAGCCCTTGTCGATGGTAACGGTCGAGGTCCAGGCATCGCCGGAGGCACCAACGATACGAGCTGCAGTCGATTTGAGGTTGTAGGTCGATTGCAGCCCGACCAGGCCCTCCAGGCGCTCGGCAGTCTTTTGAGCCTCAGAAAGCTCGGCGACCTTAGAGGTCAGTTCCTCGTTTTGCTTCTTAAGCTCGTCAAGCGTGTCCTGCGACGCCGTAAGGTTAGAGAACACGTTGCCGATCGCATTGAAGGGAGCCGCCACAGCCGAGCCCACAAAGCGCACCGGCGAGGTAATCGTCGTTACGCCCGAACGCACGGCATGAATCGGTCCTGCCTCGCCCTCGCGGATGTAAAACGTGAGCAGCAACACCGAAATCAGGCTGAAAACAATCAACGGGCGCATACCCGTTGATTGTCGCTTGGTATTCAGATTTGTGGAGAAACCCGAAGATCGTACCAAATGGAATCCACCTTTTGGAAATTAAGCATTGGTCTGGACGAAGCCGCCATCAAACGCATTGGCCTCGAGCACGCGGGCACAGCCGTTAACGACGTTATCGAGCGCCGTGGGGCTGACGTTGACCGAAACGCCGGTCTCATCGCGCAGGCGCACGTCGAGACCGCGCAGCAGCGCGCCGCCACCAGTCAGCAAAATGCCGTAGTACATAAGGTCCGAGGCAAGATCGGGAGGCGTAGCGTCGAGTGCGTCCTTGACGGCCTTGGCCATCTCGTCGAGCGGCTTGTTGAGCGCGCGACGAATCTCCTCGCTCTCGATGCGTACGGTCTTGGGCAGACCGGTGATCACGTCGCGGCCGTTGACCTCGACGTCGAGCTCGTCCTTGAGCGGCACGGCGGAACCGACCTTGATCTTGATGTCCTCTGCCGTACGCTCGCCGATGGCCAGGTTGTAGGCATCTCGAACGTGCGTGAGGATAGCCTGATCGAACTCGTCGCCGGCAATACGGATGGACTGCGAGACGACGATGCCGCCCATAGCAATAACGGCAACCTCGGTGGTACCGCCGCCGATGTCGATGACCATGGAGCCGGTGGGTTCCTCGACGGGCAGATCGGCGCCGATAGCGGCAGCCATGGGCTCTTCGATCAGGTAGGCCTGGCGAGCGCCAGCCTGGATCGTGGCCTCAAATACGGCACGCTTCTCGACCGACGTGACGCCGGAGGGAACGCAGACGACAACGCGCGGACGCGGGGTCCACGGATAGCGCTTCTCGGACGCCTTGTCGATAAAGTAGCGAAGCATGGCCTCGGTAACATCGAAGTCGGCGATGACGCCGTCCTTCAGGGGACGAACGGCCACGATGTTGCCGGGCGTACGGCCAAGCATGCGCTTTGCCTCGATACCGACCGCCAGGATGCGCTCGTCGTTCTTGTCGATGGCGACGACGGAGGGCTCGCGAATGACGATGCCCTTGCCGCGCACGGAGACAAGCGTATTTGCGGTGCCGAGGTCGATGGCAAGATCGCCCGCATAGCTACCGAAGAACATATCCATCAAAGAAAACAACGCAACTCCTGATGTGTTGGATGATTGCTGGAAAACTACTAGCTCATGATACTAGCGCAAGCCCGGCACCTCACTTGCGGTGAAGCGCCGGGCAAAGCTAAATCCCATAAGGTCACTACTGGTTGTCAGCAGCCGAGAAATCCATATCGAGCGAGGAAACGGCCCAGCCGATATGGTTGTCGGAGCGCACGAATTTGACGGTGTACTCCTGCTCGCCGCCCTTGGACAGCGATGCCTTCACCTTAGCGGTCGTCTCGGTCATGGACTGATCCATGCCCTCGACGGACACGGTGGCGCCCTGCGGAATCGAGGAGATGATCATCGACTTGGCGTCCTCGGACAGGCTCGAGGCCAGGCAAGACTCGGCCTTTGCGGTGTCACCGTCGCCGGCAGCCTGGAACAGATCGGTGATAACCGACTCCTGCGAGGGGAAGCCAAAGCCGCGCGTGTAGGCAAAGCCCAGACCGCCCGTAGCAATCAAAATGAGCAGAAGCAGCACGATGAAGACCTTGAGACCCGTGTGGCGATGGCGACGACGGACCTTGGCCTGCTTACGATCCTGACGGTCCTGCTGGACCATCTCGGACTCGGACAGCGTAAAGAAGCCGGTGTCCGAGGGATCGGGCATAAACTGACCGGTCGCGCCCGTAGGATCGAGCGGATCGACGGCAGGAGCGTCCATCGCGGGCGCCGGAGCCGTGGCCATAGCCGTCTGGGCAGACAGTGCGGCAAGCGAATCATGCACGCGGGCAAGCTCATCGGCCTGCTCGGAGGTGAGCTGGTAGATGCCATCGGCAGTAGCGGCGTTAAAGGCGTCGAGTGCGTCGGAGGGGCGGCCGGCGGCAGAAAGTGCCTGACCCATGCCGGCGTTGAGCGCACGCGTGTCGTCGCGGGGGCCGGCAAAGTCGATAGCCGTGCGGTAGGTCTCCACGGCATCCGCCGGACGGCCAAGCTTAATGAAGCAACGACCGAGCTCGCCAAGTGCGGCGGCAGGAGCCGGATTGGCGCCGTCGATGGCAGCCTGACGGAAGGCAGTACCCGCGTTGGCATAGTCGCCTGACTGGAACAGCGCGTTACCCAGGCCCAGATAGGCCTTGAACGGCGTGGCATAGGAAGCATCCTGCGTAGCGGCAGAGAACGCCTGAGCGGCCGTCGTGTAGTCGCCCACGGCGGCGAGCGCCTTGCCGCGGTTGGTGAGCAGCGCGCCGCGCTTGCCGTAGGTACCGTCGTTGAGGGCGGCGGCATAGGCCTCGGCGGCCTCGGCATACATGCCCAGGTGCATCAAGGCGTTGCCACGGAGGTGATCGGCCTCGCCCATAATCTCATCGGGAGTCTTTGCCGCCCCAAGCATCTGGGCTGCAGCGGAAAAATCACCCGCGCGGTAAGCGGCGCGGCCCTGTTGGATCAGCTGGCTATTCAAGGAAGTCCCCTTTACTCGTGAACGATCTCGACATGGACGATCTCGTCGCCGGCACGCAGCTGCGAAATCACATCGAGACCCTCGACCGTGGTACCAAAGACGGTGTAACCGGAATCGAGGTTATGCTGGGCACCCAGGCAGAAGTAGAACTGCGAACCCGCGGAATCGGGGTCCATGGAGCGTGCCATGGCAAGGGCACCATCGACATGGCTGTTGCGCGGATTGGTGGCAAACTCGCCCTTGATGCAGTAGCCGGGACCACCGGTACCGGGCATGCCGTCGGGGCCCTCAAGACCGGCAGCGACGTCGGCGCCGGACATATCGCGGGTATTGGGGTCGCCGCCCTGAATGACAAAGCCGGGCACATAGCGATGGAACTTAAGGCCATCATAGAAGCCCATCGTGGAAAGCTCGCAGAAGTTCGCGACATGAATGGGAGCGCCCTCGCCGTCAAACTTGACCTTGATGGTACCCTTCGACGTCTCGATAACGGCGCACTCGTCGCCGGCAAGCTGATACTCGGGCGTGTAGAGCTCTTTCTTAAAACCAAACATGTGGTTCCTTCCTCGTGCGTTTAAAGCATATTTGTACGAATTGTAGCAATAAGCATGCGCTTACATCAATTGCGCACGTAGGTTATGCCGACTATGGCGAACTAATTTTAGGAACGCTGCTGCGGCTTCCAGGAACCCACATTGGCGTCGTACTGGTTCAGCGCGCTGTTGCCGCCCTGCGCGATGGGCGCCAGGATCTCGCTTTGGTGGGAACTCATCGACTCACCATCGGGAATGGCCAGCGAGATGTCCCAGCTCTGACAGATCACGTCGACACGCTCGTACATCCACTCGGCAAGCTGCTTTAAGTGGGCGATGTCATCCGCATAGACCGTATCGTCCTGATACTTAAGGTTGTTAAGCTCATCTTGCGTCTTTTTAATTTGGTCCCGCAGGGCGTAGGCACTCTGCGACAGCTCCTGACGGGTGGACAGTGGCGTTCGAAGATAGCCATTGTTAAAAGAATCAATGACCTCGCCGATCTGGTCCTCGTCACCGTAGGACACGATGGTCTGATACAGACCGTCGAGCCTGGTATAGAGCTGATCATCGGTCAGCACGGTTTCTTCCTGGACCACCTCGGCAGAATCGTCCTGCTTGGTATCGTCCTCAGTCGCCTCGCCCTTTTGGCGCGTGGGGAAGGTCGTCTGCGCGGCCTGGCCAAACTGGTCATAGAAGCCAGGCATGACACCCATGGGATCGGCCGTCACGAACCAATACGCACCACCGCACACGACGGCAAGGACCGCGATGACGATGAGCGGCTTGGGGATATGACGCTTGTGCTTGTGATAGGCGTCCTCGTCGGGATGCACCTTGCGCTTGGGTTTTTGAGCATCGTCATGCAGGGAAACGGGCGTGGGAATATCGACCTTGGGGATACCGAAATCCTTATCGAAAGCCGGCAGCACGCAGGTCTCATTGGGGTCGGCGGCGTCCGAAAGCACCGCAGCGGCAGAGGCTGGCGCATGCGGCACCTCGGTATCGATCTGCTCTTGCGTTAGGCGCGGAAAGCCCGCCGTGCGGCCCGCCGCCAGGTCGGATGCGGCCGCGTCCTCGGAGAGGATGCCCGGAGCGGGGCGTCCGCATTTGGGGCACGTACGATCATGCGGAGAAAGACGGGCACCGCAGCCCTCACAGAACACGAACTCGGTGTGCTCGGGGCCATCGCCCGGACCCACATAGGCGTTGCAGTAGGGGCAGAACGAGGCGCCGTCCTCGATAGTCTTAAGGCAATGCGGGCAGATCACGGCATCCTCTTTTCGAAGCAATTCAAACAATCGAGGTTAGAGCATAACATCGCCACGGCCCCACAGGAACAAGGCACCAATTCAACATCGCCAGGGCGCGTAGCTACTTCTTCTTTTTGCTTGGCATCGAGACTTTGATGCCTTGGGTGGACTTGGTCACGCGAGAGCGCTTGGCTCCGGTACCCTTCTTTTTCTTGGGCTGGGCCTGGGCCACGCCCTCGAGTGCGCGGGCCTCGGCCTCGCGAGCGATGCGATCTTCGCGGCGCTGCGCCATGTCGGCGGCAACGCGCTTGGCAAAACGCTCGGCCGTCGAACCCGTCGAGCTCACCTTGCCGCCACCGCGACCCAGACGGACGCGCACACCGCGGCCAAAACCAGTTGCGGCATGACGACGACGCGGCTTGAGCGAATCCATCATCGTGGCGAGTTTAAAGAACACCGAGCAGGTAAAGACCACGATGACAGCCAAGATAACCATCTGGCCCATCGACAGGTTGGCAATGGACAGCAGCTCCGGGAATCCGATAACGCCCACCAAGATGCCGGCGACTACAAACACAAAGAGCACCACACGTAAGGGCGTGAGAGGCTGCGAGATGCGCCAGATCAGGCTGACGCTCGCCGCGCACGACGTAAGCAAGCACATCGTAGACAGCGTGAGCTGGCTAAAGCCAAACACGCGCGCCACAAAGATATCGAGCGCCGCAGCCAAAATGACCACAATCGACGCCGGCAGTGCACGCTTGAGTACGTTCGTCAAAAACGCACCCTTCACGCGAGCATTGTTGGGCTCCAGGCCCAACACAAAGCCCGGCGCGCCGATGCAGAAGAAGTTAATGAGCGTCATCTGGATGGGCTCGAAGGGGTACGGCGGAAGCGCGATGCACAGCGCCGCCAGGCCCATCGAGAACAGCGTCTTGGTCAGGAACAGCGACGCCGAACGCTGCAGGTTGTTGATGGAGCGACGGCCCTCGGCCACCACGGCGGGCATCGAGGCAAAGTCGTTGTCGACGAGTACGATCTCGGCCACGTTGCGCGCGGCATCGGAGCCAGCCTCCATGGCGACGGAGCAGTCGGCCTCCTTGAGCGCCAGCACGTCGTTGACGCCGTCGCCCGTCATGGCCACGGTGTGCTCGCGGCGCTTGAGCGCCTGCACGAGCTCGCGCTTCTGCTGCGGGGTCACACGACCAAAGACATGGTAGCGGTCCACTGCGGCATCGAGCTTGGCCGGCGTATCGAGCGTCGTGGCGTCCACATAAGCGTCCGCCCCCGGCACGCCCACCACGCGCGCGATCGACGACACCGTACGCGGGTCGTCGCCACTGATCACGTTGAGGGTCACGCCCTGCTCGTTAAAGTAGCCGATGGTTTCGGCCGCCGAAGTACGGATCTCGTCGCGGATGGTCACAAAGCCCACGGGCTCGGCCTCGCCCACCATATCCCCATCGGGCGTAAAGCCGTCCACGCGCGCCACCACGAGCACGCGGCAGGTATCGGCAAGCTCGGCGACACGGTTCTCGACCTGGGCAAACGCACGATCAGAGAGCACAAATTGCGCGGCGCCCATTACGTAGGAGCCCTGCGCAAAAGAAGCGCCGCTCCATTTTTTAGACGACGAGAATGGAATGACCGACAGCGGCTCGGACACCTCGACCGGGCGATTGGCGTAATAGTTGAGCAGCGCCTGGCAGGTCTCGTTGGCATCGGCCGAAGTCGCACGTGCCACGTTAGCCAGCGCAAAATCGAGCACTGTGGTATCGACGGGAACAGCCGCCTCGTCCGAGTCCACGCCAAAGCCAACACCCTCAACAGGCAGCGGATACGTGCCCTCGACCTCCATACGGCCCGACGTGATGGTGCCCGTCTTGTCCAGGCACAGCACGTCGACGCGAGCGAGCGTCTCGATGCAGTAGAGCTGCTGTGCCAGCACCTTGCGGCGGGCCAGGCGCACCGTGGCGATGGCGAGCACCGACGAGGTCAGCAGCACCAGGCCTTGCGGGATCATGCCCAGCAGGGCACCCACCGTGGACAGCAGCGCCGACGAAGGCACATGACCAGCCAACAGCTCGGAGAAGCACCACGAAAGCGCGCTATCGCCCGGGGTTCCCGCGGCATCCCACAGCTCGCTCACACTCGAGGCAAACAACGCCAAACCGAGCGGGATCATGATGATGCTCGCAAAGCGCACGATGGCGTTAAGCGCGTTCATGATCTCGGAATTGACCTTTTTGACGTATTTGGCCTCGTTATTGATCTTAGCCACGTAGTTGTCGGCGCCGACATGGATCACGCGAGCGCGCAGCAGGCCCGAGTCGATAAAGCTGCCGCTCATGAGCTCGGAACCGGGCTGTTTCTTGATAAGGTCGCTCTCGCCCGTCAGCAGGCTCTCGTTCACGAGCGCTTCGCCGGAAACCACCACGGCGTCAGCGGGAATCTGGTCGCCGCGCCCCAGGCGGATGATGTCGTCGAGCACGATCTGGTCCAAGTCGAGCTCCACCTCGGCACCGTCGCGCACCGCGATGGCCTTCTTAGAGGTCAGCAGCGTGAGCTTATCGACCATCTTCTTGGACCGCATGGATTGAATGACGCCAATAGCGGTATTGAGGAACACCACAAACAGGAACGTCAGGTTCTTAAACGAACCGGTCAAAATGACCAGGAACGCCAAGATCACGTTGATCAAATTGAACAGCGTGCAGAGGTTCTCGATGATGAGCTCTTTGACCGACTTGGTCTTGAGCTCCATGTTGCGGTTGATCTTACCGGCGGCGATGCGCTCCTCGACCTCGGCGGTCGAGAGTCCGCGCTCGATATCCGTTGCTGCCATACCACGTCCCATCACGTCGCGTCGGTATAAGAAAAACCGCCCGGACCATGCGAGGTTCAGACGGTCTTACGTTCGATGGTGCCCCATGTTGGATTCGAACCAACGGCCTTCTGCTCCGGAGGCAGACGCTCTAATCCCCTGAGCTAATAGGGCCAACGTTTGGCATTATACCCAAGTGCACCACGGGCTATCAAAATAAAAGAAAAAGCTTTGCAATTCCGAGGAAGACGCGGTGCAACGGCCCACTTTAGAAGGCAAAAGCGAGTCAGATAGTATAAACTTTCATGCACCATATATACACGGCTCGCAATGCGGGCCGTTTTTGCAAAAGTTATCCATCGAGGTGAGAGGCACACCATGATTGCAATTCTAAAGCAGAGCGCCAGCGACGAGGCCGTCAGCCATATCGTCAGCTGGATTGAGAAAAAAGGCCTGAAGACCGACGTCTCGCGCGGCGAGAACGAGACGATTATCGGCCTGGTGGGCGATACGACCAAGATCGACCCGTTCCTGCTCGAGTCCATGGATGTCGTCGAGCGCGTGCAGCGCGTCTCCGAGCCGTTCAAGCGCGCAAATCGCAAGTTCCACCCCGAGGACTCCGTCATCGACTGCGGCCACGGCGTCAAGATCGGCGGCGGCCAGTTCCAGGTCATCGCCGGTCCCTGCTCCGTCGAGGGCGAGAACCTCATCCGCATCGCACGCCGCGTGAAGGCCGCCGGTGCCACGATGCTGCGCGGCGGTGCCTACAAGCCCCGCACCTCCCCCTACGCCTACCAGGGCATGGGCCCCGCCGGCCTCGACCTGCTGTGCGAGGCGTCTGCCGAGCTCGACATGCCGATCGTCACCGAGATCATGGACCCACGCGACGTGCAGGTCTTCCTGGACAAGAAGATCGACGTCATGCAGATCGGCGCCCGCAACGCCCAGAACTTCCCCCTGCTCAAGGAGGTCGGCAAGACCCAGACTCCGATCTTGCTTAAGCGCGGCATGTCCGGCACGATCGATGAGTTGCTCATGGCCGCCGAGTACATCATGAGCGAGGGCAACGACAACGTCATCCTGTGCGAGCGCGGCATCCGCACCTTCGAGACCCGCACCCGCAATACCTTCGACCTCAACGCCGTGCCGGTGCTGCACCACCTTTCGCACCTGCCCGTCGTCGCCGACCCCAGCCACGCCACCGGCTACACCCGCTATGTTGAGCCCATGGCGCTCGCCGCGACCGCCTGCGGTGCCAACGGCCTGGAAATCGAGGTCCACGACGAGCCGAGCCGCGCCTGGTCCGACGGCGCCCAGGCCCTCACCCCCGATCAGTTCGACGACACCATGCGCCGCATCCGCGCCATCCGCGAGGTTGTCTGCCAAGAGACCATGGAGTAGCCCATGGGTACGGTGAGAAACGCGCGCGTTAACCAGGGCGGCCCCAAGTGCGCCGGCATCGTGGGCCTTGGCCTCATCGGCGGCAGTTTTGCCCGCGGCTATGCGCAGGCGGGCGTCCGCGTGCTGGCCTGGGATCCCGATGACGATGTCATGACAGCCGCCAGCATGGGCACTGTCGCCGGAGAGCTCAACGACAAGACACTCGGCGAATGCGACATCATCGTCCTGGCTTGCTACCCCGAGGCCTGCATCGAGTGGCTCGAGGCGCACGCCCAAGCGCTCGCCGACGCCACCGACACCGAGGCCATCATGGGTCCCGTGGTGATCGACACCGTGGGCGTCAAGGGCATCGTGTGCGAACGTGCCTTTGAGCTTGCCCGCGAGCACGGCTTTTACTTTGTGGGCGCGCACCCCATGGCGGGCACGCAGTACTCGGGCTACGCACACTCCCGCGCCGACCTGTTCCAGGGCGCCCCGCTCGTGCTCGTGCCGCCCGCGGTGGACGACGCACTTAAGCTGGAGCTTTTGGGCCAGGTGCGCGAGATGGTGCGCCCCTTGGGCTTTGGCAAGTTCAGCGTGACCAGCGCCGCCGAGCACGACCGCGTCATCGCCTTCACGAGCCAGCTTGCGCACGTGGTATCCAACGCCTACGTCAAGAGCCCCACTGCCCAGGTCCACCACGGCTTTTCGGCCGGTAGCTACCGCGATCTCACCCGTGTGGCGCACCTCAATCCTCAGATGTGGTCCGAGCTCATGATCGACGACGCCGATGCGCTTGCCTTCGAGATCGACCATCTGATCGAATCGCTCGGCGCCTACAGCCGCGCCCTTAAGGACCGCGACCAGCGCTATCTGGAGAATCTCCTTGCCGAGGGCGACCGCATTAAGCGCGCACTCGACGACGAGACCTCCCACTAGACCACCTATCACGCCAGGTCGAAAGGACCATAGCTTATGGCGATTACCATCGATATCGACACTGCACGCCCCTACCAGGTGCATGTTGGCACGTTTTTGCTGGAGCAGGCGGGACCGCTCGTGCGCGCCACTGCCGGCGGCACCAAGGCCGTCATCGTGACGGACACCAACGTGGGCCCGCTCTACCAGATGCCCGTTAAGCAGAGCCTGGAGGCATCAGGCTACGAGGTGAGCATCTGCACCTTCGAGGCCGGCGAAGCCCATAAGCGCGCCGAAACCTATGTTGCCATTTTGGAGTTTGTGGCCGAGCACGAGCTTTCGCGCTCCGACGTGATTGTGGCACTCGGCGGCGGTGTCGTGGGCGACGTGGCGGGCTTTGTGGCCGCCACCTACATGCGCGGCTGCAAGTTTGTGCAAATCCCGACGAGCCTGCTCGCCATGGTGGATTCGTCGGTGGGCGGCAAGACCGCCATCGACCTGGCTGCCGGCAAGAACTTGGCCGGCGCTTTTTGGCAGCCGAGCGTGGTTATCGCTGACGTGGGGTGCCTGGCCACCCTCACGCCCGAGCAGTTCGCCGACGGCTGCGGCGAGGTTGTGAAACACGCCGTGATCGCCGACCCGGAGCTTTTCGCCGAGCTGGAGAAGACCCCGCTCACGCTGGAGCTGCTCAACCGCGATGTGGCCCGCGTAGCACTCATCATCGCCCGCAACATCGACATCAAGCGCGCCGTGGTCGTCGCCGACGAGCACGAAACCAACCAGCGCAAGCTGCTCAACTTTGGACACAGCGCCGGACACGCCGTCGAGGCCTGCGAGCACTTTGAGCTCGGACACGGCAACTGCGTGTCGATCGGCATGGGCATCATCACGCGCGCCGCGGCCCTGCACGGCGTCTGCGATGCTGCACTGCCCGGTCGTATTGAGGAACTCTGCGCCCGCCACGGCCTCAAGACCCGCTGCGAGCTTTCCGCCGATGCCGTCTTTGCCGAGGCGCTCCACGACAAGAAGCGCGCGGGCGACACCATCGACCTGGTGATTCCGCACGGCATTGGCCGCTGCAGCATCGACCGCACGCCGCTTTCCACTTTCCACGAACTCATTGCCGAGGGCCTCGGCCAGAAGGGAGACGCATCCGCATGCTAGCCCGCATCACCCCGTCCCCGCTCAAGGGCACCGTTCCCGCCATCGCGTCCAAGTCGATGGCACATCGCCTGATCATCTGCGCTGCGCTTGCCAACGGCGAGACACACGTCACCTGCAACACCACCTGCGCCGACATCGAGGCCACGGTGCGTTGCCTTACGGCACTCGGCGCCCGCATCGAGACCGTCGAGGACGGCTTCCAGGTCCACCCTACCATGAAGAGTGTTGAGTTTGGCCTGCTCAAGGCCCTTGCCGGCGGCACGCTTGACTGCGGCGAAAGCGGCTCCACGCTGCGCTTTATGCTGCCCGTCGCCTGCGCGCTGGGTGCGGATGCCACCTTCGTGGGCCAGGGCCGCCTGGGCGCCCGCCCGCTCTCGCCGCTCTCGGACGAGATCATCGCCGCCGGCTGCGACCTACAGGGTCTGGGCGGTTTTCCGCTCAAGACGAGCGGACGCATGCGCCCGGGCACCTTTGTGCTGCCGGGCAACGTAAGCTCGCAGTATATCTCCGGCCTGCTGCTGGCAGCCCCGTTGCTCGCCCAGCCCTCCTGCGTGCAGGTAACGGGCCTCATCGAGAGCCGCCCCTACATCAACCTGACGATCCAGGCCATGAAGGCCTTTGGCGTCGAGGTCAACGTCGAACGTATTCCGTCCAAAGACGGCCAGCCCGAGGTCACGAACTTCCGCGTAAGCAGCGGCTCGTACCGCACGCCCGGTAACGTGGCCGTCGAGGGTGACTGGTCCAACGCTGCCTTTTGGCTGTGCGCCGGCGCCATCGGCTCCGATCCCATCACCGTCGAGGGTGTGTCCCTGAGCTCGGCCCAGGGCGACCGCAACGTGCTTGCCGCGCTTTCGCGCTTTGGCGCCCGCATCGTGCGCTCCACCAACGCCGCCACCGTGCAGTCCGACAAGCTCGCCGGCTTTGAGATGAGTGCCCACGACATCCCCGACCTGGTGCCCGTTATCTCGGCCGTGGCATCGCTGGCGCAAGGCCGCACGTTCATCCGCGATTGCGCCCGCCTGCGCATCAAGGAATCCGACCGTCTGGCCACTACCACCCGCGAGCTCACCGCACTGGGCGCACAGGTACGCATTGCCGGTGACGACCTCATCATCAAGGGTGTCGACGCCTTTACTGGCGGCGAGGTCGATTCGCACAACGACCACCGCATCGCCATGATGGCCGCCATCGCCGCGAGCCGCGCCACCGGCGAGGTCGTGATCCACGGCGCCGAGGCCGTCAACAAGTCCTATCCCGATTTCTTCGACCACTACCGCCTACTGGGCGGCAAGGTCACGCTCGAGGAGGAATAGCATGTCCTCGACCTTTGGCAACGTCTTGCACTTAAGCATCTTCGGCCAGTCGCACTCCCCCGCTATCGGCTGCTCGCTCGATGGCATTCCGGCAGGTATCGCCGTGGACCAGGAGCAGCTGCAGGCCTTCCTTGACCGTCGCGCCCCCGGTCGCGACGAGACCGCGACCAAACGTCGCGAGGCCGACGCCGCGCATATCATCGCCGGTGTGGTCGATGGACACACCACCGGCGCACCCATCGCAGCGATTATTGAGAACACCAACACGCGCTCCAAGGATTACTCCGAGCTGCGCCGCAAGCCCCGTCCGGGACATGCGGACTTCCCTGCGCGCGTAAAGTATCACAACATGCACGATGTCGCTGGTGGCGGGCATTTCTCCGGCCGCCTAACGGCACCCTTGTGCATCGCGGGCGGCATCGCGCTGCAGGCACTCGAAGCCCGCGGCATTCAGGTCATGGCGCACGTCGCGCAGATCGGCGGCATCTCCGACCTGCCCATGGACGACATGGTCTATCGCGAGGCCGACCGCAAGGCGATCCTTACGAACGACCTGCCCTGCATCGACGCCGCCGCTGCCGGTCGCATGCGCGAGGAAATTCTGGCCGCGCGCGATGAACTCGACAGCATCGGCGGCATTGTGGAGTGCGGCATCTACGGGCTTCCCGCGGGCATCGGTGACCCCATGTTCGATGGCATCGAGAACCGCATCGCGCAGATTGCGTTTGGCATTCCCGCCGTGAAGGGCGTGGAGTTTGGCATGGGCTTTGCCGTGGCCGCCATGCGCGGCAGCGAGAACAACGACCTATACCGCGTTGATGCAGAGACCGGCGACATTGCAGTCGAGTCCAATAACGCCGGCGGCATTCTGGGCGGCATCTCCACCGGCGCACCCGTCATGTGGCGTATGGCCGTGAAGCCGACGCCCTCCATTGGCCGCGAGCAGCAGACCGCAGACATGGACGCCATGGAAAATGCCGAGCTCTCGATCCACGGCCGCCACGATCCCTGCATCGTCCCCCGAGCCGTCCCCGTAGCCGAAGCAGCCGCCGCCCTCGCCATCTGGGACGCTCTCCTCGAGGACGCCGCCCAGCTCTAAAAATCTCTGGGGGCCAACTCCGGCCCCCACGCCCACCCAGTGATTTTTCTGGGACGGGGATTAAAAAATCATTGTGTACCTAATGATTTTTTAATCCCCGTCCCAGAAAAATCACCGACAAATGAAAGGGGCCTCCATGGACCTTGCCGATATTCGCCAGACCATCGATGGCATCGACACCACGCTCCTCAACAGCTTTGTCGAGCGTATGGACATTGCCACCGAGGTCGCCAAATCAAAGATCGAGATGGGCAAGGCCGTCTTTGACCCCGCCCGCGAGCGCTCAAAACTCAACAACCTCGCCAGCCGCGCGCCCGAGCGCTACGAGGCGCAGACCATCACCCTGTTCCGTCTCCTCATGAGCATGAGCAAGGCCGAGCAGCAGCGCTACATCAACGAGCTCAAGGGCATCACCGTCTCGCAAAAGGCCCACGCCACGGCTGCAGCCTCCGACACACCCTTCCCTCAAACTGCCACCGTCGCTTGCCAGGGCGTTGAGGGCGCTTACAGTCAAATCGCCGCGTGCAAGCTCTTCGACGTGCCCGACATCGCGTTTTTCGAGACCTTCGAAGGCGTTATGCGCGCCGTGCGCGACGGCTTCTGCGAGTTTGGCGTGCTACCCATCGAGAACTCCACCGCCGGCTCGGTCAACGCTGTCTACGACCTGCTCGCCCAGTTCGACTTTCACATCGTGCGCTCGCTTCGCCTCAAGATCGACCACAACTTGCTCGTCAAGCCCGGCACCAAGCTCGCAGACGTGCGCGAGGTCTACAGCCACGGTCAGGCCATCGCGCAGTGCGCCAGCTTTATCGAGGCTCACAGCCTGCACGCCACCAAGTACCCCAATACCGCCATGTCGGCCGAGATGGTCGCCAATTCCGACCGCACCGATGTTGCCGCCATCGCATCGCGCAGCTGCGCGGCACTCTATGGCCTGGAGGTGCTGGAGCCCAACATCCAGGACTCGGACAACAACTACACGCGCTTTGTCGTCATCAGCCGCGAGCCGCGCGTCTACCCCGGCGCCAACCGTACCTCGCTCATGATCACCACGGCCAACGAGCCGGGCGCACTCTATCGCGTACTCGAGCGCTTCTACGCGCTCAATATCAACCTCATCAAGCTCGAGAGCCGCCCCATCCCCGGCCGTGACTTTGAGTTTATGTTCTACTTTGATCTGGACTGCCCCTTTGGCAGCAAGGCCCTCGACGACCTGCTCGACTCGATTGACGACGTGTGCGAGAGCTTCACCTACTTTGGCAGCTACACGGAGGTGCTCTAGATGACTGACGTCGCCACAACCCGCCCCTACGGCGTGCTGGGCCGCGTGCTGGGCCACAGCTACACCCCGACCATCTACAAGGAGCTCGCGGGGCTCGAGTACGTGCGTTTTGAGCGCGAGCCCGAAGACCTCGCGGCCTTTATGAGGGGCGACGAATGGGAGGGCACCAACGTGACCATTCCCTACAAACGCGCCGTCATGAACTACCTGGACGAGCTGAGCCCGCTCGCCGAACGCATGGGCAACGTCAACACAATCACGCGCCTGCCCGATGGCCGCCTGCGCGGCGACAACACCGACTACTTCGGTTTCCAGTGCCTGGTCGAGGAGTTAGGCTTGGAGATTGCCGGCAAGAAGGTCCTCGTGCTCGGAGCCACCGGAGGCGCCGGCACCACGGCAAGTATGGTGCTGGGCGACCTGGGCGCAATCGTAGTGCCCGTGGGACGCACGAGCGAGGTCAACTACGACAACATCGCACAGCAGTCCGACGCCGCGTTGCTCGTCAACTGCACGCCTGCCGGTATGTTTCCCCACTGCCCCGACGCACCTTGCACGCTCGAGGGCCTCGACGCGCTCGAGGGCGTCATCGATATCGTCTACAACCCCGCCCGCACGGGACTCATGCTCGAGGCCGAGCGTCGCGGCATCCCCTGCATCGGCGGTTTGCTCATGCTTGTGGCCCAGGCGGCGCAAGCCGTCGAGCGCTATACCAGCCAGGTCACCCCGCGCGAGCGCATCCTGGACGTGACGGAGCGCCTGTCCCGCCATGAGCAGAACATCGCACTGATCGGCATGCCGGGCTCGGGCAAAACGCGCGTGGGTGAGCAGGTCGCTCTGCTCACCGGCCGCGAGCACATCGACCTGGACCGCGCCCTCGAGCAGCGCCTGGGCATGCCTTGCGCCGACTTTATCGTCGAGCGCGGCGAGCCGGCCTTCCGTGAGCAGGAGACGGCGGCCCTGGCCGACATCTCCAAGCGCAGCGGCCTGGTGCTTTCCACCGGCGGCGGCGTCGTCACGCGAGACGAGAACTACCCGCTGCTGCACCAGAACAGCCAGATTGTGATGCTCAACCGTAAGCTCGACGAGCTCGCCCACAAGGGTCGCCCCATCACCGCCCGCGACGGTATCGACAAGCTGGCCGAGCAGCGCATGCCGCGCTACCGCGCCTGGGCCGACTACACCATCGACTCACGCGACTGCGCCGCCAACACCGCCCGAGCCCTCCTCGACACCCTCCCACCCACTCTCTAACCAAAACCACCACAAAGGGGACAGGCACCTTTGTGGTGGTTTTCAATTCAACTCCGCCCGACCACAAAGGAAGCAACCATGAAAGCTCTCGTCATCAACGGCCCCAACCTCAACATGCTCGGCATTCGCGAGCCGGGCATCTACGGCAGCGACAACTACGACCGCCTAGTCCAGATCTGCAAGGAGGCCGGCGCCGCACAGGGCTTCGACGAGGTCGAGGTCTTCCAGTCTAACCACGAGGGCAGCATCGTCGACAAGATCCAGGAGGCCTACGGCAAGGTCGACGGCATCGTCATCAACCCGGCCGCCTATACGCATACGAGCGTGGCCATCCTGGACGCGCTCAAAGCCGTCGCAATCCCGGCTGTGGAGGTCCACATCAGCGCTGTCGAGACCCGCGAGGACTTCCGCCAGGTAAGCTATGCACGCCTAGCCTGCTTCGCCACCATCACCGGCGAGGGCCTGCAGGGATATGCCCACGCGCTGGAGCTGCTGAAAGAGCATCTGCTACACTAATCCTTGGGACAAAGGCATCAGATATGTTTGTCCCTAAACTAAAGTAACTGTCCAATTGACATACAAAGGAGCACATCCATGTCCCAGTACGATTACCTTGTCGTCGGCGCCGGCCTTTCGGGCGCCGTCTTCGCCAATGCCGCCAAGCGCGCCGGCAAGTCGGTCCTGGTCATCGATCGCCGCGACCACATCGCCGGCAACATCTACACCGAGGACGTCGAGGGCATCCAGGTCCACCGCTACGGCGCGCATATCTTCCACACTTCCATGAAGGACGTCTGGGACTACGTCAACCGCTTCGCCGAGTTCAACAACTACGTCAACTCGCCGGTAGCCAACTTCCACGGCAACATGTACAACATGCCCTTCAACATGAACACCTTCGCCAAGATGTGGCCGGGCGTCGTCACGCCGGCAGACGCCAAGGCCAAGATCGCCGAGCAGGTGGCCGCCGAGAACATCGGCGAGCCGCAGAACCTCGAGGAGCAGGCGCTGTCGCTCGTCGGCCGCGACATCTTCGAGACGCTCGTGAAGGGCTACACCGAGAAGCAGTGGGGCCGCGACTGCAAGGACCTGCCCGCGAGCATCATCAAGCGACTCCCCTGCCGCTTCACCTACGACAACAACTACTTCAACGACCGCTACCAGGGCATCCCCATGGGCGGCTACACCAAGATGGTCGCCAACATGCTCGAGGGCGTCGAGGTACGCTGCGGCGTGGAGTACAAGGAGCTGGCCGCCGCCGAGCCCGATATCGCCGCCAGGACGATCTACTGCGGCCCCATCGACGCGTTCTACGACTTTAAGCTGGGCACACTCGAGTACCGCAGCCTGCGCTTCGAGACCGAGACACTCGACGAGCAGGACCACCAGGGCGTGGCCGTGGTCAACTACACCGAGCGCGAGGTCCCCTATACCCGCATCATCGAGCACAAGCACTTCGAGTTCGGCACGCAGGAGAAGACCGTCATCACGCGCGAGTACCCGGCGGATTGGAAGCCCGGCGACGAGCCCTACTACCCCATCAACGACGCCAAGAACGAGGCCCTCTACAAGCAGTACGAGAAGCTGGCGGCGCAGGAGGGCGACGTGGTCTTCGCCGGTCGCCTGGGCGGCTACAAGTACTACGACATGGACAAGGCCATCGCCGCCGCCTTCGAGCTCGTCCGCAACGAGCTTGGCGCGGAACCGACTGAGGCGTAAGAGCCCAACAGCCAAAGGCTGATAGCCATTCTGGGATGTAGAAAGTCCGGTGCAGCATCGCTGCATCGGACTTATTGTTGAGGGAGCACTGCACGCGCGCTCGTCCCAAAAAGCAAAGACCCGGCACAATAACCGGGTCTTCAAAAACTCTCTGGTGCTCCATGGCGGATTCGAACCGTCGACCTTGGGATTAGAAGTCCCCTGCTCTATCCAACTGAGCTAATGGAGCATAAAGCCGGGCGTCCAAGCGGGTACAAGTTCACACGGCCAATAAATTATAACCTACTTGAACTGGTCGTGGTACGCCTTGCAGACCTCGTCCACGGGACCATCCATGCGCAAGTCACCCTTCTCGATCCATACGGCACGCTGGCAAATACGCTCAACCTGCTCCATGGAGTGAGAAACGAACAAGACCGTGACGTCGCCACTCTCGATAAAGTGCTGAATGCGGCGCTCGCATTTCTGCTGGAAAAAGACATCGCCAACAGAAAGCGTCTCATCGACGATGAGAATATCGGGCTCGGTAATCGTAGCGATAGCAAAGGCGATACGCGCGACCATACCCGACGAGAAGTTCTTCAAGGGCATGTCAACGAAGTCTTTAAGCTCGGCGAACTCAATAATCTCGTCAAAGCTAGCGTCAATAAACTCCTTCGTGTATCCAAGCAGCGCACCGTTCAGATAGATATTCTCACGCGCGGTAAGCTCAGGATCGAAACCAGCGCCGAGCTCAATCAGAGGTGCAATATTGCCATGGACCTTAACCTCGCCCTCACTGGGCTCCAAAACGCCAGCAATAATCTTGAGCATCGTAGACTTACCGGAGCCGTTAGTACCAACAAGGCCAACGACCTCGCCGCGATGCACATTAAACGAAATGTGCTTAAGCGCACGGAACTCCTCAAAGAACAGCTCGTGCTTGGCGAGCTTAATAAAGTACTCCTTGAGGTTCGTAAGCGACTCGGACGCCATGTTAAAGATCATGGTGACGTCTTTGACCTCAACAGCAAGGGGCTGCTTGCTGTAATCAATAGCAGATTCAGTCATGAACAGCGCTCCTTAGATGTAGAGAATAAACTTGTGCTCAGTCTTATGAAACACGGTGTAGCCAATAGCAAGAGCAATAACAGCCCAAACAACACACAGCCCAAAGGTAAGCGCAGAGGGCATGGTGTTAAACAGGAAAATATCGCGCATAAACTGAAGGTAGTTGTACATGGGATTGACAACCACGAGCACCTGAATCCAATGTGCCATCTGGCTAATGAAGTCGGTCGTCCAGAAAATCGGCGTCAGATACATCCAGGCCGTGATAACAACGGTCCACAGGTGCATAACATCGCGGAAAAAAACCGCCAGCGCAGACAGCATCATGCCCAAGCCCATGCAGAAACACATAAGCAGGAGCAAGCAAACCGGCAGAAGAATTAAATGCCAGGTGGGAAGCACGTGGAACCAAAGCATAACCAAGGCGACGGCAACCAAAGAGAAGGCGAAGTTAACGAGCGAGAACAGCACCTTCTGCACCGGAAAGACCCAACGGTGCACCTTGACCTTCTTAAGCAGCGAGGAAGCCCAAATGATGGACATAAGCGCTTGGTTCGTCGACTCGGACATGACAGAGAAAGTCACGTTACCGACGATCAAGTAAAGCGGATACATTTCGGGCGTAATAGAACCATTGCGACCTTGCGCGAAGATTGTCGAGAACACGATCGACATAACAACCATCATCAACAGCGGATTAAGCACGGACCATGCCACACCCAGAACACTGCGACGATATTTGATTTTAAAATCTTTGGTGACAAGCTGCTTAAGAATGAACTTGTCCTTTTCAAAATCATTTTTAGCGTGAGAGGCCGGTTTAGCCACCGCTTTCTGACTCTCTACGTTGCCAGCCACGGACCATCTCCTTGTCTCGTAAAACATAACAGTGGAAAGTATAGCCCTCCCACGATGACGATAACTCACCGCAACAAATCTGGAGAACTAACCCATATCTAAGCAAAGGGGCAAGCGATAGGTATACTTTCGACCAGATGAGTCATTAAAGGAGGTCCTACATGGACTATTCGAATACCGCCGTCATAATTCCCTGTTACAACGAAGCGCTGACGATTGGCAAAGTTGTCGACGATTTTCATCGAGAGCTACCCGGTGCAGTTGTCTATGTTTACGACAACAACTCGTCCGATGACACTTCGCAAATCGCCAAACAGCACGGGGCTACGGTGCGCCATGAGTCCAGGCAGGGCAAAGGTAACGTATGTCGCCAAATGTTCCGCGATATCGACGCCGAATGCTACTTGATGGTCGACGGCGACGATACCTACCCTGCTGAGGCCGCCAAGCCACTCTGTGAGCCCATCCTTAACGGCGAAGCGGATATGACCGTTGGCGATCGCCTGTCAAACGGCACCTATGCCGAAGAGAATAAACGAGCCTTTCACGGGTTTGGCAACAACCTTGTTCGCGCTATGATTAAGTGGATTTACGGCTACAGCTTTGACGACGTGATGACCGGCTACCGAGCCATGAGCAAGCCTTTCGTCAAGACCTTCCCCGTCTTGAGCGAGGGCTTCCAGATCGAAACCGAGCTCTCCATCCACGCTGTCGATCACCGCTGGCGCATTAAAGACGTGCCGGTGGAGTATCGCGATCGGCCCGCAGGCTCCGAGTCCAAGCTCAACACCGTTAGCGACGGCATCAAGGTCATCGCAATGATTGGAACGCTCTTTAAAGACTATCGTCCGCTCAAGTTCTTTACACTTATAGCGCTCATCTTCACCATCATAGGCCTTGCCCTCGGAATTCCAATTGTTATGGAGTACTTCCAAACCGGCTTAGTCCCCCGTTTCCCCACGGCCATACTTGCGGCCTCATTCATGTTCCTGTGTGGGTTGAGCCTAGCAACGGGACTAATCCTCGACTCAGTAGCAAAAGTCGAAAGAAAACAATGGGAGCTACAAGCCTATAAAACCTATTCAAAATAAGAAGAGGTCCGGACTTAATCCGGACCTCTTCTTATTTCAGACCTAAATACTGTTCCCAGAACTCTCGCGAAGTCATGTACGGCATGGCATCTTTCCATGCCCCCCTGACGCTCTTGCCCTCTTTACGATATCGCGCCATCAGTTCGTGCTCTCGGCGGCGAATACTCTTGAACCGCGCTCGATCCATCGTGCGGACCGCCCCCTTCTCGCGGGTCGGATCAAGAAATACCAGCGTCTTGCAACGTGTCGAGTTGCCCTCAAGCGTACAGCTGCCGTTCTTGACCACATAGCCGGGCTTTCCGCGCAACAGCGCATCGGGAAGATAGTGTTTGTCGTAAGGAATGGATCTCCAGTACTTCATAAACTTTGAAGGATGGAATTCCAGATTAACATTAGCGAGCACTTGCTCCGTAACCCCAGCCTTGCGAAGAAGCTCTGGATCCATTTCGGAAACAGGAATCAGCTTTTCGTTTAACCTACCCTTACCGATCATCGTCGCGGCGCCATCAAGCTTCTGGAGATACTCAGGGCCGCGCAGATAGTCCTCAAAGCCATCAAGGATAAACTCAGCAGCCTGATAATCCATATCGCGCAAGTTCTGACGTACCCCTCGCTGAATACGAAGGACAAACATTTTCTCATCAGCACAATCATCGAGTGAAATCATGGCAAAGAAGTTGCGGAAGTACTGGTAGCAATCAACCGAAGCGCGGAAACGCCCCTCAAAGCTTGCATGCCACACGCAAATGCAATTCATGGTCATGTAGACAGGCTTATTGCGCATGCCGAACTCAACGTCATCGCAGCGGATAAAGAAAGGCATGGGAAGGCCGTTCTTTTCGATAGCCTTCACCGGAATGCAGCTATACCACCAGGCCCCGTAAGCCTGGTCAACCTCGACGTTTGTACGTTCGTTTTCGAGGATATCAGACAATTTGCCAACATTCAGATCATCTTTTACGCGACGATAAGCACCGGTAGTCGCCACATACGAGACATCCTCAAACTGACGAGTAGGGTCCTCCATTGAGAGCATGGCGCCGTTAATAAAGGCATCCTTATATTTGCCCTTCGCAAGAGAGAGGAGATTGAACGTACGAATCAAACTCTCGGGCATGATGGAGACATCGTCATCCATCAAAATGATATGTGTGAACTGATCAGGAGTTTCAGTAGCCGCCATCATTCCTCGTGCAAAGCCTCCCGAGCCACCCGTGTTGGGATTCGGGAGAACAGTGACTAGCTCATCGGAAAGTGATGCAGAATCGAGCGTCTGCCCATTGTCGACGACAAACATGTGAAAGTGGTCGCGAATCGGACCGTCCTCTTTAGAGATACCGGCTTTAACGAGCTCGATATTAGGGAGAATGTACTGCTCATTTTTAAATGTAGTAGTAGAAAGAGCAAGATTGATCTGGTTAATTGAGTCCTCAGGAACATCGGTCAGATAAGAGGCGTTCAAGAGGTCAACAGAACAGCCCCTATCACACTCAATCCTAAAACCGATCAAGTCGTAGCCGGTTGTATCGATATCAATATCGAGAACGCAAGGATCAACTTCATCACCATAAAAAGGATTCGATTTAAGCTCGACAGGATTCAGCTCGCCAGATCTCACTCCATGAACGACAACCCGGCCCCTGCCAAATAAAGCCATATGCAAGACGACGCCGTCAACAGACGCATACTGACGCCATTTGCCAGCAGATAAGCCATTTACATACGTCAGATAGTCAACATGTCCATTGACATGAAGTGAATGAATGTCGTCATCATACGAAGCATCACCAGAGAGCACGCGATAGTAGAGTTCAGGAAAATCCTTTGCATGCTTTTCAACTTTAAGTACAACATTCGCAAGTTTAAACTGCATTTTAAATACCTTAATCAAAGCCGTTGTAACTATTAATTACATTCGTCGACAAACCTTGCCATCGCGGAGCGAACATCGGGATCAGACAAAACATTCTTTGCAAAATGATCATGCCCACAGATGTCCATTGGCATGTAAGGCCATCCAGGGAAACAATCATCCGCAACTCCCTCAGCGTTCGAAGGAATTGAAAAGGAGAAATCCTCAAAAGCATGCTTACCGACGGGCAAGATATCGTTATGGTCCCAGATGATTTTCCGCTTTGGTGCATTAAACATATTGTCTATTGCATATGCAAAATCGCCACAAGGATCACTAGTCAACAAGCAGAGTTCATGAGCCTTATCATTAAATTGATCAAATACTTCCTGAACTCGATCGACATCCGCCTTAGTTATGGCAGCTCTCTGCGTCTTTAGGTCCACATCTCCGCATTGAACACAATAACCGCTCTCGGGATGGAACATCCAAGGATTGTCTCTCCAAAAACTGAAATCACGTTCATGCTGGTCAAAGAAATCCATAAGCTCAATTCTGAGTTGCCTAAGCCGGTCGTTCGCGCGCTTAGAATTCTCGGCAGCCCAGTCATAAATCGAAATGTCTACAAAACAAGGTATAAGCGGGTTGGTGGAACAAAAACGAACTTGACGACACTTTACAAACCAGTCGTATACAAGGGTGACTTGATAATCAGGATCATCTTTTAAGACGGTAGCAAGCTTATCCACATCGGACCTAATCATGCAGATGTCAATGTCATCATCCCAAGGAATAAAACCCGAACGAGACAAGGTCCCCACAAGGGAGCCGTAAGAAAGCCAATATTGGATATTATTGGCATCACAAATCGCATCTAGTTTACTCATCAAGGCAGCGTTAGCCTGCTGCATCAATCGAATATCGCCCTCGGCGTCCGGTAACGCATCAAAGATTTTGCAACGGAGCTCAAAAGGAGTGATATCGGGGTACGCACGTCGTGCCAACAATTCAAAGCGAAGGGCCATCTGCTCTGACAGACTTTGTTGGCGTTTCTTGAGCAATTCAATTTCTGGAAATAACCGAGTATCGAATTTGTAATTGATATTCATATTGATACCGTTGTCGGCCTGCTCAATACGGGCAAAAATCTCTTCAAAACGACGGTCCATATCCTCATGCATAGCATGCAATGATCGCGATGAGCCGGGAAGAATCTTTTTAATAGCAGAAAGAAAGGACATGGCTTAACCTTCCCAACGACAAACAATGTACGAAGCACAATTACTCATATGATACAAAAGAATGAGTGGGTCCCACTTTGAAACCCACTCACATGAAGACTACTCCGACGCCTCTTTCAAATACTGTTTCCAGAAATCGATCGAAGTAAAGACATCTCTATACGAAGCGTATTCGGCATAAATCTTATCTTTGTTACGCTTGAATACCTTCTCGGCTTTACGAAAACGAGTCCAAACCTCTTTGAATCGTTTCTTATCCATATGTCTAATGGCGCCCTTTTTATTAGGCATATCTACCACAATAAGCGTGTCAACATCCCTGATTTTACCGGCGGGATAAACCCATCCCGCAGCGTCGATGACAGCAACTTTGCCTCTGCGCTTAGCGGAGTCGTTAACAAAACGGTGGCCATTAATGGTCAGATAATCCTTAAATGCCTGGAGCCTAGACCTGTCGCCCCCAAGGCTCAAATTGCCAAAAGTCAGTTGCGTCAAGTCGACACCCAATTCTAGTGCCTGAGGGATGAGCTGCTCGATGGGAATCAACTGTTCCCTTTCATGATTTGCCGCCATAAAGCGGGATTCAGCGACAGGATGAGAAATCCACTCGGGACCTCTTAAAAAATCTTCAAGGCCCTTTACGGCGAGGAGCGCGTCATCGTAGTCAAATTTCTTCAAGTCGAGTTCGACTTCTCGACGAATCTCATAAAGAAAATCAGCAAGGGGCGCAACGCCGGTCGTCGCTTGGCTAATCAGCGTATTTCGGCTTACCTGATAACGCTCCACGGCAGCACTATACTTAAACTTAAAGGAATTATGCCAAACGCAAATACCATTCATGGACATGAATCTGGGTTTGCAACGAAGCGCATACTCAGCGTCGTCCGAACGAACAAATAAAGGCAAAGGTAATCCCTCGCGTTCGATCGTTGAGGTAGGTATAACGCAATACCACCAGCCAGCATACTGTTGAGTAGTGTCTTCATAAAGGCCAGTTGGGGCCTTATATATCTCGGTCTCAACCACATCATGAAGTGAAGTCATATAGCCCTCAGGCTTAAGGGGAGAAAAAGTTCCCTTAGCAGTAAAGAACCCCAAATCCTCAGTACGCAAATTGGGCTCTTCCAAGCTCATCATCGCACCCGATAAAAAGGCCTCAGCATATTCTTCTTTGAGAAGAGAGAGCAGGTTGAACGTGCGGATAAAGCTCTCGGGAAGAACCTCGACATCGTCATCCATCAGGAGAACATGAGTCGCTTTAGGAGTCTGTTCAAGTGACTCAATCATCCCGCGAGCGAAACCACCGGATCCACCGACATTAGGATTTGGATGAATCGAAATACGATCGGAGCCAGAATTACAGTCTAAAGATTTGCCGTTGTCGACAACATGGACATGAAAATGCTCCGAAAGTGACTCATTACCAGAAAGAATCCCTTCTTTAATGAGATTTAGATTGTTAAGAACGTACTGCTCTTTTCTGAATGTTGTAATAGCAAGAGCCAATTCTACCGGGCGAAGGTTACATGAATCGACATCCGTATAATAATACGCGTCATCAAGCGTCAATTCGCCAGCACTTTCAATGCTAAAGGAATGAAGTGTTTCACCAGCCTGCTCGGTAATCTCGATATCAACAGAAGCCCAAGCATCAGAAGAAGGGAAGCTGCGATTGGAGCCCGGAACAATACGGGAGCACCAATCAAGATTCCCAACGGTCCTCTCCTGAAGATCGAAACCGGCACCCCGATATTTGAAATGAAGGTAAAAGGGCCCAGCATTCGAGTACTCTTTCCACTTCATTATTGAAAGAGAATTAAAATAAGTAGAAAAATCAATCCAAGAAGAACCCAGTAATCTCAAAGAAGACGGGGATTCAAAAATCGCCCTACCGGCTAGTTCTCTAAAAGAGAGAGTCGGGAATTGATCAAACGCCCGATTACCGCTGAAGATGAGATTCGCCAACTTAAACTGCATGAAGCTCCAATTACAATTGATACTTAAACAATAATTACTCTAAATCGATGCGATACAGCCTAGAATGCCCCGATTTTTTTAATAGTGTAAACCCTCGAGTTTTATCGCTGATCGACTCAATGCCTTTCCAGTCATCCGGGTTATATGTAAAAACGTGCTTCCGAGATTTACAATTATCATAATCAAGCAAGAGTACGTAACGAGCACCGGAAGTTTTAACAGCTTCCCGTGTTTCCATATCCTCCTCAAACCTGTACAACCCATGCCTAATAACTCTGCTGGCAGCTGGTTCATTAGAATCTTTCTCCGGCGAACAATTTAAAGATCGATAGTACACCTGAATATCAGTGGACCCATAAAGAAAAGCAGACCCATCGTAGGGCGAATTTAAAACAATGGAATCGCCAACGATCTCTTTTATTGAAGATGCAAACTCAAGATCTTTCGCGTTCAGTTCCTCAAAATTGCTCATGTCATAGTTCTGTTTAATAACGTTCCTGGTTTTACCAAATACGGTTTCAACGTTAAACAAACCAGGTATCTGAAAAGAAGGATAGAAAGCTGCAGCGACGAACAACACCACAAAAAATGCGGGATAGAGCCGATTAAGTGGACCAACTGGTTGTTGTTTGCCTCCACAAAGGCTCTTCCTTAGCCCATCAAAAAGAACCGAAGCACCAAAGACGGCCAAGGGAAACGCAGCAAGAGTACACAATGTAGCTGTTCTATACGGATCCGTATACCAAAATCCAGCAAGCCACTGTTTAAATGCAGCTTCCGTAGCTCCAGTTGAAAAATGGATAATCAAGGTGAGAATATAGGAGATTGACATCCAGCGGAGCTCACCGCGCTCCAGACTGTAAATAACTCCCACGATAGCGAATATGCCAAGCAACAAATTGCTAGGCGCATCCGGTGAATACGATTGACAGAGAAAATTGACCAACATTTGCGAAGCCGATGCATAGTGATTCCAGCTAACGCTAACAATTCCATGCATCATAGGTAAATTATATGCAACGATCCAGGCTGCAGCAAAGCAAGCAGATAAGCCGAACGCAGCCGCAAACGATTTGAACGAAGACAGGTTCTTCGCGATGCATAAGCTATATAACCTTGCAACCGCATACGGAAGCAATAAAACACCAACTGAAAAAATCCCATTGGGCTGAAGCAGAAATAGGTCGAATAACCCGAAAAGAAATAAAACGGCCAACAACAATCTGTTTTGGATAGAAAGGCCTTCGTCCTTAGTTAGGCTCAAGAATAAAGAACAGACTGAGCATACGAGGCAAAAAGCGGCTAGATTTGAATAGAGGACACCGAAGGTAAGCAGTCTCCACGGGAACGCATAGGCTGAAATGCAGATTAAAGCTCCCAATGCGAGACAAGTCTTTTTTTCAGTAACAGCGCTCAGCAAAGCGAAGCAGCTCATCGGAAATACGAAAGCAACGAACGAAAAAGTTACTGCGTTGATGGCGACAGCAGCGCTAACAGAAAGAACGTTACATACCAATGCACAGATTACGTGCCATGCAGCAGGATAAAACCCAGCTCCAGAAGAACCGTACCCAGGAGCGGTTGGATAAACACTTATTCCCGTAGGAGAATAGCAGCCAGTGGTAGCAAGAGCATGAATCTCATTGAGATGATACGAATTGTCTATCGACACTGAAAAATACTCAGGCGAACCGAGAACGGTCACAAAGACATAAAAGGCAGCAATAAACCCGATGACTAAATACAGGGCTTGAAAAAAATCAACGTCTTTATTATTCAAATAACCAGAACAAGAGCCCACAGGTATCTGAACAAATCCCGCGTGGTGCCAGACAAAGGATGCGGCAAAAACCAAAATCGGAATAGCTAGCTCAAGGCTGATATAAACCCAAACATTAACAGAATGAAATAACCTCGATGTAATAATCCCGGTTACGCAAGCAATGAATATAGAAACAATTGGAGCAATTGCCAATTTTGGAAATCGAATGCTTTTAAAAGAGGAAAGCAGAAGATATCCCGGAAAAAAAAGAAGAATAGAGGCGACTGCAATTGCGCCAATAAACGAAATCCAAATGCTCATAAACAATCCTATTACCTAAAAGAAGGTGCTATTTATCTAAAGCGAACGCTTGAACAAGGGAGTTTAAGCGTTCCTCCAACTTGGCCAAGCGCAGTGAATTGCAGAAATCGCGAACAACGAGAACGGCAATCACATACAAAAACACTAAGTTTGAAGGCGAAACAAAACCAAATAGCTCCGAACAAGCGACTGCTATTTCAGGAAAAATGCCTAGTATCACAAAGCTCAAGCTAAACAACAGCCAAAAAAGCGAATCCAGAACTTGCATCTGGGACTTCTTAAGCTTTCGGACTACAAATAACAAAACAACAGCAGCGCTAACAATTAGCAACACGCGAAGTGATATAGACATAACCATCACCTAAACCACTGAACAATAAGAAGCGTTACGAATACCCGGAGCATATACTGCATAGATTTAACCGGATTTAAGTAGCTCTCTCCACCTTGACGTTCACGCATTGAAACCTGAACTTCGGAAACCGAGTATCCTTGTTTTAAAAACAAAGCAAGTGACTCTGGCTCGGGATTAAGAGTGTTGTCGTAATAATATCTTTCGAGTACAGGGCGACTAAACAGCCTGAAGCCAGATGTGGGATCACTAATGCGATGACCGGTCAACATCTTAATCAAGACGGTAATCATGCGTGAACCAACCATGCGCATCGATTTATCTTTGCGAACAGTCAGAAACCTAGAACCGATAACAATGTCGGAACCAGTATTTACCGCTTTCTCAACAAGAGCAACCAAATACTCTGGGCGATGTTGCCCGTCGGCATCAAACTGGATCATATAGTCGTATCCATGATCAACGGCATATCGAGCCGCTGTCTGAAAACCAACTGTAAGGCCACAGTTGATAGGCATCGTGATGACATTACAACCCAACAAATCACATATTTCAGCCGTTCGGTCGCGGGAACCATCATTGACGATAATGAAATCAAACTCTGGAGCAACCGAACGGAGTTCTTTTACTGTGCCTTCAATGCACTCCTCTTCGTTATAAGCAGGAATCGCAATAAGCACATTCGATTTAGACGACAATCGAGCACCATTCTCTCGTGACAAAACAGTTGAACCTGAACAACCATTCAATATATCTCATGAGTAATCAAGTCATATGATAATTATATAGGTGGAGACTGCATCACACCAGACGAAGGGAAACACATGGACACCCGCATAGTAGACACCGTTTCTTCGCCTAGCTTACATATGCCAAGCAAGAATCAGAGAGATCCCGAATAGACCCTCAAAGATGGCAGCAGAATGTCAACCCTAGTTTAAAGAACATACGTAACAATAAAGCGCTGTCACACGAACATAATTAAAGTATTGCTAATTTCAATTAGCGAATAAACAACTAATTGAAATTAGCAATACTCTGTTAATTCGTTTCAAGCCGAATTTTTACAGCAGAGAGCGATAGATAGAGAGACCTGGAAACATGAACACTAATTAATAGCCGTAGCTCGGTTCACCAACCCTCTAGAACAGATTGGCCCCAAGGTTGTAGCCAGGCCTACCATAATAAGAACCCTGAATTACTTGATGGAATCGAGTGAAATTACAGGCGTTAAATAATTACTAATAAAAAGGGTATAAGGGCGAACTCGCCCCGCCCCTATACCAAAAACTCAAAATTATCGAAATATCAAACTAACACAGTTTGAGATACTCCCCCAGCTCTTCCTCCCAGTCGGGCATGTGGAAGCCGACCGACTCGAGCCCGGACAGGTCGAGCGCGGAGTGGACCGGGCGCGGGGCGACGG
>CBCSNQ010000003.1:0-56529 GCA_965141565.1 uncultured Collinsella sp. | reverse complement strand
AAAGCCGGGAGACGAAGTCCCAAGCGGCCCAACCGGACCTGCTCCACGAGTACGCGTAACGAAGACCGGCACTCGAGCCGTCCCACAGGTCGCCGAGGAACCGAACCAGACGGATTGTGCCTTTGACCTTACCGCCGGATGTGTCGAAGTAGAAGTAGTCACCGACACCGGTCGTCGCCGAGCCACCGAGCCCCTTTCCCAAGATAAGCCCGTTGACGAACTGAATGTCGAGCATGTAGCCATCTGCCGTCGGCATACACGCCGCCGTCGGGGTCACCCCGTCCGCCACGGCATTCTTCTTCTCATTGCGAGTGTCGGGGTTGACCGCGATGCCGAAGCCCGTGCCGTCGGAGACGAAGAGCGCATCGCCCATGAACTCCCACAGGCCCAGCCCCGTCTCGACGCCGCCGATCTTGAACGGATGCTTGCCGTCCTTCGCCACCTGGCCGTCACCCACGAGGGCATCGGTGTTGCCCGTGTTCCACGGCGCACTCTGGAGCCATGTGTTCACGGTTGTGTCGAACGCCTTGGCGACGTCCATGAGAAGCGCCACGTTGCCGTCTGCGAGCGTCTCCTTGCCGCCGACGACCGCGCCGTCGAACACGTCGTACGCCGCCGCGGCGCCTCGGTCTGGGCACGTGGTGCCCGTGTCGGTGCCGTACATCATCGACGCACCCACGGGAATCTTCGCCGCCTGCTCGGCGGTGACGACCACGCGCGTGACGCCCGTCTCGGCGAGCGCGGGGTGGATCTGGATGTTGAAGTCCGTGCAGCCCGGGAAGTCCACCTGGGAGGACTTGCAGAGCGTCTTGGTCAACTGGTGGAAGTTGATATACCACTGGTCGTAGACGCTCATGCCCGAGTAGCCCGTGGTCGCGGTCTTGCAAAGGTCGACGAGCGAGTCGTGCGACGTCGTGCGGTTGGCGACCTTCGCGCCCGAGACGGAACGCGGGCGCCCGTCGGCGTCGATGCTCATGGGATACGTCGGCGTCAGCATGTACGGTCGCAGCGTGCCGTCCGGCAGCAACGCCTTGGGGTTCGGCTGCGAGCCGCTGAATCGGCTGTCGGACCACGAGACGAGCAGGTTGCCGTTCACCAGCACCTCGACCGCCTGCCACACGACCGGCGCGATCTCGTAGACGTTGTTGCCGTGTCCGTTGTCCACGCGCGAGAAGCCGTAGTCGACGCCGTCGATGGCCTCGACCCACGGCACGCCGTCGGCGTCGGCACCGGCGTTGGCGGACACGTGGAACCACGGGCCGCCCTCGGTGTCGAACGGGTCGACAGCCGCGCTCGTCGCCGTCGCTGGCACGAACTCGGTGGAGGCCACGCGCTTCGCGGCGGCGCTCATCGGCTGGATGTCGGTTGGGCTACCCGCCGGGATGAGGAACGTGTACACCAGCCCCGTCTTGTGCTTGTCCACCATCGCGGCGACGCTCTCGTTGGCGTAGCGGCCCGTCGAGGCGTCACGCTCGAGCGCCTTCTGGTCGCCCAGATTCTTCACCGCGCCGACAAGCGCCCACACCGCCTTGTCCGATGCCAGCGGGTCCGCGTACTCGAACCCCTCGGTTGCCTGCTCGGTTGCCTGCTCGGTTGCCTGCGTATCAGCCATTTAGGCACCTACCTTTCGCATTTGGCAAATCTTGCCGTTTACCTTCTTGAGTCCCAGCGCCGTCACGGCAGCCGCCGAGTCGATAATCGACTGGTAGTTCAGGGCTGCCGTCTTGGCGTCCTTGAGCGCCGCCTTCGCGTCGGCGAGGGCCTTGGCCGAATCCTGCTCGCGCTTCTGCTCGGCAGTCTTGCGCCCCGCCTCCGCCTCCTTGCGCCCCGTCTCGTTCTGCCCGCGCTCGGTCTCTTTCTCCTTGCGCACGGCCTCGGCGTCGGCGCGGCCCTTCTCCGCCGTTTCGACAGAAGCCTTGAGCTGTTTGAACTCGTTGTTGACCTTGTTCACGCCAGCCGCCGCGTCCGTCGCGGGCTTCTTGAGCTCCGCGATCTGCTCGGCGGTGAGGTCGCTGTATCTCAGCGCGTCGCCCTTCGGCACGCCGACAACCAGCACGTTGCCCTCCATCGCCGCCGTTGCCTCCGAGCCCGAGGCAAGAGTCGTGGCACGTGCCCCCTTGACCTCGGCGGCGACAGCCTTGTCGCGTGCGGCCTCCGCCGCCTTCTGCGCGGCCTTGGCCTCGTCTCGCGCCGTCTCCGCGTCCTTGATGGTGCGCTGGTCGCTCGGCTCGTAGATATACTCGGCGGGCTTGGCTCGCCTCTTTACGTCCCAGAGTGCCTCGATGCGCGTGCGCCCGCCGTAAGCCTCGTCCGTGATGTAGGCCCATGCGTACACGCGCCCAGCCGCCTGGAGCAGCTCGTCGGGAATCTTCGCCTTGCTGTCGGCCACCGCAACCGTGTAGCACGTCCCCGTGGTCGACTTGGCGAAATGCACCTGCTCGCAGCCGACAACCTCGACCTCGCGCCCGGTGTCCCACTGCCACAGCTCGCCGTCAAGCACCTGCAATGCCGCCATCACTCATCACCTTCCTCGTCCTCGTCGCCCTCCTGGGCACCCTTCGCGTTCGCCGCCAGGGCGGGCGGCAGCGCTGCCATGCGCTCCTCCTGCTCCCGCTGCTTGCGCTCCAAAATCTTCGCCCTCTCGTCGGGCGTAATGTTCGGCAGCTTTCGCAGGATTGTCTCGTCGTCCAGATACTCGGCCTCCAGGCACACGGTCTCGACCTGCTCCTTGGTGTTGCTGATGCGAGTGTGCGTGAACACGGGCGTGTCCTCGATGCCCTGGAGGGCAAGGATGTCCATGATACCCTCGCGGATGTGGCGCTCAAACTCGGCGGCCTCCTCGTCCATCGGCTGGTATGCCGCGTCGATATGGTCGTTGGTCGCACCAGCCGCGATGGTGTGGACGTCCAGCGCGCCGAAGTCCTCGTAGATGTCGGCCTTGATCTGCGCCAGCGTCTCCTTGCGGCCGACAACGGGCACCTCCTGCGTGTACGGCGTCACGGACTGCCCCTGCTCGGCGTCGACCTCGGCCACGTGCGTCAGCTTGAGCTTCGCCCTCCACAGGTCGAGGTCCCTGTCGTCCATGCCGCCGGCTCCGTTGATGAGCCAGTAGATCTGCGCGCAGTCGCGCGTGTCGTTCACCAGTCCGCTCTTGATCAGGTCGTAAGCGTCGATACTCTCGCGCATGCCGACAAGCGTGCTCTGGTGCGCGTCGCTGCCCCAGACCGCCACGATTGGCAGACGGGAGTAGTTCTCCGCATCGACGGCCAGCTTCATCCCGTCCGCCGGTATCTCCTGATACGTGACCTTGTAGGCGCGCTTGGCCTCGGCCACCTCGAAGTCGAAGCCGCTGCCGCCCGACACCATCTCCGTGTAGCCGTCCTGCTCGTAGAGGGTCGCATGCCACGGGTGGTCGGAGTCGAGCCGCCAGAACCTCACGCCGGCGTATAGCGCCCCCGAGTACTCGTCCCACACCGGACAGAACTCATCGGCGGTGAACACGTCGATGTGGTCGAGGTTCCAAAACGGGAATGACACACCGTGGATGAGCGCCTTGAGCCCCATCTCCATGACGTCGTCGTCGAAGCGGTCGCCAAGCCCCTCCTTGGTCGTGTCCTTGCCGCCCGCCGAGACGTCCACGAAGCTCACGCCCTTACCGAGCGAGTACGTGCAGCGCTGGACGTTTAGGCGCTTGAACAGGTTGCTCGCCAGCCTTAGCTTCGAGGCCGTGAAGTCCTCGGCCTCGGCACCGGAGCATGAGTAGATCTTCTGCACGAAACGGTTGATCGTGACGTTGTGCTGGCGGTAGTACTCGTTCGCGGTGACGGCGTTGCGGTACATCTCGCTCGACATGTGCCGCTCGATGGCATCTGCCGCGAATGCCGTCGCCGACGCCGACGCCTTGAGGTCGCCATCGGTCACCAAAGGCCCCTTAGACAAGCCGCTACCTCCCTCCAAAGAATGGGTTTACCTGCTCTTTCGCAGGCTTGTACATGCGCATGGTCGCCACGCCGTAACGGAGCGCGTCGCAGCTGTGGTCCTCGACCTTGACGGGCTTGTCGCCGTCCGCCTTGGCGTCCCAGCAGTAGCCGCCGAGCTCGCCTATCAGCCCCGTGCAGGCGTCGGAGATACGCACCGTGCCGTTGCTCAGGCACACATCCGTCTCTCGTATGCCGTCCGCGACGTCGTTGCGCCCATTTTTGGTCTTGAACCCGGCCTGCCGCATCGCGGCGATGAAGCTCGTGGCGCTCGGGTCGATGATGAACTTGGGCGGCTTGCCCAGCCCGCGCACGAAGTCGGCCATGTCGGCCACATAGTCGGCGTCCGTCTTCTGGTGCCCCGTGTCGCGGCCCGAGTAGCGGTACTCGTCCACCACGTGCCACACCTTGCCGTCAAACGCCCACAGCAGCGCCGCGAAGGCGTTCTGCGTGCCGTAGTCGCAAGACACCGCGTACTTGACAGTGCCGCCCGTATACCGGCTCTCGAGGGCACCCCCCCACCCGGGGTAGACCAGGCCCTCGGCCAACGTCCACTTGCCCAAGATGTAGCGGTCGTAGTACACGCCGCTGCCGTAGTCCTTGATGAGGGCCTCGATGACATCCGGTGCCAGCGCACCGTCCCAGATCGTGTAGTCCTGCCTGTAGATGTCGCTGTCGCCGTCGAGGAACCGCTTGAACCAGTGGTTGGGGCTGTCGGGGTTGCAGGTGCCGTCGAAGCGGCTGTGCTCGCAGCGCAGGCGGCTCTTGAGCATCTGGAACACGTCTTCGCTCCACGTGGCGACCTCGTCGCCGTAGACCCACTCGAACGTGGCGCCCTGAATCTTGGATACGCTCGTCTTCTTATCCGCCCCGAGGCAGTAGACCTTGCGCCCGAATATCTGGGCCGTGTTGTCCCGCCCGATCTGGCTGACGACGTCTTCGCTGTAGAGCGAGCGCATCGGCTCGAGGATGTTGCGCTCGAGCGTCGAGCGGGTGTTCCCGATCATCACCGCCAGCCCCTCGCCCCTCATGGCGAGAAGCCTCTGCGGTATGGTCACGGCTATGTCGACGTAGCTCTTGCCCGAGCCCGTCGCCCCGCACTTCACGTTGTAGCGGTGCGTGCAGTTGGCGAGGTACTCGCGCTGCATCCTCGTGAGCGGCATCGGCTACTCGTCCCCGCCGATTGAGGACGGCACGGACAGCACCAGCTCCTTGGCGGCCTTGAGCACCGCCGTGTCGGTGGTGTCCATGATGCGCTGCGCCTTGGCGTACTCCTGCGGGTACTTGCGCTCCAAAAGCCACGCCGCCGCCTGCCAGCTGTCGTCGCTCGCGTCCATGATGCGGCCCACGAGCGCCGCCTTGCGCTCGACCTCGCCCTTTTTCATGGCTTGACACAGTTGACGTTGATTGTCGGTTCTGGGGTGGTTGATCCAGCGACTGTATGTCTCGGGGGCCACCCCGAGATATGCGGCGATGTCCTTGTCGGTCATGCCGACGCGGCACAGGCGGAGGGCATCCTCGATGCCCTCCTTGGTCAGTTTTTCACGCCCTTTTCCCGCCACAAAATCACGTTTCCGCTGGTAGATAGCCCTATGGAAACGCGAACGTTCCCACCTTTTTACGCACGTGGACAAGCGCGTGCGTTTGCCCACGAGCGTAAAAAGGGGGTAACGTTTAAAGAAAAGGCCCCGGTTTCCCGGGGCCTTTCGGCTATTCGACCTTCTTCCTGTGCGCGGCCTGACGTATGCGGTTGCTCTCCGCCTCTTCCTCGAGCCGCCTCTTCCTCTCCGCCAGATAGCACCCCTTGCACAGCCTCCACTTCTTCGCCTGCGCCGACGTGTCGAACACGGGCCGCGCGTCGCACACGATGCACAGCCCATCCGTTCCGGTCGAAAAGCGCCCGTACCGCTGCCGCGCGTGCCTCACGGCGCTCGGCGTCACCCTCAGCTCCGCCGCGATCTCCGCCGCCGTCCGCTCCGGGTGCGCCTGCATCCGCCTTATCATCTCGTCCGTCCACAGGACGTAAGAGGAGCGCCCCTTCCGGAGCGCCCACTCGTCCCTCAACGGATGTGTTGACTTTGTAGATGGGCCTTTTGGCCCATCTCCTACAGGTGGCCTACACGCCATTCGCATACCCCCTCGCGCTCGGTTTGCTTCGGTTACCATACCAAGCGCCGGGGACCACCTCACGCACGGCGCTCGATTATCGCCCCGCACTTCGGGCAATGGACGGCCTCGTACGCCAGCATGTCCCCAAAGCCGATATGTTCCCAGATCTGTCCATCCCATCCGCAGTCGGAGCAGTGGAAGTAGCCGTCGACCATCCGCTTGCCCGGGATGAACGGATCCTGCTTGTGCTCGACAAGGTCGAGGCACGTCGGGCGGTCGATTAGGTCGGCGATTTTTCCGCACGGCACATTAAAGTCGCAGATGGCGTATTTTTTACCGAAAAGCGCCTCCGATATTTCATAGCACTTGGCATATGATTCAGTATCGCAGTTACAACTCCGTAGGAACCTCGCAGCCTCAACCCGATCCTCATTGCTAATCATCGACAATCGCCGCCCCACACTTAGGACAATGGTTCCACCGCATATCGCCGATTGAGTAGCCGCAGACCTCACAGCACGGGGTTTCCCTGCCGTACTTGGTCTTGAACTTGCCATGGCGAGTAGTGGTCGGGCGGTCGATTAAGTCAGCGAGATGCAGTAGGTCTTTGTAGCGCGGATACCCGCGAACTCCGCAGGACACGACATATAGAGCGGCGAACGGAGAGTAGTCCGGGTCGTCGTTCAGGTCGTCTTTGCGCCTGTTGGCTGCGCTTCGTATATTCGCCGCTACATTGCGGCGCTCTTCATCAGTAATCATTGCACCCTCTTGTTCCATGCTTCGCGCGCCTTGTCCCATCTGCATTCACCCGGCTCAACTTCGTTCCCGGTGATAACCGGGCCGGACGCATTACACTTTTGGCAGTAGACGAAATTTGAGCAGTTGTCGGCATTTGCTTCCCAGCTGTAGAAATTCGAGAGAACCCTTTTGCTGCCGCAGAACGGGCAGGGTTTTAGCTTGGTTTTGTCCATCAGTCCTCACCCCTCAGCTTGCGGATGCGGTAGGCAATGTCGCGCATGGCAATTCGAGCGCAGCCGTCCTCGCCACCGGGGCACGATGTACAGCCATCTTCGTCTTTGTCTCTGTGGAAGTAGGCGCAAGCCTCGTAATACCGCGCGTCACCTGCCTCTCCCAAGTCTTCAAGCAGCTTCTCCCAGCTGTCGGACGGGGTGAGGTACATGAGCTCGGGGTCGAGCCTTGTAAACTTATCGGTGAGCGCTCGCCACTGACCTGCCATACTGTTGCTCAGGTCGAAGTCGGTGACGTATATCCAGCCAGTGATGTTGTAGGCATTACTGTTGCCGCCGAACAGCACCACGGTATCAAGTGGAATCTCTCGACCTTCGGCATCCTTGGGCAATTCGACGCTCATCACTCAACCTCCTCGTAGTCGCGGCACTCGCCGCACTCGTCCTCGCAGTACAGCAGGTTCTCCATGAGCCACGCCACAGCCCACTTCGCCAGGCGCCAGAACCCTTCCTTGCGGTCGGGCGCCTCTGCGTCGTAGGCGCGCTCGAACCCGAGGTGGCAGTAGCCGTAGTCGACGTGGATGTCGCTGCTGCAGAAATGCCTGCAGTTCCCGCACATCCTAGGCTCGCAGGCCCCACCGAAGTGGCGCTCGATCGCGGCGTCCGTCACCCCCATCGGGTAGCCGCCGACCCTCGAGTCACTCATCGCAGTCCGCCCCCCCTACGCTCTCGTCGAGCAGGTCGATGGCATCCCCGACGGCCGCCTCGATGCTCGTCAGCTGGCGGCGCAGGTTCTGCACGAGGTTCGCGCCGGTGACCTCCGCCCTTCCCGCCTCGTAGGCGCGCTCGATCATGTCGGTCACCGCGACCTGCATCGCCGTGTCGTTGTAGCCGCGCCTGACGCGGTACTTCCCAAGATAGGCGTGCGCCCTGTCCTGCGGCCTGCACTCGCGGTCGAAATGGAACACCTCGACCGCGTCGGCCTTGATCTGCTCCAAAGTCTCCATCACAGACGTCCTCTCTCCCAATTCCTCGCATTGCAGCGCCCGATTGCCGCGTCCACGTCCTCCTGCGTGAACCCCTCGGCATCGAGCAGGTTGACGACCGCCTGGACCACGTCCATGCACTCGTCGATAAGGCTCTGGCGGTACTCCCTGCGCGCCGTCATGATCGGGCTGAGGCGCATGTCGTCGCAATCCTGCCAAGCGCCGTATACCTCGGCTGCCTCCTCGAGCGGCTTGAGCGCCTGCGCCTTGGGCGCATCCGGCCTGTCGAACGCGCCGAACGCGAGCCTGTAGCCGTCCCGCATCAGACGCACCTCCCTTCCGCCAGCGCCGTGCGCATGGCGTTGATCTCGCGGCCCGTCTCGCTCCTCGCGCCGAGGTACACGTCGACCGGCCGCTTGCTCTCGTTCCTGTGGGCCACGTTCTCGCACCACCCGCAGCAGTACCTCTGGTTCCTGCCAACCGCACGGAACCGCCTGCCGCACTGCCTGCACTCGAGTACATAGCCCCCGCGCCTGTCCCGCGACTCAGCCCTCATGTCGCGCCTCCCAGTAGTTGCACCTCGCGAGCCCCTGTGTGGCGTGCACGAAGTCGGGGCAGCGCATGCACGTGTACCGCTTGCGGCCCTCGCCGGATGCCGTCATGACCGCCTCGCTCACGGCGCAGAACCTGCACGTCTCGCAGCGGGCGCTGCGCGGCCCGTCGTCGTAGATGCTCGCGGACCCCTTCGGTCTGCCCATGTTCTCGCTCCTCTCGGCGTCCAAGCTCATGACGCCCTCCTCTCGCATGCGGCCCTCGCATCCAGCAGACGCCGCGCGTCCTGGTACGCCTTGAGCGCCACCGGGTCGGCGGTCGTCCCCCTCGGGGCCTTCACCTTCGCCGGGTCGATGCCCGGATGTTCCTCGCGCCACCTGCGCTCGAGCTCCGCCCTCGTCTGCTCGGGCGTCCTCGTCAGCCTGAACGTGGCGGCCTCGACCTCCGATGCGGTTGGCTTGCCCCTCGCCCGGTCGTCGGCGTCGATGCGCTTCTGGCGCCTGGACCAGTCGAGCGCGAGGGCGCCCCAGTTGCTCACCGGCTGGCCGTTGCCCTTGACCCAGCCCTGAGACTCGAAGTAGGCCCAGAAGGCGTCCGGGTCGCCGCTCAGGCAGTTGGCGCCGAAGTACCCGCGGGCCTCCTCCAGCGACGGCGGCTCGAACTCGGGCGGCGCGGCGGGGGCATCGCCCCCATCACAGGACAGCTCATCACAATCCAGTTCAGGACAGGACAGGCTAGGGTAGGTTAGGTTAGGGTTTTCACTTTCCGAAACCTGCGTTTCGGGTTTGTCGGAAACTGGTTCCCCGTTTGAAAAACCTAGGTTTTCACTTTCCGAAACCTGCGTTTCGGGTTTGTCGGAAACTGGTTTCTTGCGCGGGCGGCCACCCTTGCCGCCCCTGCCGCGCGCGTCCTTGGAGTTGTCGATGGCGTTCTTCATCGCCTTGAAAACGCGGCGGAGGTGCTTCGGCAGGTCGGCCTCGACGCCGTGCAGCCCGTACATCATGATCGCGTCGGCGAGCATCGCGCGGTCGCGCAGGTCCTCGGGGTCGCTCGCGTCGAAGTCGTCGTAGACCTCGGCAAAGCTGTCGAACACGGTGAAGGCCATCAGAACCACCCCCAGAGAAGCGAAGAGAAGAACAGGAAACCCGCGGAGAAGGAGGCGGCGAACAGGGCCGCCTCGCAGTGGTCGCGGATGATGTCGGGTACGTGCCTCATCAGAACGGCACGTCCTCGTCGTAGAACTCGGGCTGCGGGGCCGCGGCGTAGGCCTGCTGGGCGTTCCACTGCGGCGCGGCCTGCGCCCGGGGCTGCATGGGCACCGTCTCGGCGAGGCTCTGCTGCGGCTGGGCCTGCGTCTGCCCCTCGCGGCGCACCATGACATCGAGCTCGTCGACGATCACCTCGAGCTTCGAGCGCTTCTGGCCGTCCTTATCCCAAGAGCTGTAGCGCAGCTTGCCCTCGATGGCGACCTTCATGCCCTTGGCGAGGAATCGCCCCACGGCCTCGGCTCGGTTGCCGAACATGCTACAGTCGACGAAGTTGGGGTAGTCCTCCCACTCGCCCGTCTGCGCGTTGCGTCGGCGGTCGTTTACCGCCACGCCAAAGGACAGGACCTGCGTCCCGCCGGCGGTGGCGCGCAGCTCGGGGTCGCGGGTCAGGTTGCCGCTGATGTTCACTCGGTTGATGCTCACTGCCCGTCCTCCTTCGCGGTCATGTGGCTCTTGATTGCCTCGACGAGGCGCGGCCCTTGCATGTAGCCCAGGCCGCTCACGCGGCGGCCGTCGCGGATGTGGCACGCCTCGACGATCTTCTGCGCCGTGACCGGGCCGATGCCCGGGAACGAGCGGGCGAACTCGTCGACCTTGAGCTTTGCCGCGATGGGCGCCTCGATGGCCGCCTCGGGCGGGATGTTGCCCGCCTTGCAGGCGGCCTTGAACGCGGCGCGCTCGCGGCGCGTGTGGATGGCCTTGGCCAGCGCCTCCTTGCGCTCCTCCGGCGTTCGGAGCGGCGGTAGGTTCTTCTCCTCCATGTCCTACATCCTCTCGACGTATCCGTGAATGTCGTTGTCGACCATGACGGCCCTCACGCGACGCAGCTCGCCTGCCGTGGCGCACTCGATGACCACGCGGTAGCCCCTCTGCGGTGCTGGGGCCGCATCCTCGGCCACATCCGGCTCGGGGCGCGACGGGACCACCCGCACACACCTCGGCACGCCCAAGGGCGGCTCAGGCTCCTCGACGGGCATCGGCTCGGGGTCGGGCGGCAGCGGCTCGGGCTCCGGTGCGGGCGCCATCGCCTGCTCGTAGGTCGCCGTGAGCGCGGCGGCCTTGGCGACCTCCTCGCGATGCGCGGCGACAGCCGCCGCCACCTCGCCCGAGTCCATCGGCAGCGTCCTCGTCCACCACGCCACGGCCCACGCCTTCTCGGACTCGTCCGCGTAGTCCAGCCCGTTGACGAACTTGAACTGGTGCAGCAGCTCGCCCACGCGGCGCTCGATGATGTTCTTGGCCTTGACCTCGCCGAAGCTCGCGTTGAGCCACTTATCGTCGGCGATGCGCTCGTATGGCACCAGCGGCCCCATCTCGCCCGCGAGGTCGTAGTAGTGGCCCTTGAGCGCGGTGAGTCGGCGGGTCCTGCACTCGCCGTCGTATCGGTCTATCTCGGCCTTGTAATCATCGGAGAGCCTGTCGATGGGCGCCGTGATCTCACCGATGGTCTTGTCGAACGTCTTGAGCAGGTCGCTGTACTTCTTCTTCGCGGCCTTGCGCTGCGCCTCGATGGGCTTCTTCACGTCGTTGACCGCCGTGCGGTACTTCTTCGCCGCCTTGAAGTCCTCGTCATTCTCGATGTGCTTGACGTCCACGTAGTCCGCCAGCTTCTCATCGACGTTCTTCTTGAGCTTCGCCAGCTTGTCCTCGAGTGTGTCGTCGATGGCGAGCGACGCCACCAGCGTGTCGAAGTCCTCCTCGAGCGGCACGACCTCGACCGCCAAAACCTCGTCTGCCATTAGAAGCCTCCCAGAAGGTCGTCGTCGGTCGCGCACTCGGCGGGCGCGGGCTCATAGACGGGCGCGGGCTCCGGCTCGGGGGCGGCGGGCTCGGGCTGCGCCTTGCGTGCCGCGATCTCCTCCTCCATCCAAGAGGCCGCGCGGCGCGCCTGCATGAGCGTCATGTCGTGCATGTTGCCCGACGTGCAGCCCACGGCGGCGCAGATGGCAGCCATGGC
Organism: uncultured Collinsella sp.; assembly: GCA_965141565.1. Taxonomy (GTDB): domain Bacteria; phylum Actinomycetota; class Coriobacteriia; order Coriobacteriales; family Coriobacteriaceae; genus Collinsella. The sequence continues at coordinate 44,712 of CBCSNQ010000003.1, read as the reverse complement.
CCCGGTGCTATCGAGCGCGGTCGCCGCCATGAACGGCTTGAACAGGTCGCGCACGGGCTGCAGGTCGGCCACGGGCTCGACGCTCTCAGCCTCGACGGCCTGAGTGCCGGCGCGCATGTCCTGCGCGACCTTCTGGTCCATCTCCTCGCCCGTGTACATCCCTCCGAACTCGTCGGGGTAGGCAAGGCGCCACGCGCCGGCCTTGGCGCACTTCTCGATCATGACGCCCGGCATCTTCGCCCAGTTGCTCTTGCCGGTGCTGTAGTCGGTGAGCGCCAGCTCGACGTATGCGGGCTTCTTGCCGTCGGTGAACGCGACCTCTGCCCAGCCGCCGATGAGCTGCTCCCCGATCATCTTGTAGACGGCGGAGCCCTTCTTCTTGACGACCTCGCCGTCGCGGAGCACCACGACGCCGCTCTCGATGCCGCCGTAGTTGGGCTGCCTGTTCGCGCGGCGGTTGAACACCTGATAGCTCGTGATGATGCTCGCCGGGGCGCTGCCGTACTTGATGAGGTAGACCTCCTTGGTGAAGGGGTTCAGGTGCTGGCGGTTGCAGAGCTCCACGCAAAGCGCCAGCTCGCTGTCGGTGGCGTTGGGGCACAGGCGCTCGCGGATGTCCTGCGAGGTGAACTTGACGGGCATGCCCGCATCGTCCTTGAACTCGATGACCTCGTTACTCATCGACGCTCACCTCGCATCCGTAGAGCTTGGAGATAGTGGCGACGGCGCCGCTCTCGGCGTAGACGTCATCGCACTTCTTGCCGTACGCGATGATGGCGGCCAAGAAGTCGCGGTCGAACTCGATGGGCTCCTCGTCCATCAGTACGGGCGCGACCGCCATGCCGTAGGCGACGCCGCGGAGCACCGCCGGGTCGACGTCGCGCTCGAGCGCCTCGGCGTTGAGCTCCGTGTTGATGAGGACGTTGCCCACGGCCTGCCTCATGAGTTCTTTGAGTGCCTTTCGCTTCATTTCATGTCTCCGTTTCTACTTTTTCTCTTCAGCTGGGTCTGCCCAGCCGCGATATACCTGTATGTCCATGTGCGGCTCGATGCCGCGCCGACGGGGCCACTTGACCACGTGGACCTCGGCCACCTGGCTGTCATCGCCCCAGATCGCCCCGTTCATCCCGTCCATCACCAGCTTGGCGATGTTGTCCGCGTCCGGCTTGAACGTGTTCGGCTCCGACGTGACGCGCTTCGGCCTCGATTTGGGCAGCGGCTCGTACACGTCGATGCGCACCGCGACGGGCACCCTGAACGGGAACAGCAGCCCCTTGAGCTCCGGGTACGCCTCCCGCATGGCCCCGAGCGCCGCGTCGCGGATGGCGGCCTCGTTGCGGATGGTCTCGTTTGGCGTGTACATCCGGGCGTGCCTGCGGTCGAGCCTGTGGCGCTGCTTGCCCGCCACGAACGGGACGGTGAACGCGAATCGCCTGCCGATCACAGTACCGACCCCATCCCGAGCGCCACGCGGATGCCATCCGCCGCGAGCAGCATCGCCCGCAGGACGTAGGGCATGAGCGCGTACACCGCGAACAGGAGCGCGATGTACGCAGCGCACCTAAGCAGCCTCGATGCCATGCGTTCCCTCCTCGATCCACTGCTCCACCCATTCCGGGCGCACCATGCGCCCCACCTTGCGCCCCTCGGGCAGCTGCGAGCGCAGGCGACCCGCCTTGCACTCGATGCGCAGCGTGTCGTAGGGCACACCCGTCACCCTCGACGCCTCGCGCAGCGTGTACATCAGCTTGTGCCTGATGCCAAGCTCGTCGGCCATCTGCTGGAACGTTTTGGCTCTGCTAGAATCCATGAGTGACCTCCTTTCAGGTCTGGAGCCGTCCTCGCTTTCCACACCGGGCGGCTCTTTTTTTGTCGCTTGCTTTCGGGGCCTCGCCCCCGGCACGGCACCGGTAGGGAACGTCCCCGCGGACGGTTATTGGAGAGCCGCGGGGCAACGGTGCCGCCCCGGGAGCGGGGCCTATCGCCGCTATGCGGACAGAGTTCTGAGGATTGAGATGCCGAGCCTTATCAACGCCCCGGAAACCATCCTCAAGAGGCACTCGACCAGCGCGAGCGCCGCGACAACCAGAACGAGCGGCGTGGTGACGACGATGGCGACCACGAGGCGAACCGCCTGACAGAACTTGCTCATCGCCCACCGCCGCCCAGGTAGACTTCCTCCAGGCCGGGCATGTAGACGAGCGAGTTGCCCAGCGTGAAGTAGACTCGCCCGTACAGGGCGAACGTCACGGTCGAGGCGATGTAGTACTCGGTCCCGTCGAGCTTTCCCAGCTTCTCGGTGCCCTTCTCCAAAATCTTGATGTTCTTCTCGTTGGTGAAGCCGAACGTCTCCGAGATACGGAACGCGGCACCCTTGTCGGTCTCGACATAGGAGCCGTCGACAAGCTCGAAGTCGTAGCGGACCCGCTTACCCATCGCTACTCACGCCCCTTCTGCAGCTGATACATGACCCACTCGCCCGCAGCGAGGCCGACCTCAACCGGTTGGATGCCGGGGTCGATGGCGTCGGCGGTGTTCATGCAGACCGTGCGCTGGACGTAGGCCATGACCGCCTCGCCGCGCAGCAGGCCGTCCAGGCGTCCGCGGGCGTCGAGGAACGACTCGAAGGCCTCGCGGTGCCAGCCGCCCCCGTCGTCGCACCAGCAGACGATGGCCTCGATGCCCGAGAAGCCGCTCGGGCACTCGATCTCGAACGACTTCCAGCGGCCGTGCCGGATGTTCTCCCTCTTGGTGTTCATGACTTCCTCCGTTTCCCGGCCTTCCAGCCGTTCAGATACATCTCCTCGGCGCTCAGCACGGCCACCGGGAACGCCGCCCCGGCACCGAGCAGAAGCGCTATCCTCGAACGCATGGCGATACCCGCTACAACGACCCCGAGAGAGAGGACGGATGCGATGAGCAACCCCTTCGAGAACGCATCGGAGCGCCTCAGCGCCCTGATAGAACGGGCGAACGACTTCCTAGAGAGCACCGAGGGCACCCCCTCGCCAGCCGAGCGCGTCATGGGCTCCGAGACCGTCGAGGCCGAGCCGCTCAGGCTCCTGCGCGAGGCGATAGAGCTGAACCGCGCCCAGCTTGAGGCCTTCCGCGAGTACTCCCGCAGGTACGACGACGAGCTCGCGGAACAGCGACGGAATGCCGCCGTGCAGGCGGAGCAGTCGAGGAAGGTGAACATCCTCAGCCTCGCCATCGCGGCGCTCTCGCTGGTCTTCGCGATTGCCGCCGTCCTCGCCCCCTACATCTGGCCGCAGCCCTAGCAGTCCGTCTCCCATGTCACCCTCCCCTACAGCTCGAAGTCGGAAAAGTCGCGGGCCTCGACGGGCTCGGCCTCGACCGTGATGGCCTCGGGGATGTTCCAGCCGCCCAGCTCGATGTCGATGTAGTTCTCGTTCATGGTTCTCTCCGTTTCGTTGGATGCAAACTTTAACTTTCCTCTGTTGCCAAAAAAATATCGTCGCGAGTGATGCCGAGGAACGTCAGGACCCTTTCGAGGTCTTTGGCTCGCATCTCTCCGGGATAAAGCTCGTAACGGTCATAGGTCGGTTGGCTGACCCCCAACATCCGCTGAACTGCGACTTTCTTAACCCCTTTGCTCTCGCGAACATCTCGCAGGGTATTCAAGTGGCCTCCTCTCTCTTGCTGAACTAATAGTAAATCTTTCTTTGCATCGTGTAAACAAAAACTTTTCTAGAATGAAAAGTTTTCTTTTCTAAAATGATAAGTAAAGTTATACATAGGCAAGGAGAGGCCCATGGAAATCGGTAAAAACCTTCGCCGGCTCAGAAGTAGAGCCGGACTGACCCAACAGGAAATAGCCGACAAACTCGATGTATCGCGAGTTGCCATCGGCCAGTGGGAATCCGAGAAGTCGATGCCGAGAAAAGCGAACCTTGAGCAACTCGCCGACCTCTTCAACACGACCGTTGCCGACCTCATGGGAGAGGACGCCGCCGAGGCCGCGATCAGCGGCACCTCGCGCATGGTCCCCCTGCTGGGCTTCGCCCACATGGGCGAGCCGTGCGACGAGGGGAACCTCGCCGACGAGGTCGAGGTCCCCGCCTCCATCGCCGACGCGCACCCGCGCGGCTTCATGGTCCACGCGCAGGGCGGCTGCATGGACAACCGTTTCCCGCACGACGCCCTGCTGCTGGTCGACCCCGACATGGAGCCGGTCAACGGGCAGCCGGTGCTGGCCGAGACGTCCGACTACGGCGCCGTGGTGCGCAACTACACCCGGGGCCGCTCCACGGTCATGCTCACGGCGGACAGCCACAGCGGCGAGTACGACGACATCCTCGCCGGGCCGGGCGACGAGCCCGTGGTCTGCAAGGGACGCGTCGTCTGGTACATGGGCGAGCGGGACGAGAGGGGCTAGAGGGGCGCCGATTTCAAAGGCGTCGAATTCGATGCCTTTAGAGGAGCGCCAGCAGCACGCAGGTCACGATGTGGCCGATGAGAAAGCCGACAAGGGCGTCAAGCAGGTATCTGTAGAGAGGAGTGTCGTGCTTCATATCGAAAACCCTTTCAAGAAGGAGCCGGACTTCTCGGGCTATTCCGACCCGTACGGCTTCGCGCCGTTGCCGCCCGGCCTCGAGGCGACACTGGCGAAGATGGTCGACGACGGCGGCTTCGACAGCGAGGACGATGCCAACGAGCTAGAGAGACTTGGCTATGTCAGCGACCTGACCTTTTACTTCCGACAATACGCTAGATGGGAGATAACTCCCAAGGGGAAGTCCTACGCATCCGACAAGGCCGCATACCTCGAGAGGCGTGAAGCGTGGGCGAGGCAACGGCGGCAGCATGAACGCGGTCAGTTCGCCAGGGAAATACTCATAGCCGTGATAGGCGCAGTCATCGGCTCAATCGTCACGCAGCTCATCGCAGGGAGGTGATGCCATGAAAGCAAAAAATCTCGGGACCGTAGGCTGATGCCGCGACCCCGAGACTAAGGAGACGGCCCCTGCACTTTGGAACGTGAGACGGGGCCGTGGTCAGAACCGGGCGAAACAGAGAATATGCCCGCGATCTGAACGGATCTGATTATATGACAAAGAAGCAGCGCCGCCGCGTCTGGGGCTCCGTGACCGAGATGAGGCGCGGCAAGAAGTACGTCCTGCGCTGGATGCAGAACACGCCGCAGGGCCGTAGGCGCAAGACCAAGACCGTGTACGGCACCTACCGCGAGGCGTGCGCGGAGCTCGACCGCACCCACGTCGAGCACGCCGACGACGCCCCCGTGCCAACCATAGCCAAGGCCTACGAGACGTGGCTCGTCCCCAAGATGGCCGCGCAGGTCGAGGCGGGGACCCTCGCCCCCAACACCCGCGACCTCGTGCTGCGGTCGTGGAAGAACTACGTCGGACCCCGCTGGGGCGCAATGCCCGTCGACCAGCTCCGCGCCGTCGAGCTGCAGGACTGGCTGCTGTCACTGCCCGCCGCCACCGCCGACACCGCCCTGCTCACCCTGCGCAAGGTCTACGCCTGCGTCTCAACCTTCATCCGCCTGCCGCTCGACCCCTTCGCCGCCAGCGTCAGGTACACCATGCCCACCCGCAAGACCCGCGAGCGCTCAAAGCGCGTCTACACCCTCGACGAGGCCCTGGGCGTCCTCGACGCGCTGCGCGGCAACCCCCTAGAGCCCGCGTTCATCCTCGCGTGCTTCGGCTCATGCCGCTCGGGCGAGTCGCTGGGCGTCCGCACCGACGAGGTGCTGCGCTGGGAGCGTAGCGGCACCGTCCTCGCCTCCGCCGACATCTGCCGCCAGATGCAGCAGTCCGGTACCGAGCCGGTGGGCGCCCTCAAGACCGCCAAGTCCGCCCGCACCGTCGTGATCCTGCCGCAGGCCGCCGACCGCCTCGTCGAGATAGCGGCCTCGCGCGCCGCCGAGGGCCGCGAGTGGCTGAGCGACCGGGGCGACGGGCTTCCCATGAACCGGAGCATCTGCAACGACCGTTGGCGGAAACTCTGCGCCGCCCGCGGCATCGAGCACATCCCGTGGTCGAACCTCCGCAACTCATGGCGTACGATAGCGGAGGTCGAGCTTCGCCTGCCGTGGGACCTCATAGAGATGCTGATGGGCCACGCCCTTCCCGGCGTGTCGGGACGGCACTATATCCGGCCCACCGCCGAGCAGGTCGTCCGCGCCGCCTTCGACGCGCTTGGGATAAGTTAGGATATTACCCCGCAAAGCCGCAGGTAGATGGCACGCCGTTAGTTGTGGCAGTATTAAGATTCGCAGCCCAAGCCACCGCAAAGGCGCCCGCTCCCTTTGCGGTGGCTTGGGGTCGCGCTACTCTCCGAGCATCTCTTGGAGCTTGGCTGCCACGGCGTGGCCCAGGCTCTCGTGGCTTTCGGGCATCATGTGCAGATAATCGATATCGCCCGGCTCGGCAAAATCAGCGGCATTCAAATAGTCGCAGTCAAACTGTTTAGCAGCATACGCATAGTATTCGGCAAAATGCTCCGAGGCCTCGACGGAGCGCTCGTCAAAGTCGGTCATGTACACATCGGCGATCTGCGGTTTAATCTTGATAGGCGCCATCAGCAGAATACGCGGGCAGGGCGCGGCTTCGGTCCAGGGAAACGCGCGGACGGTGCGAATCAGCGCCATGGCACCGTCAGCGATATCGGCAGCCCCCACGTTAAAGACCGTCTTGCAGTCGTTGGTGCCCAGCATAATCACGATCGCATCCAGCGGCTTATGAGCCTCGAGCAGCATCGGCAACGCGCGGATGCCGTTGAGATTAGTGTCCAGATGGCACATGTCGTCACGCACCGTCGTGCGGCCGTTGAGGCCTTCCTCAATCACGTGCCAGCCCTCGCCCAGGTCGCGCTGGGCCACGCCGCACCAGCGCACATCGTGCGCATAGCGTACCGCGGTGCCGTCGCGCATGCCCGCCGGATCATAGCCGTAGGTATTGCTGTCGCCAAAGCACAGAACGTTTTTCATCGTAAGCCCTTCCTCTAGTAAAAAGTCGACGGGAGCAGCCCTCCCGCCGGCTCGACCCATCTGTCAGCACGTACCGATTACAGGTACTTGCGCCAATCGTCCTCGTCCTCATCATCCTCGGTAGCAGCCTGGGCCTGCTCGGCGGCGCGAGCTGCCGCAGCGCGAGCGGCAACCTGGGCATAGGACTCCTCGTTGCGCTCGGGGAAGTTTGCCAGCACGTGCTCGAACTTGGCAAAATCCTCATCCCAGCGCGTAGAAGGCACGGCAAAGAAGACTTGCTTGACCTTAAAGTCGCCCGACGCGAGCTCCTTGCGGAAGAGCTCGGCCACGGTCTCTGCGTCAAAGCCGTTGTTGTCGCAGCCCCAAGCGCCCAGTACGAGCTTCTCGCGACCCAGCTCGTCGCAGATGGCAAGCACAAAGCGAATGCGGTCGCGCAGGGCGTCCAGCAGAGCATCGTCGCTCACGCGATACTCCTGGCGGGCGCGCTTAACGTTGGGCGCGGCGGCCACGATCACGTCGGCGTATGCATGCACGTGGTTGCGGTCGAAGCGCACCGCAGGCACCACCAGCGCACGGTTTCGGTAAAGCTCGCAGTTGATGTTGCGGCGACGGTTCTCGCCGTACCATTTGCGCTGCTTATCGAGAACGTTGTACAGATACGAATCGGCGCACAGTGTGGCCTCCTGGCCCAGATAACCCTGAATATAGCCACCGCCCGGGTTGGTGAACGAGGCAAAGGCGAGCACGGCCATGTCGCAGAACTGCGCATAGCCACGACCGTTGTCCAAGATGGCCTGCGTGGCGGAGGCATCGAGCACGGTGACCTCAGGCAGGAACGCAGCAGGCTCCTCAGCAGGCGCGGACTCAGCTTCGGCGATTTCCTCGGCAGGCTCCTCGACGGGCTCAGGCGCTGCCTCGGTCTCGAGCGCTGCCTCGGTCTCGGCAGCCTCCGCGCCCTCGACGTCCTCGGCAACCTGTTCTTCGGCGGCCACAGCACTCTGAACCTTGGCCTTCATCGCCGCGACAAAGCCGGCAGGCATACCGTCAAACTCGCGAACACCGGCAAGCGAACGCTCGATATCCTTGGCGCACGCTTCGGACACAGTTGACACGTGACGCTCGGCGGCCTTGGCACGGGCCTCGCGCTTGGGATTGGGCTGACCCGCTCGGTTGGACCTGCGGTTACGGTTCCTGTTGTCGACGTCTGCCATACGTGGCCACCTTTCCTGTCGCTGCCGCTATCGGCTTTTCCCATCCATGATACCCCGCCGCGTACAAAAAAGACGGCCCCGAAGGACCGCCTTTCGCATCGATTTGCCCGCACGGCAAGCACCGCCGCAATTCGCCACTAGTCGCGACGGCCAAGGATGTTCAGGATGCGCAGGAACACGTTGATAATGTCAACGAACAGATTGGACGCCATGAGCACGGCGTTGGGCAGCGTAGGCGGCACCGTCGTGGCAACATAGGTGTCGTAGCCAATAAAGCCGGCGAACACCACGATCACGATCAGGTCGGTGATGGACTGCGAGACGCCCATGAACATCAGCACGATCTCAACCAGAACAGTGGCGAGCAGAATGCCAAAACCGATGCCATATACGCGCTGGAAAAACTTGGGGAAGGTCACGCCCAGCGCGCCAAAGACAAAGGTGATGGCGGCCGTGGCGATAAAAGCGGTGTTGATGGTGGGCAGGTCGTAGTTGGCAAGGCCAAACGACGCGGTCAGGCCAAAGGTACTCGCAAAGATTACGTAGCCCACAAGGGACAGGCCCACGGACTGCTTGCTGGCGGCGGCCGACATCATGACCATGCCGACGATGGTCAAAATAAACGAGCCAAAGACCAGCGGGAAGGCTGCGCCGCTCATCATCATGCGCGCAAACGACATGGTGCTCGTAAAGTAGGCGCCGGCGCCCATGGCGCAAAAGCCCAAGAAAATCAGGGCAGACATGACAAGGTTGTACGCGCGCGGCGACATCTCCTTGGCACGGCTTGCACCGGTCTCGATGGGGCCGTTCTGATAGCCCTGGATATCGTTCATACTTCGTCCTTTCACAAAGCGCCGTGAAAGACGGCGCAGCAGATGACAAGATTCCTGCCATTGTACCCGAACGCCGTGCGTCCTTACCTACGGCGCTCGCCCTCAAGCGTACGATCAAACGCCCAGACCCACCAACGCATCACGTGGGCCTGCGAGCCGTCCGGCCGTCCGCACGCCTGGTCCTCCAGATACAACTCGGTCGCGTGCCCGCCAAAACGCACCTTATAGGTTGCCGTACGAACGCCGTGGACCGTCAGGCCAAAACCAGTGGACGAGACAATCTCGTCAATCGTAAAGCAGCGACCGTCGACCCAGCAGACGGTAACCGGCACGACTTGTCCGCCCGCGAGGATGCGAGCCACGACGTCCACATACTGCTTGTGCACGCGCCGAGTTTTGCCATCTGTCTGTCGATATTCCATACTTCCCATTATCGAACGCATGTTTGCATATTGTAAAGCGAACAGACTGTGGTTTTGGAATGTCGGAGCGAACGCGCGTGTCCGCATGGCGTGATAGCAAAAAGAACACCCACGGTCAACAGGGCTAATATTCAATTTTAGTGCCAAAAAATTACTTCTCCCATCAGAACTCGGCAAAGAAACCCGCAGGAGGTGATACGATTTATCATGTTTTTGTAACGTGTCTGCAAACTTCGAGAAAGCCCATATATGGACGTAACGTTCTCAACCTTCCTCGGCCAAATTGTGTCGAACCCAGTCCTTGCCGTCACCGTGATCCTCGCGCTCGGCGCCATCTTCGTCAATGGATGGACCGACGCGCCCAACGCCATCGCGACCTGCGTCACTACGCGTTGCATGCCCGCCCGCGCCGCCATTCTCATGAGCGCCGCATTCAACTTCCTCGGTGTGCTCATCATGACGCACTTTAATGCGAGCGTCGCCAATACCATCTCGCATATCGTCGACTTTGGCGGAAACAGCACCATGGCGCTCGCCTGCCTGTGCGCGGCCCTGTTCTCCATCGTCGTCTACGGTGCCACAGCGTCGCGTTTTGGCATCCCCACCTCGCAAAGCCACAGCCTTATCGCCGGCCTGACCGGTGCCGCTATCGCCCTCGGCGGCGCGAGCAGCGTCAACGTCCACGAGTGGATGAAGGTCATCTACGGCCTGGCGCTCTCCATCGGCCTGGGCTTTGTCATGGGCTGGGTTCTGTGCAAGCTCGTCTCGATTCTTTTCGCCGCCGCCAACAGGCGACGTGCCAATGTCTTCTTTAAATACGCTCAGATCGCGAGTGCCGCGGCCATGAGCTTTATGCATGGCGCGCAGGATGGACAGAAGTTCATCGGCGTGCTCTTTTTAGGCGTGGCCTTCGCCAACGGTCAGACGAGCGTCGGCGATGCCGGCATCCCCATCTGGATTATGCTGCTGTGCTCGGCCACCATGGGCGTCGGCACCAGCGTGGGTGGCGAGCGCATCATCAAGTCCGTCGGCCAGAGCATGGTCAAGCTTGAGAAGTATCAGGGCTTCTCTGCCGACCTCGCAGGCGCCGCGAACCTGCTGCTAGCCACCCTTACCGGCATCCCCGTGTCCTCCACGCACATCAAGACCTGCGCCATTATGGGCGTCGGTGCCGTCAAGCGCCTCTCGGCCATCAACTTCGGCGTCGTCAAGGACATGATGTTCACCTGGTTCTTCACCTTCCCCGCCTGCGGACTCATCAGCTTTGTCATGGCCAAGCTGTTCATGATGTTCCTCTAGTCAAACCGAACGTCCATCCGGACTGCATTACCTCGCCCGCCCATCTTCACCTCGAAAGGACCACTCATGGCAAAGAAACCCGATTCGTTCTACTTTGACAACTACGTCGCCTGCGCCGACCTCGCCGTCCAGGCCGCCGAGCTGCTTGCCCAGATTTTTGAGAACTTCGATCCCGCGCAGATTCACGACATGCTCAATAAGATGCATGCGATTGAGCATGCGGCAGACAAGAAGCACCACGAGCTCGAAGACGCCCTGCTCACCGCCTTTATCACCCCGCTCGAGCGCGAGGATCTGGATCTGATGAGCTGCGCGCTCGACACCGTGCTCGACCGTATTGAGGGCGTCGTGCAGCGCGTCTACTTCACCAACATTCAGAGCATCCATCCCGACGCCATCGTCATCGCCCACAAGGTGACTGACGCCTGCCGCGCCATGAAAGACCTGATGGTCGAGCTTCCCAACTACCGCAAGTCCAAAACGCTGCGCGAGCTGGTCATCCAGATCAACACCATCGAGTCCGAGGCCGACGAGCTCTACATCAACGCCATGCGCAACCTGCACGTTAACGGCAAGGATCCGCTCGAGGTCATCGCTTGGCGTGACGTCTACGCCTTCCTGGAGTACTGCGCCGACTGCTGCGAGAATGTGGCCGATGTTGTGGATTCGATTGTCATGAAGAACAGTTAATTGGGGGTACGTGTCCCGGCGGCGAAGGGCCGGCCACGGTTTGCTTTCTCACTCCGGCTGCTTTGCAGAGTCGTTCGAAAGTAAACCGTGGCCGGCCCTTCGCCTTACGTACCACCATTGGGAACTTTGGCTGATACTTTGAAAGCGATGGGGCTTTTGTTGGCAGGGCCTTTGAGTCCGATTGGGAACTTTGGGACCGCCTTAAACGTTTGGCTGGGTGGTGCTTTGGGTACCCTTTGTTTTACTTTGGATTGATTCGCTGACTTTGGAGGGTTTGGTTATGGGGTATTTGGATCTGGCTCGGTCTCGGTATTCTTGTCGCGAGTTTGAGAATCGTTCTGTGGAGCAGGCTGTGGTGGATGCCATTGTTGAGGCTGGGCGTATTGCTCCTTCTGCTTGTAATAACCATCCAACCCGTGTGATGGTGTTGGATACGCCTGAGCTTCTGGAGAAGGCTGCTGCTTGTCAGCCTCGGTTTGCTCGTGATGGGTCTATCTTTGGGGCTCCGCTTGTCTTCCTTATTTGCAGCGTTACCGATGATGCTTGGGTGCGCCCGTATGACCAGATGAATTCCAGTGAAATCGATACGTCCATAGTGTGCGATCAGATGATGATGGAGGCCACCGAGCAGGGCCTGGGAACGTGCTGGGTATGCCATTTTAAGCCCGAGGTGGCACAGGAGCAGTTCAGCCTGCCCAAGGGCGTTTATCCCTATCACATGCTCGTCTGCGGCTATCCTGCCGACCACATCGCCGATCCCGAGCATCGCGAGGCCCGTACCATTCCCCTCTCCGACTTCCTCCTCAAGTAGATTTTGGGACATGCCCTAAAACCTATCCTTGACCGCTCACCGGTTCGCCGAGTTCTGCGCCACTATGTGCAGGGCTCGGTTTTTTATGTTGCGCGCCCCGGTACAGTCATAAAAAAGGACCCGCAAGCTGCGGGTCCTTTCTAGGCACTAAATTGTAGGCCGAATGTTAGTCCAGGTCGTCGGCAGCGAAGTTGTCGATCGGGGCGAAGGGATCGGCCACGGGGACAACCGGGTCAGCGACGGGCAGCGGCTCGGCGGGAACAGTCACCGCAGGAGAAGCGGCGGAACCGACCGGCGTGGAGGCCATGAGGTCGGCCGGGAAGGAGTTTTGGGCATCGTCCATGAAGTGCTGGATGAGCTTGAGGTACTCGGCCTTGAACTCCTCACGGGAAGCCTTGAGACGATCGATCTCCTCGAGCTCGGCCTGCTTCTCGGTCAGAGCCTGGCGGATAACCTCGCGTGCCTTGGCGTCAGCCTCGTTGCGGATACGCTCAGCGTTCTCATTGGCATCGTTGACGATGGTCTCAGCGGTCTGCTGGGCAGCGATCAGGGCAGCGGAAATCTGGCGCTCCTGAGCGGAGAAATCAGGGGCGGGAGCAGCCACGGGGGCGGCAGGAACGGCCTGGGCGGGGGCATCCTGAGCCTGGGCAAGCTGAGCCTGCGCATCGGCAAGCTGCTGCTCGGTAGCAGTCAGACGACCCTTAAGGTCGACGATCTTAGCGAGCATAGCGTCAACCTCAGAGGACAGCGTCTCCAAGAAGACGTCGACCTCGGCAGGATCGTAGCCACGCTTGGCCTCAGAGAAAGTCTGAGCCTGGATGTCTGCAGGGGTAATAGCCATAACAAGTCTCCTTTTTCATCGCCTCGGCGCTACACGCCCGACGTAAGTTACTAAGTCAGTTCTACACGAGTATACCTATAAGAAGCTGCAGAACCAGCCTCTGCACCAACTGCAACGCAATAATCGCAACGACCGGCGAAAAATCGATACCGCCCATCGGCGGGATGAAACGACGGAACAGGTTGAGCCACGGACCGCACACGCTATCAAGCACCGCGGCAATATCCTGAAGCAAACCACCCTGCTTCATGGGAATCCACGTCATAAAGCAGTAGACAACAATAAGCGTGGAATAGAAGTTGAACAGCGTGTTGACCAGCTGGACGATAGTGTAGATGTTGATGGGAATCTCCTCGTCTTGTCTTTACTTAAGGTAGCCGTCCGCACGAAGCTTCTTGAGATCGGAATCTTTGACCTCGCAACCGGCGGGCAGCACCATGAACACGCGGTCGCCCACCTCCTTGACCGTGGCACCCAGACCGCAGGCAAAGCCGTAAGAGAAGTCCAAGACGCGCTTGGCAACTTCGGTGCGTACGCCCACAAAAATCAGTGCGACAGGCTGCTTGGTGCGAACGCGGCGCACCACGGTCTCCACGTCGTCATAGCTCTCGGGGCGCAGGACATAGGCCGGCAGCTGCGGTGTGGCGTTGATGATATTGCTCGCATAGGCCGAGGCATCGCTCGGTGCAGCCGCGGGCGCAGCGGCGGCACGGGCGCGGGTGTTCTCGGCGTAGCTCGACGGCGTGTCATAGGCACCAGGACGATAACCGCTCGCAACACTGTCCTGCGAGCGCGAAGGCGGGTTATACGTCGTGGCATGGCGGGAGTCATCGCCGACCAGCTGCCCGGAGCGTGTATACACGGCAACCGACTCAGCTTCACCCCGGCGCGTCTGACCAAGCAGGCCGTTGCTCGGCTCGTCTTGGGTGTAGAAGCCCTCGCCCGAAGCACCGCTGTAGCCGTTGCCCTGATAGCCATCGTCATAGCCATCATCGTAGCCGTAGTCGTCGTCCTGGCCATAACCCTGGTCGTAACCCTGCTGGCCGCCCAGGTGCATCTTATTTTTAATCTCGTCAAGGAAGCCCATGGTTGTGTCCTCTCGCGGTTTAGTGCAGGCGCCCCGATAATCAGTGCGCACTTCAGAGCCTTATTTTACTGCAAACTCCGGGCTAAATACTACCCTGCCCAGGCGAACGAGCGTAGAGCCCTCCTCAAGGGCAGGCTCAAAGTCTTCGCTCATGCCGCAGGAAAGCTCAGGCAGGTTCAAATCGGGATGCGCCGCCTCCAGCTCATCCCTCAGCTCACGAAGCCCCGCAAAGGTGCGGCGTGCCACATCCTTATTCCCCCGGGGCGCCATAGTCATAAGCCCCTGTACGCAAATTCCCTCAAGTTCCGCAAGCTCACCCGCGGCGGCGCGAATCTCATCGGGCGAAAAGCCTCCCTTCGACTCCTCACCACTCACATTGACCTCAATGAGCACACGCTGGGGGCCGGCGAGCTCGCCTGCCCCAATCTTGCGGACAGCACGGCTCGAGATCGCCTGCGCCAGATGCAGCGAACCCACCGAGTGAATCAGCTCGGCTGAGCCCAGCACCGCATTGATCTTATTGGTCTGCAGGTTGCCGATCATATCGAAGCGCACCTCGGGCAGTTCCGGATGCTCCGCCAGACCCGTGAGCTTGCGAACCAGCTCCTGTGGGCGGTTCTCGGCAAAATGGCGATACCCCGCCTGGATGGCGGCAACGGTCTCATCGACACCAACGGTCTTGGACACGGCAATGAGGCGCGCGGCGTCGTGGGGGCGGCCCGCGCGATCGAGCGCCGCATAAAAACGTTCCAGAATCTGCTCGCGGCGAGCGCGCATCAAGTCCAAATAGTTATCCATTGCCAATCGCCTCCGCTGACAGCCAAACAAGTAGTCCCATGCTAACGCAAGAGCGCGGCCCCGCATGTGCAAGGCCGCGCTCACTTAGGTATTTACAATCTTTCGACGAACGGGGTTACTTACTCCTCGTCGTCCTCGCCATCGTCCTCGTCCTCAAGATGATCGAGCAGGTAGCGAAGACCCTCGCTGACCTCGTTAACGGGCACCTTGGCAACGTAGCGCGCATCGACGGCGGGCCTCATGATAACACCCTCGCCCGAAGGCACGCGCATGCTCTCGAGCTCATCCTCATCAGTGCGGGCGATATCGCCGGCATTCATGCGCTGACCAGTCAACAGGAAGGTCAGACGACAGGCGGCATCGATGGAAATCGAAGCGATGCGATCGAGGTAGCGCGAAACCATGATAGCGCGGCGCAGGTCGTCATAGTTGTTGTTGTCGTCCATAAAGTCGCCCGTATCCATGCGGTTAAAGGTGCGGAAGAACTTCTCGTAGGCGGCGTGCACTGGCTCGTCCTCGACGGCCAGGTTGCAGATGATGGACATGTCGTTAGTGACGAGCGCAGAAAGCGAAGAGCCCAGCACCTGGCAGACGGCCTCAGCCTCGGCCTCGACCGTGCCGACAAGCTCCTTGGGCAGCGAGATGTCGGCCTTGATCATATGACGCGTGGCACGGCAGATCTGACGGACCTTATCGGTCATGCGCTGCAGGTTAAAGTCGACATAGATAATCGTCTGAAGCAGGCGGAAGTCGGAGGCGACCGGCGACTGCGTGGCGATCAGGTTGTAGCACACGGCCTCCAGGTTGGCGCAGCGCGCGTCAATCGAAAGCGTGCGCTTCTTGGTCTTGGTGGCGAGCTTGCGGTCGTCGGTCACATAGGCCTTCACGGCATCGTGAAGGGCCAGATCGACGGCCTCGTAGATGCTCAGCATCTCGTGGCGGGCCTCGATGAGCTGACGGGAAAACAGTTTGCGCATGGTTCACTCCAATCAGTTGGGTGCGGTCATGCCGCCCGCACAGTGAATACGCACCGGACCAGGTCCGATCGGCTTGGGACTAGTCGCACCGATCAGCCAAAGCGGCCGGTGATATAGTCTTCCGTCCGCGAGTCCACCGGACTGGTGAAGATCGCGTCGGTTTGACCATACTCGATGAGCGTGGCGGGCTCGCCGGCAACTTCCTGCAAGAAGAATGCGGTGTAGTCGCTGATACGAGCTGCCTGCTGCATTGAATGCGTGACGATGATGATCGTCATCTCGGGCGCCAGCTCGGCCATCAGATCCTCGACCTTAGAGACGGACGTGGGGTCGATGGCGGAGCAGGGCTCGTCCATCAGAAGGACATCGGGTTGCACCGCAAGCACGCGCGCGATGCACAGACGCTGCTGCTGACCGCCCGAGAGCGCCAAACCATCCTTGTTGAGCTGATTGGATACCTCTTTCCAGAGGTTGGCGCGCTTGAGCGATTCTTCCACGATGTCATCGAGGTCGCTTTTGCTAGTCACGCCCTGCAGACGAGGGCCAAAGGCGACATTCTCGTAGATAGATTTGGGAAACGGGTTGGGCTGCTGAAAGATCATGCCCACGCGACGACGGAGATCGACCGGGTCGACACCCTCGGCATAGATATCGTTGCCGTCGAGCGTCATAGTGCCCTCGACGCGCGTACCCTCGATCAGGTCATTCATGCGGTTGATGCAGCGCAAAAACGTCGACTTGCCGCAGCCCGAAGGGCCAATGAAGGCGGTGATGGCGTTTTTGGCGATGTTGAGGTCAAGCCCCGTCAGCGCATGAAAGTCACCGTACCAAAAGTTGAAATCCTTGGCCGTAATGGCCGCTTGCTCCAGCGTGGGAGCGGACTGATAAACGGACATGGGACTCCTTAACTAGCGGCGCTTGCGCGACAGGAAGCGCGCAAACAGGTTGAAGGCCAAAATGATCACCATCAGCAAGAGCGCGGTGCCGTAGGCTGCGTTCATGTTGATGCCGTCGTTGGCAAGCAGGTACAGGTGAACGGTCATGGGGCGGCCGGAATCGAGCGGCGAGATAGGTAGATTGATGGCCTGGCCCATGGTGTAGAGCACCACGGCGGTCTCGCCGATGGCACGGCCGATGGCAAGGACGATGCCCGTGGCAATGCGGCCAAAGGCCGAAGGAAGCACGATCTTGGAGACGACCTGCCACTTGGTAGCGCCCAGGCCGTACGCGCCCCAACGGATATAGCGCGGAACGGCGCGAATGGCTTCTTCGGTGGTGCGCATGACGATGGGAAGCATCAAGAGCGCGAGCGCCAGAGCGGCCGAGACCATCGAAAGGCCCAGGCCCATAGCCTCGACAAACAAGGCGTAGCCAAACAGGCCCATAACGATGGAGGGCACCGAGGCCAAAGCGTCAGCAGCGTAGCGAATGAGCTCGACGACCTTGCCCTGCTTGGCGTACTCGGCCAGATAGACGGCTGCCAGCACAGCGATCGGCGTGCAGATAAGCATGGCGAGCGCCGTCACGTAGACGGTCGAGACGATCGTGGGCCAAATTCCGCCCTCGGCGTTGACGCCCTGGGGCCAACCGAAGATAAAGTCGAGCGAGATGTGTGGCAGGCCGTTGATGACCACGTAGGCGATGATAGCGACCAGCACCAGCGTGGTGATGTAGGCAGCGGCACGAAACACGCCAAGCATGATCTTGTTGGACAGGTCCTTGTTGATGCGGCCCTTCTTGCCGTGGGAAAGGGCACGCTTGATGCGCTCGCGCGACGAGGTCGTATCGACCGTCGTGTCAACGGAATCGGACATAGCCTACCCCCTCTTCCTCTTGGAAATCAGACGAACGATACCCACCAGCGTGGCGGAGATGATAAACAGGACCACACCCATGCCGAACAGCGCCGAGCGGTGTAGACCCGAGGAATAGCTCATGTCGAGCGCAATCTGGCTCGTGAGCGTCGAGATGGGGCTCGCAATGCTGTCGGGAATAACCGGGGCGTTACCTACGACCATGAGCACGGCCATGGTCTCGCCGATGGCACGGCCCATACCCAGCACGATGGCATCAACGATACCCAGCTTCGCGGCAGGTAGCACGACCTTATAGATGGTCTGCCACTTTGTGGCGCCCATGGCATACGATGCCTCGCGAATGCCCATGGGAATGGAATTGAGAGCATCGATGGTGAGCGTGGTGATGGTAGGGACGATCATGATGGCGAGCACAAACCACGCCGTCAGCGCACCAAAACCAAGGCCGCCGGTCAGTTGTGCGATAAACGGGCGGATGATGATCATGCCAAAGAAGCCGTAGATGATGGAGGGTATGCCCGCCAGCAGGTCAACGGCGGGGCTGATGAGCTTGCGCACGCGCTTGCTGGCAATCTCGACCAGGTAAACGGCCGTACCCACGCCCAGCGGCACGCCCATGGCGAGCGCACCGACGGTCACCAGACCCGAGCCAGCAAGCAGCGACAAGATGCCGTAGTGGCCCTCGGAAGGCGCCCACGTAAAGCTAAAGAAGTCAGCCAGACCGATGTCAGTAAAGACGGGCAGCGCCGAGTACGTGGTAAAGACAAAAATCAGGATGACGGTAACGACCGCCAAGAACGCGCAGGCAAAGAAGATCCACTGCAGCGCCTTCTCCTTGATATAGGTACTGCGCGATACGAGCGCCAGCTCGCGCTTCTTGGGCGTCTGAACATTCTGCTCAGTCTGGGAGTTTTCCTGTGCTTCCATGCTACTCACTCCCCTTCTCGTCGTTGGTGACGGGAATAAAGCCCGCCTCGCGAATCTGCTTGTCCATCTTTTCGGACGTCACATAGTCGATGTAATCCTGCGCCTGCTGCGAAGGCACACCCTTCACAAAGAAGTAAAGGTCGCGCGAGATGGGATAGCCGCCACTCGCGACCGTCTTCTCGGACGCCTCAACATGATTGACCGAGACGGCCTTGACCGAGGTCTTGGCGTTGAGGCTATCGACGAAGCCCAGCGAAATGTAGCCAATGGCACCGCGCGAACGAGATACCACGTCGCGCACCTGGCCCGTGCCCGAAAGAACGGCCGAGCGGCGATCGAACGGGGTGCCGTCCATCACGATGGTGCGGAAGGCCTCACGCGTGCCGGACGCCTCATCTCGATTGATGACCTGGATCCTCAGGTCCTCGCCACCGACTTCTTTCCAGTTGGTGATCTTGCCGGCGTAAATATCGCGGAGCTGCTCGGTCGAGAGGTTATCGACCGGGTTATCGTCGTTCACGATGACCGCGATACCGTCGTGGGCAATGACGATGGGAGTCAGGCCCAGATCCTGTTCGTCGGCATTGAGTCCACGGGAGGAGCTGGCGATATCGGCTGTGCCGGCGCTGACGGCCTCGATGCCAGCGGAAGAACCCAAACCGGAAACGAGCACGTCGATGCCGGTCTCCTCCTTAAAGCCCTCGGCCGCAATCTCGGCGATAGGAAGGCAGGTCGTGGAGCCGGCGACGGTAATGGAAGAGGTAGAAGATCCCGAAGAACAGGCGCACAGCGTAAGCGTAAGCACAGCGGCGCTCAGGACCGATACGATCTTTCTCATAGCATCACGCCGATCGCAGCATGGCGCCCACAGGTGCCGTCCTCGTTACGGTAGGAATAAAAGCGGTCGTTCTGACGCACAGTCGAAAGCTGGGTATCCACGATATTATCCGCGTCGACACCGACATCTACCAGCGCCTCGCGAATGGCAGCGGAAAGATCGAGCATGCGAGAGGCACTCGCATCGATGCAAGAGAACTCGGCGGCAAAGCGATCCATGAGTTCCTGGGATACCTCATATTCGTCACCCAAGATATGGGGGCCGATATAGGCGGAAACGTTGCTCGCATCGCAGCCGGCAGCATCGCAAAGCGCCTGGCACGCCTTGGCAGAAATACGTGCAATCGTGCCCTTCCAACCGGAGTGCACCACGGCAAATCCGCCAGGGGCCACCAGCACCACGGGAACGCAGTCGGCAAAGCAGAGCAGCACGGGCACGTTATGCGCCGTGCAGACGATGGCATCACAGCCCTCGGCTATCTGCTCGCGAACGTCCTCAAGGTCATCGGCGCCGTTCGAGGTCACCGCAACGATATGATCACCATGGACCTGATTGGGAACGAGCAGGTTGTGCTCGCACTCGGCGGCACCCATAGCTTCGAGCGCACGACGACGATTTTCTTGAACAGCAAAGGGGTCATCGCCAACATGCGAGCCCAAGTTGAGTGAGGAGTACGCATCTTCGGAAACGCCACCGGCGCGCTCGGTGAAGGCAAAGCGAACATCGGATGTCGCGCCCTCCACCAACGTAACTCCATCATGGTCGACACGCGAAACGTTGTCCGCACGTGCTGCCATACTAAAGCCTCCTAATAACACAAGTACCGCGGCATCGCCGCTACAGCCCGCGTTTATACGGCTGTCATACTTCTCTAAAAGGATACCTGCTGCGCTGGAGGCAATCGTAAAGGGAACGTAAAGAGATTGGAGGTTCTAGTTTACAAAGTCGAAATAAAAAGGGCGCGTCCATACGGACACGCCCCTGTGCACAACAATGCAAAGAACGACTTAGAAGCTACCGCGCTTCAGGAAGTCGGGAAGCTCGAACTGATCGTTGCCGAAGTTAGGAAGCTCGGTGCCACCGACGTTGCGGGTCGGAGCGGCCTGAGCCGGGCTCGTGGCAGGAGCGGTGCGCTGCGGCTCAGCGGAGGCAGCGGCCTTGCTCTGAGACTGCTGAGCAGCAAAGAGCTCGTCCTGACGGTTGACGTTGGAGTCGGAGAAGCCCGTAGCGATGACGGTGATACGCACCTGATCGCCCAGGGACTCGTCGACAACGGTACCGAAGATGATGTTGGCCTCGGGGTCGACGGCGTTGGCGACAACGTCGGCGGCGTCGCTGATCTCCTGGATGCCCAGGTCCTTGGAACCGGCGATGGAGAGCAGCACGCGCGTGGCGCCATCGATGGAGCTCTCGAGCAGCGGGCTGGAGATGGCCTGCTGGGCAGCGTCGACGGCACGGGTATCCCCAGAAGAGGTACCGATACCCATCATGGCGGTACCGGCCTGCTTCATGATGGTCTTAACATCGGCGAAGTCCAAGTTGATGATACCGGGGACGGTGATGAGGTCGGTGATGCCCTGGGTGCCCTGGGAAAGGACGCCATCGGCAATCGCGAAGGCCTCGAGCATGGTGGTCTTCTTCTCGGCGATGTCGAGCAGCTTATCGTTAGGGATGACGATCATGGTGTCGACGCAATCGGAGAGGGTCTTAATGCCCTCCTCGGCGCTCTTCTTGCGCTTGCGGCCCTCGAAGGTGAAGGGCTTGGTCACGACGGCGACGGTCAGCGCACCGACCTCGTTCATCGCGATATCGGCAACGATGGGAGCAGCGCCGGTACCGGTGCCACCGCCCTCGCCGCAGGTGATGAACACCATGTCAGCGCCAGCGAGCGCCTCGGCAATGTCGTCGCGGGACTCATCGGCAGCCTTGCGGCCAACCTCGGGGTTGGCGCCGGCGCCCAGGCCGCGGGTAAGGTCGGTGCCGATGTGCACCTTGATATCGGCATCAGAGATCGCGAGTGCCTGAGCATCGGTGTTGATGGCAACAAACTCGACGCCGCGGATGCCCTCTTCGATCATTCGATTGACCGCGTTGGTACCGCCGCCGCCGACGCCGACCACCTTAATGACGGCAAGGTAGTTGTTGATCTCTGTTTCGTGCATGTCGGTCCTCCGAACAAAGGTTATAGCCATAGCATGGGTCGACCCCGCGCACATTAACCTTCAGGTTGAAAGTAAATGCAAAGGTAAACCGTATTATGGTTGCACATTATGAACGTATCAGTCAAATAATTGACCGTGAAAACCAAACAAACCAGATAAACGGCGTGGTATGACCCCTCAACAAAGCATCAACCAGCGCTACGAGGTCGGAGCGTTCCTAAATGTATAGTTACCCGGAGAGCGCACATTGATATACGTTACGCCCTCTACCTGCGAAAGCAGCTTGGTGACTACGCGCTCCTTCTTGACGATATCGTTCGAATCACCCAGCGACACCTCAATGCCGTTATTGAGGTTTGCCGAGATGGCTTCGACCGAAGGCGTGGAAATATCCTTGACTTGTCCCAAGAACTCGCTCGAAAAACCACGCACATAATCCAAGCCAGCCTTAACGGCCTTGGAGCTCACCGCCTGGCCGGAAACCGGAGCGACATCCGCCGAGACATCAGTCAACAACACCGCGCCATAGTGCTTAGCGAGCGCCAGCGCGGCATCAATGCCGGTCAGGGTATTTGAGCCCTGCCCCGTCGTGATGACGTTGCCCTGGTCATCCACTTCGACCGACGTCGACAGCGGGGCGATCCAGGTGTCATCATCCCCGATGGCCCAGGCAAGGTCATCGGAACTGATATAGGCAATTGCGATGACCTTGCGCTCCATCGGCGTAATGATGAGCGTATGCGGGAACTGACGCTGGACATCCACGCCCGACACCCACGGGTTCTGCTTGAGGTCCTCGGTAATCTGGTCAGGATCGACGTTAAAAAGCGACGTTCCCTCGGGCAAATCGATCAGCTGGATAGCATCGTGCTTCGTCACATGCTCGCTGCCTTGAATCTGAATATCAGTGGCGGTAAACAATCCAGAGTTGATCACCACGACGGCAACGACGACGAGCACGGCCAGAACGCCGCCCACGATTTTGCCTTTGCCTGTAACGAGAGAAGCGGCGTCTGACGTTTTATTTGCCATCGCCCCAAGTGAAGACAACGGGTTGACGCCTTTTTTACCCGAAGGCTTCTTGGCGGTAGCCGGCACCGATGTCAGCGAGCGCGGTTTCGATGCGCCCAGCGTGCGACCCTGACGCGCCGCCTTAGTTCCCGTCGAGGGCTTAGGAGTTGCCATGGGACGGGCAGGCTTGGCGCCCATAACAGGCTTTGACGTCACCGAGGGACGCAAGGACTTTTTTGCGGCCGGACGATTACCGAGCTGAGAGCCGACGACCGGACGACTGGTCTGTCGAGCATGCCCGACAGACTTAGAGTGCGCGACGGTATTGCGTTGAGGTTTGGCAGGCGCGCCGGAACGCCCTCCGGCGCGGCGGAAGGTGGGTTTCGATGCTCTAGAAGCCGAGGAATTTAACTTCCGGTCTGAGCTCGATGCCATACGCCTCCCTCACCTTTCCGTGCACATGTCTGATAACCGCGGCAACGTCATCGGCCGAGGCAGTTCCGTTATTAACGATAAAATTAGCGTGAACGGGCGAAACTTCCGCGCCGCCAATCGAAAAACCCTTTAATCCACAATCCTCGATAAGCTTGCCCACGCTCGCATCGGGCGGATTGCGAAAGACCGACCCGCAGGATGCGCGACCCATGGGCTGTGTACGCTTGCGCCTCGTAAGGTACCGCTCCATGCGCTCGCGAATGTCGGCCTTGGGCGCCGGTTTAAGCTTGAGCACGCACTCGAGGATGATCTCATTGCGGGGAAGGCTACATTCGCGGTAGCCCCAAGTGATCTCGGACCCCGCATAATGCTTGATACCGGATGCCGGGTCAAACGTTACGACATCCTCAACCAGCGAGCCAATCCACTCGGTCCGTGTGCCGGCATTCATAGATATCGCACCGCCGACCGAACCAGGGATGCCAACGGCAAACTCAAGGCCCGAGAGGCTACGCGACAGGGCATCGTTGACCAAGCGCGCAAACATCACGCCCGCACCGACCGTCAGCGTACAACCGTCATCGGCAACAACCGTGCGCTGAAACTCACGTCCGAGCGAAATGACGGCACCGCGATAACCGCCATCGGCAACCAGCAGATTGGAGCCCTTGCCGATGATGACCCACGGCACCTGCTCGCGATCGAGCACCGCCACGGCACGGCGGAGGGCATGATAGCTATGGCACGTCACAAAGAGGTCGGCCTTGCCGCCGATACGATAGCTCGTATGACGCGCAAGGCGCTCGTCCTCGATCACATCCGTGTCGATCATGCCCGAGAGCGCCATGACGGCGTTAAACAGACCCATTAGACTTAAGCGTCTTTCTTGGCAGTCAGATACTCAATGAACTCGGGACCGACGGTCGTAACGTCACCAGCACCCATAGTGAGCAGCAGGTCGCCCTCGCCCACCATCTGCTCGAGCTCCTGATTAAGCTCAAGACGGCTGGAGCAGTACACGACCTCCTTGCCAGGATGCTTGGCGCGCACGGTATCGGCGAGCATCTTAGAGGTGACACCCGGAATGGGCATCTCGCCAGCCGAGAACACATCAATCAACAGCAGTTTATCGGCATTGGCAAATGCATCGGCAAAGTCGTCGCACAGGGCCTGCAGGCGCGAATAGCGGTGCGGCTGGAACACGACGTCGACATGCTTGTAGCCCAGCGACGAAGCGGCAGCAAGCGTCGCCTTGATCTCGGTGGGGTGATGGCCGTAATCATCGACCACGGTGATACCATCGATATCGCCCACGTGGGTAAAGCGACGGCGGACGCCCTCAAAGCTCGAGAGCGCCTTGGCGGCGGAGTCGATGTCAAGGCCCAGGACATGGGCGACGGTGAGCACCGCCGTGGCGTTGAGCATGTTGTGGCGACCGGGATTGCTCTTGATCTCCACAGCATGCTCAGTGCCGTCCTCAAAGCGAACGATAAAGTCACTCTGGATGCCCTTGACATCCGGGTGCATGCAGACGATGTCGTTGCTCTCGGCAAAGCCGTAGGAAAGCACGTGACGGCCCGTCGACTTGGCGAGCTCGACCAGATGCGGGTCCTCACCGCAGACGATGACGGTGCCGTCCTCGCCCACCAGGCTCATGAATTTGGCGAAAGTTGCCTCGATCTCCTCGATACCCGAGTAGTGATCGAGGTGGTCGGCCTCGACGTTGGTCACAATGACCACGTTGGGGTTCAGGAACAGGAAGGAGCTGTCGGACTCGTCGGCCTCGGCGACAAAGTAGTCGCCCGAGCCGTTCTTGCCGTTCGTGTCATAGCCCTCGACAATGCCGCCGATCAAGAAGCTCGGATCCAGGCCCATGCGGTCGAGCATGGTGGCGCACATCGAAGACGTGGTGGTCTTGCCATGCGTGCCGGCAACAGCGACGGTGGTGTAGCCGTGGCCCAAAGCAGAGAGCATCTTGGCACGGGGCCACACGGGAATACCAAGCTCGCGAGCGCGCACGAGTTCAGGGTTGGACTCCGGAATAGCGGTAGAGACAACAACCACGTCGGGCTTGACCTCGTCGATCGTGGCGGCCTCATGGCCCACATGCACCTTCACACCAGCGCGGGTAAGCTGGCGGATATAACGTGACGTCTTAAGGTCGGAGCCGGTAACGGCATAACCGCGCTCGTGCAGAACGAGGGCGATGCCGCTCATGCCGGCGCCGCCGATACCGATAAAGTGGGCGCTCTTAAACTCGGGCGCGGAGGTTGCAGTCTGGGAATCAGCCATGTGCTCGTGTACTCCTTGCGTAAACACTGCCTGTAACCCGTTAACTGTACCGCACCAACCGCATCAGCGCGAGGGCGACCGACGATATCCCGTCTAACTAACGCAAACCCTCTACCGCATCCGCCAGAAGAGCGGCGGCCCTATCCTGAGCCAGACCACGCGCCGCCTGACGCATGGCGTCGCGCGCCGCCGCGTCATCGACCAGGTGCAGCAGCTCATCGGCAAAGGCAGAACCGTCGATATCGGCATCGGTGCAGAGCACGCCGGCCCCGGCGTCGACCAGATAACGGGCATTGGTGGTTTGGTGATCGGCCGTGGCGTGCGGGTACGGCACGAGCACCGAAGGCACGGCGAGTGCAGCGATCTCGGCCACGCTCGATGCGCCCGAACGCGAGAGCACCAAATCGGCAGCAGCCAGCATATCGCCCATGTTGTCGATGTAAGGCTGGACGCGGTAACGCTTCGCCTCCTCGGGCGTCAGCGCCAAAGCGCGCTCGGTCTCCTCAAAGCCGTCGGCACCCGTCGAATGCAACACATAGAGGTTCTTGCGCGAAAGCAGCTCGTTTTTGAGCGAAGCCACGCGCTCGTTGAGGTGCTGGGCGCCAAGTGAACCGCCAAAGACGAGCAGCAGCGTAGCGTCCTCGGGAACGCCAAGTGCCTTGCGGCCGCGAGCGCGATCGCCCTCGATCACCGAGCGACGTACGGGGTTGCCGGTCATGAGCACGTGGCCAGGGTCACCTTCGCGCTCAAAGACCGAACGCGCTGCCGGCACCGAGATGCACACGCGAGCGGCGTGGGAGTTCATCATCTTGTTGGCCAGGCCCGGAACAGAGTTCTGCTCATGCAGCAGATACGGGACGCCTGCGCCCTTGCACCACCCCAGCAGTGGAACCTCGACATAGGCACCAAAACCGATGGCGGCATCGGGCTTGCCGACCTTTGAGAAATGACTGGCGAGCGCACGCTTGGCCTTGTTGACACGCCACAGCGAGGTCAGCGCCGTCCAAGGACGGGAGCGGTCGAAGCCCGTGACCGTAATGGGCACAAAATCAAACCCAGCCTCGGGGACCAGACGACCCTCGAGCTTGCGCGACTGGCCCACGAACACAACGTGGTGGCCACGGTCACGCAGCTCTTCGGCCAAGGCGAGCGCGGGGTTGATGTGTCCTGCCGTGCCGCCGGCTGCAATAGCAACGGTCATTTTATCGGTCATGGTAGTCCCTTCGTACACGCGGTCCCTGGTCGTCGGTACGCAGACGCGCCGACGGGTCCGAGTTCAAATCGATTCGATTATATCCGCCGCCCGCATTGCGAGGAGTGGGGCGCTGAGGACGACCTTGCGGCACCGTTCGCTGACGCGGGCGGGCTGCCGGCTCGGTCGCAGAGCCATCCAGGACGGTAAAACCGTTACGCGAAGATCGCTCGCCGCGCACGTGGGGCAAGCCGGCGGTACTCTCATCCATAACGGCAAAGCTCTCACGGCGGCGGTCATACTCATCGCGGCGGGCGCTCCCGTACGAAACGCGCAGGATCAACCCGGCAAGCATGAGCGACACAATAATCGACGAACCGCCGTAGCTAATAAACGGCAACGGTTTGCCCGTCATGGGAAACACGTTGAGGATGCCCAGCGCGTTAATCAAAAACTGCACCGCGAGAATGACCGCGGAGCCAGACGCCATGAGCGCGCCCCGACGATCGGTCGCCTGCTCGGCAATGCGAAACGCCGAGTAGATCAGCATCGCAAACACCAAGAAGAACAGCACGGTTCCGACAAAACCGACTTCCTCGCCAATGATGGCCAAGATGTAGTCGTTGTGTGCCTCGGGCAGATACGAGTACTTCATGGTTGAGTTGCCGATGCCACGGCCGAACAGACCGCCCGAGGCAAAGGCCATGATGGCAAGCGTGGCCTGATAGCCGTCACCATACTCGTCGGCCCAAGGGTTCAAGGCAACCTGAATACGCACCATACGGTACGGCTCTGCGACAAGCGCAATCACGATCACGAGAATGCCGAAGATTAGCACGCCGATGATAAATCTGGGGTCGAGACCCGCAAACAACGCCATGCACATGAGGGTCAACAGGATGATCAGGACAGTACCGAAATCGGGCTGGATAAAAATTAGAAAGAGCGAAATGCCCAGGTAGATGCCCATCTTGCGAAGGAATTCGTTGATGTTGCCACCGGGCGAAAAGAAGCGATCAAGCATGATGGCCGAATACGCAATGGCAAATGGCTTTAAAAACTCGGAAGGCTGGAACTGAATACCGGCGATGTTGAGCCAGCGCGTGGCGCCGCGGCTGCCGCTGCCCACCAAGAACACCAGAAGCAGTAGCCCTATCATGCCGATAAGGAAGATCCTGAGCACATCCTCCCCAAACCAGCTGTCCGGCAAAACGCGCACGATGGCAATCAGCGCCAGAACACCGACCACGGCAAACGCGGCCTGTCGACCCAGAAAAAACGTCGCCGAGCCATTCTCGTGCAGCGCCTCGACCGAAGACGCCGAGTACACCATCAGCAGGCCAAAGCATACCAAGGTAAACAAGCAGGCCATGAATATCAAACGGGGGCGCATGATACGGGCGGGAACGCCGGCAATATAGCGTTCGCTAAACGACTGCCCGCCGCGGCTGGAACGCGGTGTGGTGCGACGTGAGGAAGCACGGTCCGAGTCGGGCCTCCTCATACCTTGTCGGGGGCTCTCCTCTCTCACCGCAACCCCTATTCCATTTGTGATTTCGCTGTAGCGGCAAGCTGAGCCACGTAGTCCTTAAACACGCGGCCGCGCTCCTCATAGCCCGAGAACTCATCGAACGAAGAGCAGGCAGGAGAAAGTAAGATCACGTCACCACGGCTCGAAAGCGAACGGGCAACGTCCACGGCGTCGCGCAGGTCATCCGCCTGGGCGATATCCACATCGCCATCGACATCGGCCTCGTCCATAGCGGCGGTGAAGCGCTCGCGCGCATCGCCAAAGCAGACGACCGAGCGCACGTTGTCCATAACGACGCGCGCGAAGTCCGTGAGCGGCGTGCCCTTATCGTGGCCGCCGAGCAGCAAGATCACGTCGTCATCGGGAAATGCCGTCAGTGCCTTCTCGACCGCATCGGTGTTGGTCGCCTTGGAATCGTTGACGTAGCGCACGCCGTCAATCTCGCCACACGGCTCCACGCGGTGCTCGAGCGGCTGGAACGAGGCCAGACCGCGGCAGACACCATCGACATCGGCACCGACTGCCAGGGCAGCCGTGGCAGCGCACAGGGCATTGATAACATTGTGATGGCCCGAGATCTTGAGCTCGGACGTGGCGACAAGCTGAGTCTCGACGCCCTTCAGGCGCACGACCATCTTGCCGTCGCGCACAAAGGCGGCATCCTCGCCCTCAGGCTCGTCAAAGGCAACCTTGCAGATGCGGCGACCCGGCGTGTAGATGTACTCATCGAACTCGTGAATGCCGGCGTCTTCGACGTCGACAACCGCCAGATCGTCATCGACCATATTGTCAAACAGTTTGACCTTGGCAAGCGCATAGTTCTTATGGCTCTTATGCCAGCCCAAGTGGTCGGGAGTGATGTTGAGCAGCACCGCCACGCGAGGGTGGAGCTCGGTGGTCGTAGCAATCTGATAGCTCGAGAGCTCAGCCACAAACCACTCGTTGTGGGCTCGACCGTCAATCTCGTTGACCGGCGGCTCGCCGATGTTGCCGACAGCAACGCTGGCCTCGCCGGCAGCCTTAAGCAGATAATCAGTCAGCGACGTGGTAGTCGTCTTGCCGTTGGTACCCGTGATGGCAATCCAGTTATCGGGCGACAGGCGATAGGCAAACTCGGGCTCACCCATAATCTGGGCGGCATGCTCGCGCCCGGCCTTAAAGAAGCCCGAGAACTCCGAGATGCCCGGGCACGTCACGCATACGTCATAGGCGCCCTCGACCTGTTCGGTCCCATAGACAAACGACGCACCAGCAGCCTCGAGCGCACGCGTGGCGTCATTGGGCTCAGAGGTGCCGCCGCCATACACGGTAACGGCGCTTACGCGCTCGGGATGTGCCAGCGCCCAGCGGGTGACATCGAGACCGGATTTGCCCTGACCCAAAACGAGCAGGCTAAAGACATCAGCAAGAGGCATGAAAGACCACTATCCCAACTGGAAGAACAGGGCAAGGCCAACGGCACCAAAGGCCGCAGCGATAATCCAAAAACGGATGACGACCTTGGTCTCGGCCCAGCCCTTCTTTTCGAAATGATGATGGATGGGCGCCATAAGGAAGACGCGCTTGTGCGTAAAGTGGAAGTAGACAACCTGAATCATGACCGACAGGGTCTCAACGATAAACAGGCCGCCGATGATGAGGGAAACGACTTCGGTGTTGGTCATGATGGAGGTGCAGGCAAAAGCGGCACCCAGGGCAAGCGAGCCGGTATCGCCCATAAAGATGCTCGCCGGGTAGCAGTTGAACCACAAAAAGCCCAGGCAGGCACCGGCGCACGCCGTGCAGAAGATGGACAGGTTCACGTCACCGTGCAAAAACGCCATGGCGGCCATGGCGAGCATGGCGATCATGGAAGTGCCGCCGGCAAGGCCGTCCAGACCATCGGTCAGGTTCACGGCATTGGAAAGACCAGCGATCATCAGCCAGCAAAATACGATGTAGAGCCACGGAAACGAAAGGCCGCAGATGGTGGTCGAAAGAACACCGAGGTCAATCGTCAGGCCGCCGGGAAAACGAATCTCGGGGGCGACGCCGCACCAATTGACGGCGAGCACGGTAAAGGTGACGCAGATGATGGTCAGACCGATCATCTTGGCGTGAGGCGTCAGGCCGAGCGAGCGACCATGCGTGACGGAGGTCAGGTCGTCGATGAGACCCAGGACGCTGGTGGCCAGCGTGGCAAGCAGCACGAGCACGAGCTCGGTGGTGAGCTTGCCCATCAGCAGGCAGGTCAGCGAGATCGCGACAAGGATGATGACGCCACCCATGGTCGGCGTACCCTGTTTAATCAAATGACGCTTGGGGCCGTCGGCTCGGACCTGTTGGCCGATACCCTCGACCTTCAGCAGCTTGATCCACCACGGCATAAGCAGCAGCGCAATGGCGGCAGCGATGCCAAGTCCCAAAAAGGCCTGATACGTAGGATACGAGGGATTGCCGAACATGGGCTAGCACACACCTTCCACAAAGCGGTCGAGCTCAACAAAACGGGAACCCTTGACCAGTACAACATCATGATTTTCAAGCGCGCCGCCCATGCGGTCGAGCACCTGCCGATAATCGGAGAACACCTGGATGCGGTCCTCATCCATACCCATCATACGTGCGGCATCGGCCATGAGCTGAGCCAGCTCGCCGCCGACGCACGCGAGCATGTCGAGCTTCTTGGCGGCGGCATAGGCGCCCACGAGCTCATGCATGCGGGGAGCCTCGTCGCCCATCTCGCCCATCTCGCCCAAGATCGCCATGCGCGAACCGTCACAGATGAGCGAGCACAGCAAATCGAGGCCGGCAGCCATAGACTCGGCACTGGCGTTATAGGAGTCGTCGATGATGCGTGCTCCGCTCTTGGCGCGCTTGATCTCCTGACGGTGACCGGTGATCGTAAGCCCCCTAAAGGCAGCATCGATCTGCTCGGGCGTCACGCCCAGACGATAGGCGACCGCAGCGGCCTTGACGGCATTGGGCACGGACTGCACGCCGGGAATAGCCAGCATGGTATCGACCGTGTCGCCCTGACCAAAGTCGAGCGTAAAGACCGGATGCCCCTCGTCGTCGACGTGAATGTCGCGCGCGCGGACCTCGTCGTCGTCCGAGACACCGGCCAGCATCACGTCAATACCCGCAGGCTGGGCGAACGTATCACGAATGAACGGCGTAAAGTCGTCCTCACCGCCCAAAACCAGCAGCGGCGAGAAGTCGCCGGCGGCGCACATGCCCTGGACAATCTCGGACTTGGCACGGGCGATGTTCTCGCGGCTGCCCAGGATACCGATGTGGGAGGTTCCGATCTTGCTCACGATGGCAAGATTGGGGTTGGCAGACTGGGACAGGCGCTCAATTTCATGAAAATGGTTCATGCCCATCTCGAGCACCAGGACCTCGGTATCGGCCGGAGCGGAAAGCACCGTGAGCGGCATGCCGATCAGGTTGTTGAAATTGCCCTTCGTGGCCCAGACGCGATAACGCTTGGCGAGCACGGCGGCGAGCACGTCCTTGGTCGTCGTCTTGCCAATCGAACCGGTAATGCCGATGACCAGGCAGCCAAGCTCCAAGCGATATACGTGCGCCAGGCGCAGCAAGAACTCCACGGGGTCGTCGGTCAGCAAGATGGCGCATCCCTTGTCCTGCGCCAGCGAAACCAGCTCGGCATCGGGCTCGCGCGTCATCACGACGGCACCGGCACCCGACTCGATGGCACGGGAGGCAAAATCATTGCCGTCGACCTTTTCGCCGGGGAAGGCGACAAAGATCGTCCCCTCCTCGACCTGACGCGAGTCGATAACGCACCCGCGGCATACCCGATCGACTTCTTCCGTCACGGTTCGGGCCCCCGTTGAGGCCGCGAGGTTGTTGACGGCGATCTCTATCATTGCAGCTCCCCTGTAAACCTAATAATGCTATCGGCGTATTGTATCCCAGTGCCATGCGCGCGTGGTGCAGGGCATGTGAACACCCTTCAGATCAAACGGCAGACCATGCTCAAAATTGTAACCCCCTACTTCGTGCGCGGGATACCCAGCACGTCGAGCGCGTTGGCCATAATGGACTGGAATGGCACCGCGGCGGCATCCGAGCCGCTCGGCGTTCCATCGAGTGTGATATAGCACAGCACCTTGGGCGATTGTGCCGGCGCAAAGCCCATAAAGGACGACATGTAGTTCTCCTTGAGGTAACCGCCGTTCTCGTCAGCACGCTCGGCCGTACCGGTCTTGCCCGCCACGTCATAGCCATCGACCGCACCGCCAACGCCCGTGCCTTCGGACACGACCGTCTGCATGCACGATGTCACCTGGGCGGCAGCGTCCTCCGAAATCGCACGCTCGCCTTCGCCCCAGTCCTTCTCATCGCCCTTGCTGGACTTATAGAAGTGCGGAGTCATCATCACGCCGCCGTTCGCGATGCCGCCCACGGCACGTGCGACCTCAATCGGCGAGACGGACAGCGCCTGGCCAAAGCTCATCGAGCCCAGCGTGGCGCCGTCGTACTGGTCGCGCTCCTTGACGATGCCCAGGCTCTCACCCGGAAAATCGACACCGGAGCTATGACCGATACCCCACTTGTCCACATAGGTGGCAAAATCATCGGCACCGATCTTGCGTCCCACCAGGACAAAGCCCACATTGGACGAACGGCGCATCATCTCGCGCACGTCCATGGTCATGGTGTAGTCGCGCTTATCGGCGTCGGTAACGGTGTCGTCGCCAACCTTAATGCTCGCCGGCACCTCAAACGACGTGCTCGAACGCACGGCGCCCAAGTCGAAGCCGGCACCGGCCACGAGCGTCTTAAAGACCGAGCCGGGCTCGTAGGCATCGGTAACCAGGCGCAAGTTCATGTCCTCGGTCTTGGCGTTTTCCAGATCGGTCTGGTCATATGTCGGATACGAGCATGCCGCCAGAATCTCGCCCGTCGTGGGATCGGTGACCAGGGCCGAGCCATTCTTGGCCTTGGTCTTTTCGACTGCCTCGGCCAGGGCGTCCTCGGCGGCACGCTGGATATTGACATCGAGCGTCGTCACGATGTCCACGCCGTCAACCGCCGCCACCTTTTTATAGGCGCCGCCCGCGATATAGCTACCGTCCCTCGCCCGCTCGCGCACCAGCGAACCGTTCGTTCCGGTCAAAAGCTTGTTGTACTGTTTTTCAAGGCCCGTCAGACCGTCGTTGTCCACGTTTACCACGCCAAGCACCTGCGATGCCAGGTTGCCGTAGGGGTACACGCGCTTCATGGCCTGCTCAAAGAGCACGCCTGGCAGGTTCTTCTTCTCCAGCGCCGCGACATCGTCCTCGTCCACCTGACGTTTGATATACACCCAGGTGCCATCCGACTCAACGAGCTCGCGACAGGTCTTTTTATCGATTCCCGTAGCTTTGACCAGCGCCGACACCGTCTTGTCAACGTCCTCGATAAGCTGAGGATT
The DNA here is from genome assembly GCA_965141565.1 of uncultured Collinsella sp. Lineage (GTDB taxonomy): Bacteria > Actinomycetota > Coriobacteriia > Coriobacteriales > Coriobacteriaceae > Collinsella. The sequence goes on along the minus strand of CBCSNQ010000003.1, from coordinate 11,143 downwards.
CACGGCGATGTTGCGGCATTCGACCGACGACGTCAGCACGTTGCCGTTACGGTCGTAGATGGTACCGCGCTTGGCATACAGCGTCTGCGCAAGCAAGCGACGTGCATCGGCGCGGTCGCGCAACTTATCGGCTTCCACGATTTGATAGTCGGCAAGGCGAAGGGCGCCCAAGCCCAAGCCAAGCCCGATGAAGCCCATGACGGCTTTGCGCCGGGGCAGCGGCGTGCCCGTGAGCCATTCGGTCGACGAGCTCTTGCGCGGTCTGGTGTTATGCATTTGAGGACCACTCGAGCCACGGAGACGCGACGCAGGGTCGTTGCCATAGGACGGCCTCGCGTTGTAAGATGGCCGACCCGTTCCTTGATAACCAGAACGTCCCCGCGATGAGGGACGTCCAGAACCGCGACCCCCGTCGGAGCCGCGGCGATAGTCATTTGTCATACTCAGCTACCGTCTTGTTACTGAGCGGTCGCGGTCGAGCTAGCGCCCGCGGCTGCATCCTGCGAAAAATCAAGTGTAACGCTCTCGCTGGGCTCCACCATGCCATAAGCGCCCGCAAGGTCGCGAATGCGTGTGTCGGCACCATAGACCGAATGCATGACCTCCAGGTCGGAGCTCTCGTCGGTCGCCTTCTCGAGCGTGTTGGTAAGCGCGGCGTTGCTGTTGAGCACCTGGGCCGTAATGCCGGCGAGCGCCACACGGGCGACACCGATCGTCATGAAGATGGCCGCAATGATGCAAAACGTTTTAAGAACGCTCATGAAAACCGGGCTTACCGCCTGGTTTGCCTGACGGCCCGCGCCTGTGTAGACATCAAAGCGCGGTGTGCGCTGCTCGCGGGGAGCAACGGGGGCCTGCGGTGCCTCACGATAGGCGGGCATGGCGTTCATATCATAGGCGAGTGCTGCGTTTGAAGTGTTGTAGCCCATGATATGCCGCCTCCCATCCCGAGTACGTTGGTAGTGTGTTTAAGCTTCGTTTGTGGTACGAGCGGGAGGTCCAATATCGCGCAGTCGCGTCTACAGACGCTGCGCCACGCGGATCTTGGCTGATCTCGCCCGAGGGTTGCGCGCAACCTCATCGGGTTGGGCAACCAGGGGTTTGCGGGTGATGACCTTGAGTATCGGCACGTTGCCGCACACGCACACCGGAATCTCCGGCGGACACGTGCACCCCTGGCTCATCTCCTTAAAGTGGTTCTTTACGATACGGTCCTCGAGCGAGTGATACGAGATGACGCAGATGCGTCCGCCCGGGTTGAGCCACCTTGTGGCGGCGTCAAGCCCTCGCTCGAGCACATCGAGTTCGTGATTGACCTCGATGCGAATGGCCTGGAAACTTTTCTTGGCTGGATGTCCGCCATGCCGACGAGCGGCAGCGGGGATACCAGCCTTGATGATCTCGACAAACTGGCCTGTGGTTTCGATCGGCTCATGCTCGCGGCGGCGCACGATCTCGCGCGCGATCTGCGAGGCGAACTTCTCTTCGCCGTAGACGCGTAGAATCCGGGCGAGGTCGTGTTCGTTATAGGTGTTGATGACCTCAGCTGCGTTTAAGGTGTTGTTACCCGGATCCATCCGCATGTCCAATGGGGCGTCCTCGTTGTACGAAAAGCCCCTGCCAGGGATATCGAGTTGCGGCGACGAAACGCCCAAGTCGAACAGGAAGCCATCGACCCCGGGCACCTCGGCCGAGCAAAGCAGCTCGTCCAAGTCGCCGAAGTTGCCCTTCAGCAGCTGGTGCGGTACGCCGGGAACCTCGCGGTCCAGACGGGCGCCAGCGGCCTCGAGGGCCATGTCGTCCTGATCGACGCCGAGCAAAAGGCCGGTCTCCCCCACCTGCGCGGCCATCTTTACCGAATGGCCGGCACCGCCAAGGGTGCAGTCGCAGACGACGGAGCCGCTCTTTAGCTGCAGCGACTCAAGCACTTCGCCGAGCATGACGGGTTCATGCCGATATTCTTGTGTCAAGATCCCACGCTCCATCCGTTACCCGTGCCTTGCCCTTACGAGAAGAAGAGGTCCAGCAGGGCCTCGTCGTCATCGTCCTCATCGGCCGTAGCGCGGTCCCAAACCTCAAGGTGGTCGTAGTTGCCCACAACCGTGACCTCGCGGTCGAGGTTCGCCTGCTTGCGGAGAGACTCAGAAAGACCGATACGACCCGCGCTGTCCACATCCATCGACGTGGTGCGCTTGTTAATCGCCCTCATGAGCTTCTGGTCGTTGATGTCACGCGGGTTAAAACCCTCGTGGCCCTCACGACCCGCGAAGAGTCCTTCGACCCACTTATCGAAGGCCTCGGCAGAGAACACGTACAGAGCATCGACATCCAGGGCTTTGAACACGCGAACGTGCTCTCCAAGCTCCTCGCGAAGGGGTGCAGGCAGGGATAGACGACCTTTTGCATCGAGATTGCGCTCGTATGCACCCGTCATTCCCATGTGCGCCCTCCCCTCGGTTACTCAGATGGCACGTACGCGGGGAACCACCCCGCCTGTCGACGTCATCAATAATATGGGGAACCGCCCCATTTTTCAACACCTTTCCCCACCCCTTCCCCCACCCCGCCCCACCACTCCACCCCCAATATGTTGTAAAACACCCCCGAGCATATGTTCGAAAACACAATATGTTGTGTTTGCAGCAAAGGTGGGATGCCACCTGTAGAACCACGCCCGCGAACCTCAACCTTCAAGTTGACCTTGAGGCGATTTTTACGTCCCTTTACACGCCGTTCACATCGCCCCCAAACTCCTCCCACCCACGGTACACACGGCCCACCACCGCGTCGGTGTCTGGCGAAAAATGGGACGGGCCCCAGATTGCCCATGCGCGCAAAAGTGCGTCTCGGCAATCTGGGGCCCATCCCCTTTAATATTTATAAATATGCAGGTCAGCGAGGTGCTAGCGATGTGCCAGCGGATGCGCCGCCAGATAGACCTCGGTCAGTTGCGTGCGGTCGACATGCGTGTAGACCTGCGTGGTCGAAATATCGGCATGGCCCAAAATCTCCTGCAGTACACGCAAGTCGGCACCGCCCGCGAGCATGTGGGTGGCAAAGGAGTGGCGCAGGGTGTGGGGGTGGAGCCCCACCAGCCCCACCTGGCGCCCGTACCGCTCGCATATCGCATGCACGGCCTGGCGCGACAGGCGACGTCCGTTCTTATTTAAAAAGACCGCCGAGGTCTCCGTCCCGTGAGCATGGGCGGCCAGGAGAGTGCGCCCGTCACCTATATAGTGTGTCAGGGCGCGAGCCGCGCTTCCCACCAACGGGGCCAGACGCTCCTTGGAGCCCTTACCGCGCACCAGGACAAACCCGTCATCGATATGGATATCGCCCACATCGAGCCCAACCAGCTCACTCACGCGCAAGCCGCAACCGTAAAGCACTTCCAAGATGGCATGATCGCGCAGCCCCATCTCGCCCTCGGGAAAGTCTTGATCGAGCAGTGCCGAGACATCCTCCACCGAAAGGTATTCCGGCAGGCGATCTGCCTTTTTGGGCAGGCGCAACGCCGCCGTCGGGTTTTGGGCCACGGCCCCATCGCGCACCAAAAAGGCATGCAGGCCCTTCACGGCAGCAAGCGCGCGCTCCACCGAGGCGTCGGAATAGCCTCCGTCGCGGCGATCGGCAACAAAGCTCTCCACGACCTGACGGCTCACATCTTCAAAAGACGCAATGTCAGCCCGCTCCAGATAGGCGCAGTACGTCGTCAGGTCACGACGGTAGGCCGCAATCGTATTGCGCGCCAAACCCCGCTCGACCGCAAGGTAATCGAGATACTCCCCCGCCACCACAGCAAGCGACGAGGGAGTAGCTTCGGTATGTTCCTGGTTCTCCGGCACCCTTAGTCCGTAGCGAGGTTCTTGGGCGTCACCTGCAGACGGTCGACACCCTCGTGCTGGCCGATCGAAGCGCGCACGAACTCGCGGAACAGCGGCTGCGGGTTGGTCGGACGGCTCTTGAACTCGGGATGAGCCTGGGTGGCCACATACCACGGATGTACGTCGCGCGGCAGCTCGACCATCTCGACCAGACGCTCGTCGGGCGAAAGACCCGAGATAACCAGACCAGCGCCCTCGAGCTGGTCACGGAAGGCGTTGTTGAACTCAAAACGGTGACGGTGGCGCTCGTAGACGAGCTCCTCGCCATAGGCCTCGCGCGCGAGGGTATCGGCGGCGAGCTTGCACGGATAGGCACCCAGACGCATGGTGCCGCCCTTCTCAGTCACGTCCTCCTGCGAGCTCATCAGGTCGATGACACTATACGGGCCATCCGGATCGAACTCGGAAGAGCTGGCGCCGGCAAGGCCGACCACGTTGCGGGCGAACTCGCACACGGCAACCTGCATACCCAGGCAAATGCCCAGATACGGAATCTTGTGCTCGCGGGCGAACTCGGCCGCGAGGATCTTGCCCTCCAGGGCGCGCTTGCCAAAGCCGCCAGGGACCAAGATGCCCGAGGCATCACCCAGGACCTCGGAGACATTCTGCTCGTCGAGGCTCTCGCCATCGACCAGCTGCACGTCAACGTGGCGATCGTAGAACACACCCGCGTGGTGCAGGGCCTCGATAACCGACAGGTAGGCATCGGGCAGCTGCGTATACTTGCCCACGACGGCGATCTTCACCTTGTCGGCGTGCTGGTTGGCATGGTTCTGCTTGCGCAGGAACTCGTTCCACTGACTCATGTCGCGCTCACGCGGGTCCAGACCCAGACGCTCGCAAATGCGCAGGTCAAAGTCCTGCTCGGCGAGCAGCTGCGGAACATCGTAGATGCTCGCGCAGTCCTCGTTGGTAAAGACGCAGTCGGTGTCGACGTCGCAGAAGCTTGCGATCTTGCCGCGGATGGCATCGTCGATATGGTGATCGGAGCGCAGAACGATAATATCGGGCTGGATACCAAAGCTGCGGAGCTCCTTGACGGAGTGCTGCGTCGGCTTGGTCTTGACCTCGTGGGCGGCGGCGATATAGGGAACGAGCGACACGTGGATGTAGCAGACGTTCTCGGGGCCGGCCTCCTTGCGATACTGGCGGATGGCCTCGACAAACGGCTGCGACTCGATGTCACCGATGGTGCCGCCCAACTCAGTGATGACCACGTCGGAGCCGGTCTGCTCCTCAATACGACGGAACTTATCCTTAATGGCGTTCGTGACGTGCGGAATCACCTGCACGGTGCCGCCCAAAAAGTCACCGCGACGTTCACGGGCGATCAGGCTCTTATAGATGGCACCAGTCGTAAAGTTGGAATCGCGGGTCAGGTTCTCATCAATAAAGCGCTCGTAGTGGCCCAGGTCCAGATCGGACTCGTAGCCGTCCTCGGTCACAAAGACCTCGCCATGCTGGAACGGGCTCATGGTGCCGGGGTCGACGTTCAGATACGGGTCGGCCTTTTGCATCGTTACCTTGTAGCCGCGCGACTTGAGCAGACGGCCCAGCGAGGCCGCGGTAATACCCTTGCCCAGAGACGAAACCACGCCGCCGGTCACGAACACATGCTTGGTCATATTGAGTTACCTGCGCTTCCCGTAGAAGTTGTCCATACACATCTTACGGGTCTTCATTGTAATACTCGCGACGCGCGCCGCACACAATTTTTCTTACGCGCAATCGCATTTCTCCATCTCGAAACAAAACGCCGTCCGGTTGCCCAGACGGCGTCGTTTCCACTATGAATGCGCGCCATTATCGATCGGCGACTTCGTCCTTGATCAAGTCCTGCACGAGCATACCGGCACGGATGCCCTCCAGATACCATTCGCCACGCTCCGTAAGACAAATACCATTTGCGAGCTGGCCGCCGTCGTCGCTGTAGCGCGAGACGACCTCAATGATGTCTTCGGATTCCAAGCGTTCAATTGCCGCGCGGGCGCGATACGGAGACACCCCCACACGCTCGGCAAGCGTCTTTCGCGAAAAGCCATAAAATCCGCCGTTGTCTTCGGACTGCTGTGCGATCTCCATCAGCACCTGCACCTCGACACGCTTCATATCGTTGACACTCGCACGACCCTTGCCAGCCATGGCAGCCTCCTCAAACCGAGCACGGGCATCACCTGCACCGTGCGCGACCGGCACACCCCATGATGGCCGGCAACATCCATCATGCGGCATCCCCGCAAAAGGATGAAACAGTTAGGGTTATTGTATACCGCCCAAATCGCTTATAGGCAGGTAAACGGGCTATTTTTAGGTTAAACGGTAGCTTTGTTGATAAAAGGGGCACACCGAATGCATACCCGATGCGCCCCTTTCAGACCAATTAATCCAGGCTTAGCGGTGGAAGAAACCACGGCGCTCGAACTTGGGCTCGCAGCACACGTTGATGCCCAGCTTGCGCAACACCGTCTCGTCCGTCGGCGAGATGATCACGCTAAAGAAGGCATCGCAGCCGCGCAGCTGCTCCAGGCCCGAAAGGACGCGGGCCGCCGTCTCGCTCGTTGCCGAGGTGATCGAGAGCGCCATAAGCGTCTCGTCGGTGTGCAGGCGCGGGTTCTTGCTACCCAGGAAATGCGTCTTGAGCTTGCTGATAGGCTCGATCGCCTCATCGCTAATGACCTCGAGCTCAAGGTCAACGCCCGAGACATGCTTAAGTGCATTCATGATGAGCGAGCTCGCGGCGCCCAGGCGCGTGGAAGTCTTGCCGGTCACCACGGAGCCATCGGGCATGACCATGGCGCCTACGGGGCCACCCGTCAGCTGCTCCCTGGTAAGGGCGGCCGAGCGTGCCGGCGAGTAGTTCTTGTCGATACCGGCCTTCTTCATAATGATCTTGAGACGGTCGACTTGCTCATCGCCCACGCCGGTACGGCGCACATTTTCGACCGCGGTAAAGTAGCGGCGGACGATCTCCATCTTGGAAGCGTCGCGGCAGGCATCGTCATCGGTAATAGCAAAACCGACCATATTGACGCCCATGTCCGTGGGGCTCTGGTAGGGGCTCTTGCCCAGGATCTTTTCCATCAGAGCACGGACCACCGGGAAAGCCTCGACGTCACGGTTGTAGTTGACCGTGGTCTTGTTGTAGGCCTCCAAGTGGAAGGAGTCGATGATATTGGCGTCGTCGAGATCTGCCGTGGCCGCCTCGTAGGCGATGTTGACCGGATGCGTGAGGGGAAGGTTCCAGACCGGGAAGGTCTCGAACTTGGCGTAGCCGGCGGCGGTGCCGTGTTTGTGCTCGTGATAAAGCTGCGACAGGCAGGTGGCGAGCTTACCCGAGCCAGGACCCGGCGCGGTGACCACGACGAGCGGACGGGTGGTCTCGACAAACTCGTTCTTGCCGTAGCCGTCGTCGGACACGATCAGATCGACGTCGTGGGGATAGCCCTCGATGGGATAGTGCAGCTTGGCGGGAATGCCGAGCGCGTTCAGGCGATTGCGGAAGACATCGGCGGCGGGCTGGCCGGCGTACTGGGTGATAACCACGGCCGCGACAGCAAAACCGTTGCCGCGGAACAGGTCGACCAGGCGCAAGACGTCCTCGTCATAGGTAATGCCCAGGTCGCCACGGGCCTTATTCTTCTCGATGTGGTTCGCGTTGATCGCGATGATGACCTCAACGTCATCGGCAATGCTCTTGAGCATGCGAAACTTGCTGTCCGGTTCAAAACCCGGCAGCACGCGACTCGCGTGATAGTCGTCAAACAGCTTGCCGCCAAACTCCAAATACAGCTTGCCGCCAAACTGCGAGATACGCTCTTTAATATGAGCGGCCTGCAGCTCGATATACTTCGCGTTGTCGAAACCCTGGCGCATATATGGCTCCCGTCCCGTTTCCATTTAATGTTCTAGGCGATTATAGCGGAGCCCGCCCTCCCCGATACCCAGACCATCAACAGGCACCAACCAAACACGCCACCGATAAGTTGCGGTGGAATAGTTCCTGTTTAACCCCTCATGACGGCCAAACAGGAACTATTCCACCGCAACTTCCCCTTTTGGCGCGAAGTAACCTGACCCCTTTGCACCAACAACAGAAACGTCGCGGGCAGAGAACGGACAGCGAACGGGTACCAGAGCGAACAAGCAGCCCCCTGCACCAATTAAGGGGAACGTCGCAGGTTGAGCATAAGTCAGCGAGCGACGTCCAGGACGTACAAGTTGGCATGAAAAAGGCAAGGCATAGACCTTCTGGTCATGCCTTGCCTTTTGAATGACAAATTGTCGTCCTGGGCAGCGCGCAGCGTCGACTGGTTGCGCGGTTCGTAGAACCGCGCAACATGAGAGCGCCCCCTCCCGCGCACGGAACGGAAGGGGGCTAAAGGTAGGAGTCTACCGGTGGGTTTACCCCACCGGACAGACGATGACCAGGTGATCCTTTACAGGATCGTCAAGGTTTCCGTGGGGTACCCGTTGGGTACTTAGAGCAGCACGCAGGCGACGGTCAGGATGACGGCGCAGACGACGGAGAGCGCGACGATGAGCTTAAGGGCAAACTTGAGCCAGGTCGTCCACTCGATCTTGGCCAGGGCGAGACCGCCCATGATGGCGCCGGAGGTCGGGGTGAACAGGTTCACGACACCGATGGCGGCGGAGAAGATCATGACCATGACCTCGGGCGAGAAGCCGAGCTTAACAGCCAGCGGTCCCATGATGGGCATGGAGACGGTGGCCATACCGGAGGTCGAGGGGATCAGGAAGGACAGGCCGAAGTAGACCAGGAAGCTCATGGGAGCGAAGATCACGCCGGACAGGCCAGCCAGAGCATTGGCGGCAGCGTCGAGGACGTAGACATCGAGGCCGGTGTTAGCCATGAGGACGGAGATACCACGGGCGAGGGCGATGACGAGAACAACGGACATCATGTCGGCAGCGCCGGTGATGAAGGTGTTAACGATCTGCTTCTCGGACAGGCCACCGATGATACCGATCAGGACGGCCATGAGGAAGAACCAGGTGGAAGCCTCGTCGAAGTACCACTGGCCAATGGGCAGGCCGGTGATCAGGGCAGACCAGCCCTGGACGACGGCGTTACCGTCGGCGTCGTAGACAGCGCCAGCGTCGAAGAAGTTGGCGACGCCCTCGTTGAGGTCGGCCAGCGGGATGAAGCCGACGATCATGACGACGAAGGTGAAGGCGAAGGCGATCAGAACACCCTTCTGACGACCAGTGAGCTTGACCTCCTTGTGGACCTCGGAAGCAGCCTTGCCGTGAGCCTCTTCGGCGTCCTTAAGCTCCTGCATCGACAGGATGGTGGAACCCTTGTCAGCCTTGACCTTCTTGGCATAGTTCATCACGAAGACGATGGACATAGCGGTAGTGACAATCCACAGGACGGCACCGAGGCCGATGATGATGGACTGGTTGACCTCAATGCCAACGCCGGTCAGAGCGTCAACGGCAGCGCCGACGGCGAACGGGTTAACCGTGGAGCCCAGGCAGCCGCAGCCAGCGCCGAGCAGGACGGTAGCGGCACCGACCATGGGGTCGAAGCCAGCGGCCATCATGGTAGCGGCGAGCAGGGCGTAGAAGGGAACGGTCTCCTCGCACATACCATAGGTAGTACCACCGAGGGAGAAGATGAGCATCAGCACGGGAATGAGCATGATCTCGTTGCCCTTAAGCTTCTGCACCAGAACGGCGATGCCGTTGTCCAGGGCGCCGGTCTCGGTCATCATGCCGAGGAAGCCGCCCAGGATCATAACGAAGAGGCAGACGGGCAGAGCGTCAGCGAAGCCCTTAATCGGGGCGGTACAGAAATCGCTCAGACGGGCGGCAGTAACCGCGCCGCCGGACGTACCGGAGACGATAACGGTAACAACTGCAACAATTGCCAGCAGAGCAAGAAGAATGGTGAACGATGAAGGCATACCGCGCTTTTTCTTAGCGGTCTCAGTCATAGTTCTCATCCCCCCTTCATAAATCATTTACTGATCTCGCCCGAAGCGGCTCTTCCGTGCCGTGCCTGCCGCTCGATGCGAGATTTATACCAGATAAAGCCGCTCGGGGTGTTCAACAATACACCCCGAGCGAGATGCTAGATGCTCTTACTTGAGCGTGGCGTACATGACAGCCTTGATGGTGTGCATGCGGTTCTCGGCCTCGTCGAAGACCTTGGAAGCGGGGCTCTCGAAGACCTCGTCGGTGACCTCCTGCTCGGTGATGCCGAACTGCTCGCACTTCTCGGCGCCAATGGTGGTGTTGGTGTCGTGGAAGCTGGGCAGGCAGTGCAGGAAGATGGCACCCGGGTTGGCCATAGCCATGACCTCGGAGGTAACGCGATACGGGGTGAGCTGAGCGATGCGCTCGGCCCAGACCTCGTCGGGCTCGCCCATGGAGACCCACACATCGGTGTAGATAACGTCGGCACCGGTGACGCCGTCCTTGACGTCAGTGGTCAGCTTGATGGTGCAGCCGTTAGCCTCGGCGATGGGCTTGCAGGCCTCGATGACGTCGTCAGCGGGCATGCACTCCTCGGGGCCGCAGGCCACGAAGTTCATGCCGAGCTTGGAGCAGACAACCATGAGGGAGCGAGCGACATTGTTCTTGCAGTCGCCCATGAAGACGAGGGTCTTGCCCTTGATGTCGTAGTTGAAGTTCTCCTGGACGGTCAGGATATCGGCGAGCATCTGGGTGGGGTGCCACTCGGTGGTCAGGCCGTTCCAGACGGGCACGCCGGACTTAGCAGCGAGCTCCTCGACGTCGTCCTGGGCAAAGCCACGGAACTCGATGCCGTCATACATGCGGCCGAGAACGCGAGCGGTGTCCTCGATGGACTCCTTCTTGCCCATCTGCGACGAACCGGGATCGAGGTAGGTGACGCCCATGCCCAGATCCATGCCGCCGACCTCGAAGGCGCAGCGGGTACGAGTGGAGGTCTTCTGGAAGAGCAGAACGATGTTCTTGCCCTCGAGATAGCGGTGCGGAACGCCAGCGCGCTTCATGTCCTTGAAGTTCTTGGAAAGCTTGAGCAAGTACTCGATCTCCTCGGTGGAGAGGTCGAGGAGCTTGAGGAAGCTACGGCCGGAGAGGTTAACACCCATGGTTCGTTTCCTTTCGAAAAAATGAATTACGTAAGTATTAGTGTTGCCCGTTTGACGGGCGAAACCGGTGCGGTCGTAGGGGGACCGCACCGGAAACGGAAAGACTTAGAGGTCCTCGCGCCAGAAGGGCATGCTCATGCAGCGCGGGCCGCCGCGGCC
>CBCSNQ010000002.1:0-57597 GCA_965141565.1 uncultured Collinsella sp. | reverse complement strand
CAGCCATTTGAGGTGTGCCTTGTTTCAAGGCTTGATTAGTATAACCAAGGACGCGTTCCGGTCAACCGAGAATTTTAAAAAAGTTTTTGAGCACAGCCTCGGTTCTATAAATCGGCACGTCAGAGGCATCAGCCGGCAGCAAGAAGTTTTTCACTCAGAGCCGCACGGGCAAACTCACTTGGCGTCATCCCCTCGGCAGCCGCCCGTCGACGAATGGCCTCCTTCATTCCTAGAGGAATCTTGACCGACAGCGTTGCCGTCCCCTCACCTGAGAGCGGGGGCCGTCCATGCACGATCCCACCAACGGTGTGTTCGCCATCCGGAAACTCTCCGCGCTCGTACGACTCGCACCACGCGTCAATCATTTCATCCGTTACAACCTGACCATTAGCGGCCGTATACGTCTTGCCCATCATCGACCCCTTTGCCGAGCCTGTTCAATCTCCTGCCAAAATTTCTTCTGGACTGGAGACAAGGCATGAATGATAAGCCACCCACGGACAAGCTCGACCGCGACAAGCTCCACGCTTCGTCCGTCTGGGAGCCATCCAATCGCAAGCCATCTCGGCGGCTCGTCCTTTGACTCGCGACGAATGCACTCAGTAACCGCAAGCCAAGCGCTAAGCACCTGCTTTTCCGTCAGGTGCTTTTTAGCGTTGGGATGAATCTCAACATCCATGCATCTTCTCCTCCATCTTACCCAATTTCGTATGACGAAAGTCCACTGTCGCCAATTCTTAAGCCGGCACGCGTTGGAGAGCAGGGGTCGAAACAATGATTGAAGGACGCTCTAGTACGGCCCAGGCGCCGGGGCAGGAGCACATGCGCCAAGGGCGGACGTTTTCGTAGCGCGCGAGGATATTGCCGTCGCGATCGATGAAGGCGATGTCGATGGGATAGGCCATAAAACACGTATGGACCGAAGAGCAGCGTGGAAACGCCATGACGAGCGGCAGGCCGTTGGCGGCAACCGGACGCCGTCCCAGCATGCCGCGCAGGCGCACGACAAACGACTCCGCCACCACAAACTCGGCCGGCGTCCAACCCAGCCTATTGAGTGCCCGCGCGTAGGCGATGTAGGACGAGACCGCGGTCACATGACCACCCCCGGACGCCATGGATCGACCGTCACCGCACGCTCGTGCGACAACGTTGTCGGCGCCCCCAGCGGAACGCCAGCGATGCTGAGAGAAGTCGGCCACGGCTCATAGTGCATGGTGCAGGTGTAGGTCCTAAACGTACCGGATAGGGAGAGCAGGCCACCATCCGATGCCTTCGCGCCTTGCTCGCTCGACACTTCGATCTGTAAGTCATAGCCTTCCATGGCATTCAGAATTTGAGTCTGAACCGTCGCCGAGGCATCGGCAGAGCTTTCGTCGCCCTCCCCCTCCGACGCCACGGCATGCGCTAGCACGATGTCGGGCACCACGCGGTCGAAGCGCGCGACAGCGCTGGCAAAGATCATGACGTTGTACACGATGAGTGCCAGCACCAGCAAAACGGGCGTAACCACTGCCATCTCCACCGTCGCTTGGGCGCGCTCCTCGCGCAGACGCATGCGGATACTCATTACGACCCACCGCCCAGAGCGCCAACCAGCGTGGCGACATCGACGGTGAGCGGGATGGAGCCGCCGCCGGGCAGAGGAATCTCCGCAAGTGTGAACACCGTACCGCTAATGGTGCGTTCGACTTGATATTCCAACGCCTCGCAAAGCGCCTTGGGATCGGTCACGCCCAACGGAATACTTCGCAGTTTGTCTTGCGCTTGAGAGAGACCCGCAATGTCAGACCCCGGACTCTTAATGATATTGGCGGAATCGGTCAGCACCGGTTTTCGCAGGCACAAGTCGCACGGTTCCAAACCCAGCGCCGCCACGGACGCCGAAACGGTATCGCCGAGCCACGATGCGATGGAGCCCAACGCGCCGCTGCCCCCTCCTAGGCCTTTAATCATCTCGTCCATAAGTTCGTCGGCTGAGCCTTGGATATCACCGTATCCCACGAGTAGCCGTCCCCAAACATCCATGACGCCGTCGAGCACGCCGGCAACGCCGCCCGAGCGTTCCTTCAATGTCGAGAAAAATCGCGAAAGCACGTTGTTTTGCGCCGTCGCCTCATCGGGCGCCAGCACCGCGGCAGAGATAGCACCGCGATCGCCAAGCCTGACTGCCGCGTTAAACGAGGAGTTAAGTTGATCGGGGCTGGTAATGTCACCCGAAACTGCAAAGGCGACCACGCCGTTGCGGCCAGGTGGGGCGATACGCGGGCGCTCGCCGGAAAGCTCCTTGATGGCCTGGTCAAACGCATTGCCTGCACGGTCGGCCTCGTCCTCGGTCTGACGCTCGAGCTCGAACTCCTTGTTGCGGCATTCGACGTAGTCTTCCAGGGCCTCTTTGAACTTATCGAAGTGGTACTCGAAGCCCCTTTCGACAGAAGTCGTTGCAATCGCAACGTACCCTAAAGACGACACACCGAAATGGCATTCGCTACACGTTTCGTGACCGTCAAAATCTGCGACGGATGCCAGCCCACCTGGCTTTCCTTTTTTGTAATTTGGACAGTCAGTCCCATAATGCAAATAGGTAACTTTATCTACTTCACTCGTGGGCCAACACGCATCGGTATAGAGTTCAGTCGCCCGCGCCTCATCTGGATTTCGCGGAAGGAAAGGGATGTGGGCGGAAACTTTGCCGTCCTTTTCAGTTATATATGCCCGCTCGACTTCTTCGCTCGCATAAGCGAAGAACACCTTTCGTGCAGCAGAATCTGCCTGTTTTTCCGGACCCTCGCCAAGCGGTTTCTCATTTGCCAGGCGCTGGCGATAGTAGGCCTTCGCGCGATCGAGCGCCACTTGCGGTTCCCACGTAACGCTCGAAGCGTAATGCGGATTTTGAGCACCAGAGAGATCCGTCAGGCTTTTCGCACGCTCCCACATGCAAGAACAGCTGCTAACCGAGCCCTTGTCAGACCCACCACAATCCGCCAGCCAGGCGCGCTCCTTTGCCTTCGCCGTCTCCTCCGAGGCCTTCCGCAGCTCCTCGGCCGCACGCTCTAAATCATCTGATGTGTCTTTAATGGCATCGGTCGAGATCTCTGACCCTTTGAGCGCAGCGAAGTCCGACTCGGATGTCCTGGGCACAGCAAGCGCCGTACCGGTATAGGTCACACTATCGGTATCCTGCGCCGACACCGCCTGCGTGGCACGCGCGGCAATCAGATACGGCAGAGCCGTCTCGATTTTCTGTAAGCCTTCCGATGCGCTTTTGGCAAACTTGTTGCGCGTTTTAATGATCTCGATCCCGGTGTCGATCATATTGCCGGCAACTGGTTCGGCACCCGGGATGAGGATGGCGACCAGGCCCGTCCCGATCGTGGCAAACCCCGCTAGCCCCAGACTCAAGATGCTCGCATCAACCACCGTGGCAGCCGTGTGATAGGACGACACTACGTTGGCACCCGCCAGCGCGCCGCTATCGGCCGCCACCTGGGTATCCCCGGCACGCGACATGCTCCATATCGCCGCGGTCGACGAAAACAACAACGTGAGCACCACTAGGATGACCACGGCAGAAGAAAGCGTGGTATAGGCGCTGTCTTCGATAAACAGATCAACACCGGCGCGGCCCATAAAGCCGCCTCGCTTGCGATGGCAGCTCGGACGGCGCGTCAAAACGCGTCTAGACCAGAAACGCTTAATCCCATGCAGCAATCCACGAATCATAATCTCCCTCCAGCCATTCGGGACGTGATTGATACGAGACATCGACCTTGAGCTCAACGTAGCCGCCCTCGCCTGCACCACTCATAGTCTGCGCAAACGCACCGATCACAGGCAACGGTTTGACCTCGCTGGAAACGGACACGGACGAGACGCCACCCGCACCGGCCCGACCAAGCTCGATATCCCACGACAACGGCCCGCCGGCATGAAAGATCGAAACGTTGGGCACTGCGGCAAGCCGGCGGCGGGTGAACTCCTTAAGATCGTCGTCCTCCGCCGTCGTCGTGGTCATGAGCCGCGCGGTCTCGGCAGCGGCAGACTCCATGACCGCGCGCGTATAGAGCAAACACACCGGTTGCAGTGCGAGAAGAATGAGCATCAGAAACGTCGGCAGCAAAAAAGCAGCCTCGACCGTAGACTGCGCCCGGTCCTCGCGCGCGATATCAATACAACGCGATGTCCTTAGCGCCCGCAGCGGCGTCGATAACCGACGTCGAGGCAACGCCATGGGATGCCGCCCGCTCAACCAGCGCCGCCAAGTGCCCATCGGTGCCAGCACGCCAAAGCCCCGCAATCGCCAGCACGATCGATAACAGCGCCACCGTGACGATGGCGTATTCGACCGTCGCCTGGGCAGATTCCTCGCGCAGGACGTCATGCATTTCACGACCCCTCCTTTGAGCTTATTGTTTGCGGGGCCAGGCGCACCGCGCGCAGACGACACGAAGCATCGCCAGTATCCGCGGCAACCGTCACCATATCGACCCAGCCGCGCCCATCGCGCACAATGGCGCCCCATACGTTACCCTTAATATCGAGATAGCCGCTCAGGGCGAGCTGGGCCGTTGGCACCTCGCGGTAGGCGCGTAACATATCCGCCGCTGCCTCGGTCATCGGTCGGTCCTCGGACCATGCAAGCCGGACCGCAATCGCGTTGTCCTCAGGCGAATCCGTCGCAGTGCCAGACCGCTTGTCGAGCATCCGCAGAAAGGTTTGCGCCGTGACAGCGACATCCGAATCGTCCGCATCTCGCATCTCATCTTTTTGAGACGCCACCGCCGAATCTGAGCCCGAATCGAAGGCGGCCCCAGGACGCTGCTGCCGCGCGGCGTTTAGCCCCCAAACCGCCACTGCCACCGCCACAACCACACAGGCAAACACCAGCAGTGCGCCGACAGGCCGCCTACCCTCTACAGGCTGTTGATGCCCTCGCTGATAGCGTTCCATAGATCTTGGACCTTGCCCTTAAATGCGACAATGGCAATGATGGCGATCACCACGAGCACGCCGACCAAGATGGCGTATTCGGTGGTGCCCTGCGCACTCTCCTCCTGCAGTAGCTCCCCGGCATGCTGGCGAGCGCGAATTGACTGGCAAACAGCCCAGCTCCAGACCTTGCCAGCAACGTCAGTCATCGTATTCATGTATTCCTCCCTACATCATCCCGCCAGCTCCCAGCAGCGGGCCCAATATGGACAGAAGCAACGCCGGCAAGATGAGCGTGCCGGTGGGAATCAGCAGCTTGACGGGCGCACGCTCGATCTCGCGCTCGACCGCGGCGCGATGAGCCGCACGGATCTCGCGACTTTGAGCGGCCAGTGTCTCGGCAAGTGGGGCACCCAGAGCGAGCGCCTGCCCCACCGTGATGGCAAAGGTCTCGAGCGCTCGCACGTCCAGGTCGCGTGCGGCGGCCAACAACTCGTCCTCACGCGTGCCCACGCCCACCTGCCACGCCATGCAGGCCCGCTCAAGTCGAAGAGCCAGCACTGACCGGCGGTTGGCGCAGAAAATCTCAAGCGCCGCATCAAACGAAAGACCGGCCGAAAGACCCAAGCGCACAACATCGATCATCTCGGACACTTCGCCGAGCGATACTCGCGCCGGACCGCCCGCTCCAACCGCGCCCTTCATTCGCGCGGCCAGAGCATCGACCACCGAGCGACCCGCGGCAGCGACCAGCACCGCCTCGCGCTTGCAGGCCTCTGCGATCTTGCGTGCATCCGCCCGATCCAAACCCGTCGCGACAAATACACTCAGAGCGCACAGGCAAGCCGCAACTGCAACCGGGGCGCTCATAGCTCCACCCGCATAATGCGCCGGATAACCACCAGGGCAACGGCGTTGAGGGCAAGACCCAGCACCACAGTGCCCGCGCCGGCAGGCGTCGCAAGACCGCGACGAAAATCTGCCGAAAGCAGCGCCAACACCGCGCACATGCCCGTCGGCATCGCCGCGACCATATGCGCAGACATGCGAGCCTGCGACGTCTTAACATCCAGGCGGCGCTTGAGCTCAATGCGCTCCCCCACCATGCTCGACGCCTCGGACAGTAAGTCGGCAAGCGGAGCACCGGTGCGCTGAGACACCTTAAGCGCCAAGGTCACAAGCGAAAGGCCAGGGGCGTCGATGCGCACGAGCAAGTCATCGAGCGCGTCGGTCGCCGAGATGCCGCAATCGATTGCCGCCGCCACCCGCAAAAACTCGGTATGCACCGGTTCTTGCGCATGAGCGCCCACAAAGCGCATGCCCTGGGCCAGCGAATGTCCCGAGGCAAGCGACATGGAAAGTGCGGTAAATGCCTCGGGCATGGCCTCTTCTGCATCGTGTTGCTCGCGCCGGCTCTCAAAGCCATCCCGAGCGGCGCCAACGGCAAACGGAGCAACAAGTCCCAAGGCAAATCCGAGGGGCGATAACGACACCATCGTTAGCAATACGCAGCAGACACCGCTCGATAGCAGTAGAAACGCCAAACGCCCCGAAGCATCTTCGATCACGAGGCCAAGGCGATGCGCCGGAGCCAGCGATGTCCACGAACGGGCGATCTTTTTCAGCAGATCGTTTTCCACCAGCTCACGCGGCAGCTTCTCTGCCACCGTCTCGAGCGCCTGACGCGCCAGCTCCGCCGGCGGTACCTGCGGCACACGAGGTTCCGCCCCGCACGCCGTCGCAACAGAAAACCCTGCCAAACCCCCTACGACGAGGGGCACAGCGACCTCCATTCGTCCACCTCCTCTTGTGTGAGCGTCCCCGACCGCAGGCCTTCTGCGATAAACGGCGGCTCGCGGTCAAGCTTCCAGGTGCGCTCGGCGGCATCGAAAGTCACATAGCGCTCGAGCTCTACGCCGCCCGACGCGGCGCGACGCACCCCCGAATACGAGGAGACGAAGCGCCTGCCATCGGCGTGGCGCTCAGACATCACGATGCCGTCGAGCGCCATGGCAATCTGCTCCTCGATGAGCTCGCTCGGCAGATCGATGCCATAACGTGCAAGCAACGTCAGACGCACCACGGTCTCCTGTTCTGAACCCGCATGAAGTGTCGTGAGCGACCCGTCGTGGCCCGTGTTCATGGCCTGCAACATGTCGCAGCACTCGGCACCGCGCACCTCGCCCACCACGATGCGGTCGGGGCGCATGCGCAGAGCATTGGTCACCAGGTCGCGGATCGTCACCGCGCCCTCGCCCTCAATTGAAGCCTCGCGCGCCTCTAGACGCACCACGTGCGGATGATGCGCAAACTTGAGCTCGGCAGAGTCCTCGATCGTCACGATGCGCTCGCCGGTGGAAATCTCACATGACAACGCGTTGAGCAGGGTGGTCTTACCAGATCCCGTGCCTCCCGCAACCGCCAGGTCCTGTCGCAGCGACACCGCGCACGACAACAGCTGCGCATACCAAAGCGGCAGCGACCCCAGCCCCACAAGCTCGTCCAGCGAGCAGATGCGGTCCGAGAACTTTCGGATGGTGAGAATCGGTCCGTCAATCGCCACGGGCGGAATCACCGCGTTGACGCGATAGCCCGTTTTGAGGCGGGCGTTGACGATGGGGCTGCGCTCGTCGATACGGCGGCCAAGTGGCGAGATGATGCGGTCGATAAGCACACGAATCTGCTCATCATCCTCAAACGCATGCTCGATGGGGTGCAAGACGCCGCCGCGTTCAAAGAAAGCCGAGCGGCAGCCGTTGATCATGATCTCGGTAACGGTGTCGTCCTCGATGAGCGGCTGCAACGGCCCCAAGCCCACCACGTCATCCAAAATCTCGTCGATGATGGTCTCGCGCTCGGGCGTCGCGAGATCGGTCGGCTCCTCAACATTGAGCGCCGCCTCCACCGCAGGACGCAATTCCGAGCGGGCAAGTGCCGGGTCGACATAGGCGCTGATACGCGCCACTTCGTCGTAACCCATGCGGTCCATCACGGCGCGCTTGGTGCGTCGTTTCACCGCGCGGCGACGCCCCGCATCTACAGGCGCTGCCGCCGCTGCAACGCCGGCAGCCTTAATCCTCGTTTGCAGGCTCATCGCTGATCACCCTCGCGCGACCAGGGAAGGCGAATACGCGGGCGTTCGGTTCGCATTGCACGGTCGGCGACCATATCGCTCCAAGGACCGACGGCGCACCCCAGTTCCACGAGCATCTCGCGCGTGGCCTCGCGCACGCTGGTCGCAAAAGCGCTGGTCTGCCCCACTGCCTCGTCAGCGCGCCCAAACGCCATGAGCGCGGCGAGATCCTGCCCGCCATCGGCGATACGAATCTTGGAGCTCAACGCACAGGCAATCTCAAAGCGCATGGCGACGTCCTCGTCTGCCCCGCGCGCACCGAACCGGTTGAACACGGCGCTCATGCGCGTGCGCGGCACACCTACTCGACTTGCCAGTTCAATGACGCGCGACGCCGATGTCGCGGACGACACCGCAGCATCGCCAACGATCAGGCAACGGTCGCTCGCCGCCACCGCAGCCGCCATGGCGTCGCCCCAAAAGACCGAAGTATCGATAAAGACCACGTCGGATTCGCGACGCAGGACATCAAGCAGTAGCTCCACCGGACGTGCCATGAGCTCGGCTTGCTCGGGCGCCGCGACGGGACCCCAGAGCGTAACGCCCGGGGCGACGCGCATCGATGCGGCTACGATATCCGGCTCGGTGAGCGTGCCCGCCGCCGACGGCTCGATAAGTGCCGCCATATCGCGCGGAGCATCGACGCCTAACAAGTCGTAAAGGTTTCCAAACATCAGGTCCAGGTCGAGCACGGCGGCACGCAAGCCCAACAGCGACGATGCGTGTGCCATGGTGGCAACGATCGTCGACTTGCCGCAACCGCCCGAGCCCGAAATGACGCAGACGACCGGAGCTCGATGCGGCGAAGCGGCAGCGTCTGCCGGCGGCATCGGAGGCGGCGGGGCGGGCGTCGGTGACAGCGTCCCCGTCTCCCCCGCCGCAACTACACGCTGCGTCCAAGCCGGCATGGCGGCTTGTTCGGTCTGCGAGGCAGGCTCGTTCTGCGCAATCTGCTCATGCTGCATCAGCGACAACTCGCCGCACCCGGCAAAGCCCTCAACTTCGTCGAGTTCATCCGCCAGATTCACGCCGTGCACGTATCCCATATCTACAGCCGGGGATTCGCCAGCATGCTGCGCCGGCCCTCCAGCGTCATCGCATACAAGGGGGTTCCGGGGGCGCCGACCATGCTCGGCTTCCGCTTTTCCATAATCATCAACACGCGGGCCTCTTGTAGCGCGAGGCGCCCCGGGTTCCCTATCAACAAAAGCATCGGGCTCAATCGTCATGCGCCGATCGGAATCAACCGCTCCCTCGCCCGCGCGCCCGTTGCCGCATATACTGTGCGCAGCGATGACCTCGGTCGCCCCCGCGCGAAACAACCCCTCGATATCCGACGGATCGAGCGCTTCTATCAAGACGACCACGCGACTCACGCGGCCTTCGGCCGTCAGGCGCGCAACAGTCTTGCGCACATCTTCGGTATCAAACAGAGACGCTGCGATGATGGCAGCCCCGCGGCGCGACGGAAACGCCCGAGCCATGGAAACCAGCCCGTCCAGGTCACCCACGCGAAGCACCTGTGCACCCGCATCACGGCCCTCGACTTCCCGCTGCAACAGCCCGTAATCGCCGCACGCGCAGCACGCAAGCCAGATCGCCTTCATCACTCGTCGCCTCCGCTCTTTTTGCCGCGCGCCGTGGCGGGAATCGTCAAGCTGACCGTTCCCTTGCCCGAGGCTCCCAGCAGTTCCTTGACGTCTTCGGGGTCAGCCGCCAGCGTCACCCATTCGATCTTGCCCTCGCGCGTGGCACCGGAATCCTCACTGGTATCGATCACGTACGCGCCGCACAGTCGATCGGTTACGCCGTCTTTTTGCACATACACATCCACGTAGCTGCCCACGCCCGTAGCACCGCCGACCGAGTGCTCGGCATCGACCGCCACCGAAACGGCGACCTTGCCCTTAGGCACCTCGAGCTTGTGGCTCTCGGCCTTGGTGTAGACATTGCAGATCACGGCGTTTTTGGGAATACGCGAAGTCGTCACGTCGCCGCGCACCTGGCGCAGCTCGGTCGCCGCGTCACGCGGCAGCAGACTCGTCAGCCATTCCTGGGTTATGACATTGGTCTCATCGAGGGTCTCGCCCACATCGATATCGCGCGCCGCGACGCATACCTCGGCGCGATCGCCACCGTACTTGGCCAAGGTCTCAGCCTGGACCTGTTCGGCTTGCGAGCGAATCGACGAGCCGTAAACCATGCAGAGCAGCGCAGCGAGCACGCCCGCGACCAGACTGATGGCGATGCGCTTGCTCTTGTTCACGGCCGCTCCTCTCATGGCAGTGCCGGGCGAATGCCCGTACCACCATTGTCTGGGTGGTCAGAGTGCAAAGCGGCGCAATCGCGATCTCGGTTTTCGATGTCAAACCAATCGCTGACCAAAAACTAACCAGCCCGTCAAGCTCGTGGCAAGGTTTTGGTCAGCACGTCAGCAAACTGCATGTTTCGAGGCTTTTTCGCAGCAAAAAAGCCGTCTCCCGAACAGTTGGAAGACGGCTGTCATAGGAAAAATCAATTACAGGTGGACATCGGGATCGAGCATTTGAGCACTCACGCGCATGGATGACGCCAGGTTTTGGAACGTTTCCAAACGCAGGCTGTCGATCTGCCCGGCGTCCTCGGCCTCGCGAACGGCACAACCCGGCTCATGGGTATGCGTGCAATCGCCAAACCGGCACGCGCGCGATGCCTCGACAATCTCGGGGAAGGCGCGCGCCAGACCCCGCTCGTGACCCACGAGCGGTAAGCTGCGCAGGCCCGGGGCATCGGCGATCACGCCGGCGTCGCCCGGCAGTGCCACCATCACGCGCGCGACGGTAGTGTGACGGCCCTGGTCGTCGCGTTCGCGCACACCGCCAGTCGCCAACGTATCGTGGCCCAGCAGCGCATTGAGCAGCGTCGACTTGCCGGCACCCGACTCGCCCAGAATCATGGCGCAGCTCCCGGCAGGCACGCAGGAACGAACCTCGTCCAGGCCGCGCCCCTCGGCAGAGGACGTCACGATCACGCGCACGTCCGGACCCACCAGGCGGCGCACGCGGTCCAGATCGCGCTCGAGCTCCTCGGCATCGCAGCGATCAGCTTTGGTGAGCACCACCACCGGTTCGGCATCGCAGTCGAGCGCCAACACCAGCGAGCGCGCCACGCGGTCGAGCAGCACCTCACCGGCACCGAGCGCCTGCACGATTAGCACGCAATCCACGTTGGAGCAGAGCACCTGACGCTCTCCGCGGGCACGGCCGCGCCAACGCTCAAAGCTCGTACGGCGCGGCAGCACGCACTCAATCACGCCCATATCGTGCCCGGGAGCGCGGCGCACCGCCACACGGTCGCCCACGGCAGGCAGCAGGACCTCGTCCTCGCCGCGCGACTTGGCAAACCCCACGGCATGCTCGGCGCGGAAGGTGTCGTCGGCAGTCGCCACCAGCGGAAACCCGCGATCCAAGCGCACCACGGCGCCAAGCTGCATCTGCTCGGGCTCCTCGGTATGTGCGCAAAAGTCGTCAAACGCCGCCTGCTGAGCTTCATCGACCGGCAGGTCATCGAACGCCGGAACATCCTGCAGCGCGTCAAGTCCCGGCACGTTTGCCAGCAGCTCCTCGGCAGACGCGGGGGCTTCGGTCGCGAGCTTCCGACGACGATCGCGCTTAGCCCGCGCCCCCGTCGTCTTTTTCTTCGCCTTAGCCTTCGCCTTGCCCACAAGCGCCTCCCAGCACCATAAATCACAACTGAGCAGGTATTTTAAATCAAATAGAGCTGGCCGGGCAAAGCCCGACCAGCTCACAAACTTTCCCTCAGCCCTTTATCATCCGCGCGGGAGAAAAGCCAGCAAGGATACCGCAGGGCCCGCCCGCCGGGAGGGGTTTCCTAAGGGCACATCCTTTATTCAAAACGAGCGGCCGAGCAATTGCTCGGCCGCTCACCTTCTTTCCCTCAGCCCTTTTTCATCCGCGCGGGAGTAAAGCCAGCAAGGATACCGTAGGGCCCACCCCGGGAGTGTTTTCTTCTGAGCGATCCCGCAGCGCGAAGCGCGAGGACCAGCGAAGAAGAAAACACGCAGGGGCGGGCCCGGACAGGTTAACTTACTCCTTCTCGACCGCGCGCATGATCGCCTTGTAGATCTCCATCAGCGGGATGATCAGGAAGGCCAGGCCCAGCGCGGCAAGAACGCCCTTGAGCTCAAGCGTCACGGGGCCAAAGAACATCTCGGCAAGCGTCGGCTGCACGGTCACGATCACCGTCAACACCAGTGCCAGCGCGGCAGAAGCCCACAGCCACTTGTTCTGCTTCTTCATGGTGAACAGCGACGCACGACGGCTGCGCATATTGAAGCAGTGGAAAATCTCGACCATGTTGAGCGTGATGAACGCCATCATCACGCCTTCCTCGTCGGCATTGCCGGCGATCATATCGGCGATGTGGATGTAGCCCATGTCAAAGTACACGCCCACAAAGAAGCTCGCCAGCACCAGCACGGTGATGATCAGACCCTGGACCACGCAGTCCAGGCCCATATGACCGGCAAAGACACCGTCCTTGGCGTTGCGCGGCTTGCGCTTCATGATGTCACCCTCGGCATCCTCCATGCCCAGCGCGAGCGCGGGGAAGCAGTCGGTGACCAGGTTCACCCACAGCAGCTGCACCGGCTGGAAGATGGTAAAGCCGATGAGCGTGGCGATAAACACCGAGAAGACCTCGGCAAGGTTAGCCGAAAGCAGGAACTGGATGACCTTACGAATGTTGTCGTAGATACGACGGCCCTCTTCGCAGGCACCGATGATGGTGGCGAAATTGTCGTCGGCGAGCACCATGTCGGCGACGTTCTTGGTGACGTCGGTACCAGTAATGCCCATGCCCACGCCGATGTCGGCGCGCTTGATGGACGGGGCGTCGTTGACGCCGTCGCCCGTCATGGCCACGATCTGGTCGCGCGACTTCCAAGCCTCGACGATGCGTGTCTTGTGCTCGGGTTGGACGCGGGCGTACACGCCGTAGTCCTCGATGTGCGCGTCGAGTTCCTCGTCGCTCATGCGATCGAGGTCGGCACCGGTGATGGCATGGTTGCGATCGGTGACGATGCCCAGCTGCTTGGCGATGGCCACGGCGGTGTCGATGTGGTCGCCCGTGATCATGACGGTGCGAATACCGGCATCGTGGGCCTCGCGGATGGCGTCGGCGACCTCGGGGCGGACAGGGTCAATCATGCCGGACAGGCCGCAGAAGACCAGGTCGTGCTCGAGCGCAGCGGGGCTGCAGTCGCTCGGGACCTCGGTGTAGGTGCGGCTTGCCAGCGCCAGCACGCGCAGGGCCTCGTCGGCCATGGCCTTGTTGGCGGCCACGAGCTCGGCGCGACGCTCCTCGGTCAGCGGAACGACCTTGTCGCCGTCGTAGATATGGGTGCACAGGCCGATCACCACGTCGGGCGCGCCCTTGGTGTACTGCTCATACTCGCCGTCCAGGGTCTCGACGACCACGGACATCATCTTACGGCCCGAGTCGAACGGGGCCTCGCCCACACGCGGGTGCTCGGCGGTCAGGCCGGTGAGGCCCGCCTTGCCGGCGTCGTTGACGAGCGCGCACTCAGTCGGCTCGCCCACGGCCTCGCCCAGCTCCTCGTCCCACTGGGCATCGGAGCACAGAGCCATGCCGGCCAGGAACTTCTCCTTAGGCGCGGCGAGCTCGTGCTTGACGACGGTCATCTTGTTTTGGGTAAGGGTACCGGTCTTGTCGGAGCAGATGGTCTGCGTGCAGCCGAGAGTCTCGACGGCAGAGAGCTTGCGGATGATTGCCTGGCGCTTGGCCATCTTGGTCACGCCAAGCGACAGCACGATGGTCACGACGGCGACCAGGCCCTCGGGGATGGCAGCGACGGCGAGCGAGACGGCAACCATAAAGGTATCGAGCAGGGCGGTCGGGTCGGTAAGAACGTTGCCCACGCCGTGGCGGATGATATCAACGCCAAAGATGACGACGCAGATGACGATAACCATGATGGTGAGGATGCGGCTGAGCTCGGCAAGCTTCACCTGCAGCGGCGTGAGCTCTTCCTTGGCCTCGGCCAGGGCGCCGGCAATCTTGCCCATCTCGGTGTTCATACCGGTACCGACCACGACGGCGCGACCGCGACCGTACACCACGGTGGAACCCATGTAGCACATGTTCTTGCGGTCGCCGAGCGGCACGTCGTCGGTGCCGGTGGCGAGCTCGATCACGTTGGCATGCTTCTCGACAGGCACGGACTCGCCGGTGAGTGCAGCCTCTTCGATCTTCATCGTGGCGCTCTCGAGCACGCGGCAGTCGGCCGGGACGGAGTCGCCCGCCTCGAGCATGATCACATCGCCAGGCACGAGCTCGGCACTCGGCAGGTGCACGAGCTTGCCGTCGCGCAGAACCTTGGACTGCGCCGCGCTCATCTCCTGCAATGCCTCGAGAGCTTCCTCGCTCTTGGCCTCCTGAACCACGCCCAGCACCGAGTTGACGATAACGACGAACATGATGATGGCGACGTCGGCAAAGTCCGCCTCACCCTTGACCATGCCCGTGAGTGCACTGATGACGGCGGCAACGATCAGCATGATGACCATGGGGTCGGCCATCTGCTCAAAGAAGCGCTTCCACAACGGCGTCTTCTCGGCTTCCTCGAGCTTGTTAGGGCCTGTCTTGGCGAGGCGCGACGACGCCTCGTCGTTGCTCAGGCCGAGGTTCTCATCGACACCTTGGTCGCTGAGTACCTCCGCCGCGGCGGACAGGTATTCCTTTTGCATATAGAGTCCCCTCCTGGGATTCGGGCCACTCAGCAGATTGATGCCCGATCATAATTCCCAGGAGAAGGGCAAGGGCTCATCAAGGCTGCCGTGCTGAGCGGCAGTTGATAGTGGAGCTATGGTACCCCAAAGCGGCGCGTCTAGCCAAAACATTCCAATTGGAAACACGGCTCGAGTGCAACGATGCAGACCGTATGATGTTCGACATTGATAAAACGTTTTTTCTTCGGTGCATCATCAAACTGAAATATCGCCCAGATAGCAGCGGTTAGAACGGTTGGTAAAGTTTTTGCATATACCGTTTATTCGCAAAAAATGAACTTCTAATTCGGCATACGGTCGATTTTTTGGGGTATTCGGTCGGCATTTCGTTATAATCATCTCAGTTTTATTTCTTATGGTTTATCTATCAGCGCAAGACGATGTCAGATGGAGGTCTGAATGTACAAGCGCACCAAGATTGTATGCACCATGGGTCCCGCCTGCGATAGCGACGAGACCATCCGCGAGATGATCAAGGCGGGCATGAACGTCGCCCGTTTTAACTTCTCGCACGGATCCTACGACGAGCACCACGGTCGCATCGAGCGCGTCCGTCGTATTTCCAAGGAGCTCGGTCTGCCCGTCGGCATCCTGCTCGACACCAAGGGCCCCGAGGTCCGCACCGGCCTTCTGGTCGACGGCAAGAAGGTTGCCGTCAAGACCGGCGATAAGATCGTCGTCACCGCTCAGCCCACGTCCGAGGATTTCCACGGCACCGCTGAGCACATCTCCCTCGACTACCTGGCTCTGCCCTCCGAGGTCGAGAAGGGCTCCCTTATCCTGATCGATGATGGTCTGGTTGCCCTCGAGGTCGAGTCCGTCGACGGCCAGGACATGACCTGCGTCGTTAAGAACGACGGCCTGATCGGCGAGCGCAAGGGCGTCAACATGCCCAACGTCAACATCTCGCTGCCCGCTATCACCGAGCGCGATCGTCAGGACATCCTCTTTGGCCTGACCGAGAACATCGACTACATCGCCGCTTCCTTCATCCGTGACGGCGAGTCCGTCCGCGGCATTCGCAAGCTTTGCCGCGAGAACGGTGGCGAGCACGTGACGATTTTCCCGAAGATCGAGTGCGCCCTGGGCGTCGAGAACTTCGACGAGATCCTCGAGGCTTCCGACGGCATCATGGTCGCCCGTGGCGACCTGGGCATCGAGATTAAGCCCGAGCTCGTTCCCCACATCCAAAAGGAGATCATCGCTAAGTGCAACGCGGCCTACAAGCCCGTTATCACCGCTACGCAGATGCTCGACTCCATGCAGCAGAACCCGCGCCCGACGCGCGCCGAGGTTGCCGACGTTGCTAACGCCATTTACGACGGCACCGACGCCGTTATGCTCTCTGGCGAGTCCGCTGCCGGTAAGTACCCGGTCGAGGCCGTCAAGATGCAGGCCAGCATTGCTCTCGAGACCGAGAAGTACCTCCCGGCCCACGCTCCGCTCGAGGTTCCGGCCGACGCTCATGGCACCCGCGTTGTTAACAACGTTGTGGGTATGTCCGCTGTGAACATGGCCACCACCGTTGGCGCCAAGTGCATCACCGTGCCGACGACCACCGGTCGTACCGCTCGCCTGATTTCGCACTTCCGTCCCAACATGCCGATCTGCGCGTTCTCCCGCCACGAGTGGGCCGTCCAGCAGATGATCATGTACTGGGGCGTTATCCCGCATCAGGCCGAGATTACCCAGGGCACCGTCAACGGCACGATCGTCAAGGCGATCGAGACCGCTAAGGAGCTCGGCTACGTCGAGGCCGGCGACCTGACCGTCGCTACCGCCGGCGATCCCCGCATGAGCGTCCAGCTCGAGGACAAGGTCTCCTCGACCAACGTCGCTTACGTCGCTCAGGTGCGCTAAAACGAACTTGCAAGCATACTTGCATTGCAAAGGGCCCGGAAGGCTTCGCCTTCCGGGCCTTTTTTCTGTGCCAATGCCGCCGCACGGCAAAACACGCACTCATTTCTTTACCAAAAGCGCGAAATCCACCCTTCGAGGCCCAAAAAATAAAGCCCCAAGCGCTAAAAGTGTTCGCCCGGTGGCAAACCCACACCTCACACAGGGCTGATAAATCGTTTTAGCAAGAACCAAATCGACCTGGTTTTCGGAAGCATGCGGCAAATTCTGGAACCTCCGAGCACACCCTGTTTTTTCGCAACAAAATGCCTGATAAACTAGCCTCAAAAGCAAGGTCCGCTCATAGGGTTCAGATTTTGCCGCATACTTCCGGATTGACGCTGGCATCACTCGCTTCAAAGAGATGATTTCGGCCAGGAGGGCATTATGGACCTGACGCTTTGTGGGCAATCCGCCTTTAACTATTGCCGCATCCCGCCGCAGGTATTAGGCCTTTACCCCGCCATTAGCCTTGGCAATATGGATCGCAGATGTTGTGGCCTCGGAAGTCATGCAGTTGTAAAAGACCTGCTTCACGCACCACTTCACAGGCTTGTATTCACTCGGGCACAATCCGGGTCGCGAAGCCTGTTTAAATCGCACCTCCTGACCCAAGAACCACCTCCGGGGTCGTTTAGGCAGACTGAACATAGGTTTGATGTCACGTCACCGGAGTTCACGCTGCTCAACCTTGCTACGCAGGTTTCACGCAACCAGTTACTCATGGCTTGCTACGAGATGTGCGGCTCCTTTGCAGTGTTTAAGCCCTGCGAGCGAACGCAACAACAACTCGATGAAGCTATTTCGCTTAAGTTCATTCCACCCAACTGCGGGTGGGAGCGAGTTAACGACACCAAGGGCAATGACACCAACTTGTGGAAGCGCACGCCGCTTCTTACCGCAACGGATATCGCCGCGTTCGCCAAGCAAGCCGCAGGCCTGCGCGGCGTCAAACAACTGCGCTGGGCGGCCGAGCACATGACGGGGCAGGCCGCCTCGCCCTTCGAAGTACAGACCTCCATGCTTATCTCGCTCCCCCGCGACGAGGGCGGCCAGGGCATCGAGATCGCCAACAACGCGCGCATCCCGCTCAGTGAAGCCGCACGTTCGCTGTATGACAAAACCTGCTGCTACGCCGATATCCTCATCGAAAGCGCCACCGACAGCATGGGCGTCATTCTGGAATGCCAAGGCCGCTCTGCCCACGACAGCGAAGCCGCGAGCCTCTCCGATGCCGAGCGCGCCACCGCACTCACAAGCATGGGCTACGACGTCATCCAAATTACCTATGACCAGATCAAGGAGAAGAAGAGCTTCGACCACATAGCCGAGCTCATCCATAAAAAGGCCGGGCTTCCCCACATCCCAAAGACCAAACAGGAGCGCATTGCCGAAGATACCTTACGGCAAGAGCTACTTGTCGATTGGGTTGAGCTATTCACTGCCGGGCCGGCCAGCTAGCAGCTAGCAATCAGGGGCAGCGCAGGCACATCGGGCGATTCGACACGGGCGGCAAAACCCGCCTCGGTCAGCTCGATGACCTCGGTAAACGTTGCGTCGAAGAATTCCTCGGTTAGCAGGCGGTATGGCGGATGGTCGGGATCGCCGGGGTTTTCGCGTACAATCTCGTGCATGACGCCGATGGTCTTGAGCACATACTCCTTATGGATGGGATACTGCCCAAAACGCGTCGCCGCAGTATACAGGCGATCGGTCGCGCGCGGAATCGAAACAATGCCGAGCGTCTTGCCGAACCAGTCAAAGTCGCCTTGCTTTTTAATGCGGAACTCCTCGCACGGCTTGCCGCCGTGCGCCTCCAGGTACTGATTCACGCGCGTATTCCATACGGTATCGGCCACCAGATGCGACCAGACACCCAGTGTCAAATCGAGCAACGACTGCGCCACATCTTCGGACGCAAGCGAGAACTCACGAGCGCCGGGACCGACAACCGGCTCAGCATCCCTGTAGCGCTGGGGATAGTGCACGCGATTCAGTCGCTCGCGCTCCTCGATAATCGAGGTCGCCGCGGCTGGCGCACCGGTGGGCGAACTTTTAAGCAACGGTGCCACATAGGTATCCCAGAACTCGTGCTCACGCGGCTTAGGGATAGGCTCGGGCTTGGCAAAGTGCGTAATGCGGTACGGGATGGGATCGGCGATGCCAGGGACCATATAGCCCACGAAAATATCCGGAACCACGCAGCCAAACAAAAAGGCATTGCGGTCGCGCACGCTCTTGGCAAGCGCACCGGTGCGCTCCAGCAAACGCTCCGTCTGAGCGATATGAATGTTCCAGCTTGGCATAGCCACCCCCATAAAAAACCTGGATAACTATACCATCACGGCAAAGCCGCGCGGGCGGCTACGCACGCTCTACGCAGCAACTAGTCCGTAGCACCGCTTTCGGTTCCATACGACGGCGAAGGCGCCTCGACCACATGGTGATATCGATCGATATAGATTGCACGGGCACTCAGGCGTCGCACCAAATCCTGGTGATGTGTGCTCATCAAGACCGTCTTACCCGCCGCGACGTAGGCCAGCAAGAAGTTGACCACGATGTCGCATGAATCCTCGTCGAGCCCATTGGTAGGCTCGTCGAGCACCAGGATATCCGGGTTCATCGACACCACCGCAGCCAGCGCAACGCGCTTCTTTTGCCCGCCCGAGAGCTGATAGGGAGAGACGTCGGCAAGGTCGGCAACCTGGAATAGCTCCATGGCATCGCGGACGCGGCGCTCGAGCTCGTCTGCCGGCAACCCCATCTGCGCGGGACCAAAAGCAACTTCCTCGCCCACCGTAGCGCAGAACAGCTGGGCGTCGGCATTCTGGAACACAAAGCCCACGCGCTGATGAAAACGCTGAGCGGCCGCAGAATCCTTTAGAAACGCCGCATCGACCGCATGCCCGTCGAACAGGTACGCACCCGCGTCCGCAAGCTCAAGGCCGTTGATAAGACGCATAATCGTCGTCTTGCCGCAGCCGTTAGGACCAAGCAGAGCAACGAGCTCTCCACGGTTCACCTGCAATGAAACGCCATCGACCACCGTATGACCCGCATAGGAAAACACCACGTCGCGAAACTCGATGAGCGGCGTGACCTCGGCGCCGGCAGCACCGCTCGCACCCATCGCGTTATTCGTATCGTTTGCCAAAACGTCGCCCTTCCCTACTCACATCAACGGTTCGACCGTCCGCGCTACAGCACCGCGCACAACACGGCGAGCAACGCCACAACGGCCGCGTAAACCGCATCGCGCCAGCCAAAGCCGCTCCGTGCAGGCGCCGGATACACGCCGGCGAAGCCGCGACACAGCATGGCCTCGTCCATCGCGCGGCTGCATTCCATCGCCTTGATAAACGTCATGCCCATGATACCCGCCAGCGAATCGGTGCGCGAAAAACCCGCAGGCGCGGAACCGACGCTGCGCAGCATGACCGATTCGCACAGATCGTGCGCCGTGCGTCCCAGCACCTCAATATGCTTGAGCGCCATATCAAACGTAAAGATAACCTCGTCGGGCAGGTGCAGCATTTTGAGCGCCGCCGACATGCGGCTCCAGGTGAGCGTCCACGAAACACCCAGCACCAGCGACACATTAATAAACGTCTTGAGCGCGATCTTGAGCATGGCGCCCATGGCAGACGCGCTCAGCAACAGGGCAGGCAGCGCCAGAACCACCGCAAGCCCCGTGGCGCCAAGCGCCGGTACAAAAGTCGCGCGCAACCCGCGCGCGGGGCGCACCGCGACCAGCACCAGCGCGATAGCCGCCATCAGCATCAGGTACAGCGGGCTCTGCGTCAGACACACGCACAGGACGCAAACGAACATCCCCACCAGGCGCACCGGAGCCGAAACGCAAGAAAGGGCGCGGTCGACCATCGACCCGCCCTCGTGCGCGCCTCCACCCAGGCGAACCCGCTCAAGCAGGCTCGCCAGGTGCAGGACGTTCTTTTGCATCACGCGATGACGAGCGCCCGTGAGCTCGTAACGCTGCTCGACCGCAAGCCAGCTAGGCAGCTCGACCATCGCCATGGGCTCCGCTTTCCTTGACCGTCAGCGAGATCAGACGGAATGCGATGGTGAGCACCGCCACGCCAATCACGCCGGACAGGATATACATGGCAGCCTGACCGACAAAGCCAAGACCCTGTTCCTCGGAATAGGCCTGCAGGTAATCACCCGTAGGCAGAGCGTCGGCAAAGGTCGGAGTATCGAGGCCGACCGAAGCCTGCAGACTGTCGTCACCAGCCTCCTGAACGGCAGTCGCGGCGCCCTCAGCGTCCCACTCGCCCCATGCGTCACCCGTGGCCAGCAGGCCCAGCGGCGTGGCCACGACAAGCACGGCGACCAGGATGAGCGTGGGGACCAGCGAGGTCTTCTTGGCAGTACCATCGCCGGCAAGCTGTCCATCGACGGCCTCGGGCCCGACGATAACACTCGGCGCCGTCTTCTTAATGAAACCGTAGATGGCGGCCGTCGCCACGCCCTCGATCACGCCGGCAACCAGCATATGCGGGATCAACATGGCCGGAATAGCCACGGACAGCGGGAAGGGGCAGTACAGCGGCGCGCCCGAAGCGTTGGTAAAGAGCATCGGCTGAATACCAAACTCGATTGCCGCGCACAGGGCCGCCAGACACAGGCCGACCCAGCCGCTTACGACGGCCGAAACCGAGGTGCCCCAGCCCTTGCCATGCAAACGGCTGTTGAGCGCACGAAACACGATAGCAGCGGCAAACGGCAGCACGAAGGCCATGTTAAAGCAGTTGGCGCCAAAGGACAGGATGCCGCCGTCGCCAAACAGCAGCGCCTGCAGCGCCAGCGCGACCGAGACAGCGATAGCCGCGGCCTCGGGGCCTAGCAGCAGCGCAATGAGGGCGCCGCCGACGGCGTGGCCTGTGGTGCCGCCAGGCAGCGGCACGTTGAACATCATGAGCAGGAAGGAGAACGCGGCGCAGATACCCAGGAAAGCCATATGCTCGCGATCGAGCGTGGCGCGCACCTTCTTGATGCAGTGGACCCAAACGGGCACCATCGCCACCGCCATGACGGCATCGGTCTGCGGGGACAGATAATTATCTGGAATGTGCATGTACGCCTCCCGGTTATCGGCGCACGGAATTGCAACGCCGCTTGAATCACCTTGCCAGTGTTACGTATTGTCAGATTCGTAACACGCCGCGGGCTATCATAGCAAAACGGCGCACTGCCGACAAAGCAGCACGCCGTTATGTAATGCGCGTGTCATATATGCAGGCTCAGCAGCGCCTTATACCGGCCATAGCAGTCACGTAGGATTCGGCAGCAGCCACCGCTGACCCATACCCCAGCGCAAGACCTAGCCGCGGACCTCGCCGTTTACGCCCTTGCACACCTTGGTGACGATCTTCTGGTGCGCCTTTTCGACCTCTTCGCTGGTGAGCGTGTGGTCGTCGGAGCGATACGTAAGCGCAAAGGCCATGGACTTCTTGCCCGCTCCGATGCGGACCGGATCGCGGTAGACATCGAACAGACGCACGCCCTCGAGCAGCTTGCCGCCGGCACTCGTAATACGACGCTCAAGATCCTCGCAGGTCACAGTGTTGTCGACCACGATAGCAAGGTCGTGCTCAACGGCCGGGTACTGCGAGAACTCGCGGTAGTTCTCCTGGTTGCGGGCGCCCTTGATCAGCTTGTCCAAGTCGAGCTCAAAGGCAACGACGACCTCATCGATGCCCATAGCCTCGCGCGCCTTGGGGTGAATCTCGCCGACCCAGCCCAGCACGGTGCCGCCGGACAGAACCTCGGCGGCACGGCCCGGCTGCAAGAAGGCATAGCCCTCGCCCTCGGCGGGACGGAAGCGAACCTTCTCGATGCGCAGCTGGGCGAGCAGCTCCTCGACAATGCCCTTGCCAAAGAAGAAACGCAGCTTACGGTACTTCATGTTCCAAGACTGCTCGCTCCACTGGCCCGAGAGCACGCCCGCCACGGACTTGGTCTCCTTGGGCAGGCTGGCGTTCTCGCGACCGTGGAACAGGCTGCCGACCTCGTACAGGTGCACGTTGGGCGTACCGTGCGCCTCGTTGTAGGCCACGGACTGCAGCAGGCCCGGCAACAGCGAGCGGCGCATCTCGGTCTGCTCGGCTACCAGCGGATTCATGAGCACCACGGAGCAACCGCGACCCTCGGTGGACATACCGATCTTCTCCAGGTCGCCCGGGGCGGCAAAGCCAAAGGTCGTGGTCTCGTTGAGGCCGCAGGCGCGCAGGATCTCGCCGACCTTACGGGTAAGCTTCTGCTCGCGGGTCAAGCCGCCGATGTGGTTCTTGGCAGCCGGGATGGTCGCCGTAACGCGGCCCATGCCCCATAGGCGCAGGACCTCCTCGATCAGGTCGATCTCACGCAGCAGGTCGGGACGGAAGCTCGGCGGGGTAACCATAAAGTCCTCGCCGTCGCGCTCGACGGTGCAGCCCAGGCGGGTGAGCGAACGCTCAATAAAATCGGGCTCGATGTCGGCGCCGCAGATGGCGTGCACGCGGGCCAAGCGCAGCTTGATGCTATCGATGGTCTTGGGCGCGGGGAACACATCAACGTAGCCGGGAGCGACCTTGCCACCGGCGATCTCCTCGATGAGCGCGCAGGTAACGTTGGCGACATCCACGCAGCCGGTCTCGTCGACCTGGCGCTCAAAGCGGATGGAGGCGTCGGAGATCAGCGACAGGTCGCGGCTGGTGTGCGAGGTGCGACCGGCGTTGAAGCAGGCGCTCTCGACCATCACGTCGACGGTGTCGTCCTCGATCTCGGAATCCATGCCGCCCATAACGCCGGCCAGCGCCACGGGACGCTCGCCGTCGGTGATGAGGCCCATGCCGGCGTCAAGCGTGCGCTCCTCGCCGTCGAGCGTCGTGAACTTCTCATCCTGCTGGGCGGCGCGAACCACCACGCGACGGTGGCCATCGCGCTCGGCAAAGGTGTCCAGGTCAAAGGCGTGCAGCGGCTGGCCGGTGAGCATCATCACGTAGTTGGTGATGTCGACGATGTTGTTGTGCGGGCGCACGCCCAGGGCGTTGAGGCGCTTGACCATCCAGTCGGGCGAGGGGCCGACCTTCACGTTGCGCACGATGCGGGCGACGTAGCGGTCGCACAGGCCCTCGTCGGCGATCTCGACCGAAAGCTCGTCGTCGGTCGCGCGGCCGGTCTCCGCCTTGATAGCGGGCAGCTCAACGTGGAAATCGCGGTCGAAGATGGCGCCGGTCTCGCGGGCCATGCCGATCATGGACAGGCAGTCGGGACGGTTGGGCGTGATCTCACAGTCGAGCACGGTGTCGCTCGAGCCCACGTACTCGGCAAACGGCATGCCGCAGGGCGTATCCTCGGGCAGGATCATGATGCCGGAGTGGTCGCCACCCAGGCCGAGCTCGCGCGCGGAGCAGTTCATGCCCATGGACACGACGCCGCGAAGCTTGCTCTTCTTGATCTTGACGTCGCCGGGAAGCACGGCGCCAATCATGGCCGTGACGATGTGGTCGCCGGCCTCGAAGTTCTGCGCGCCGCAGACGATCTGCAGCGGAGCGGGATTGCCGTCGGCGTCGAGATTCTTGTCGCCCACATCGACCGAGCACACATACATGTGGTCGCTATCGGGGTGCGGGATCTTGGTGAGCACCTTGGCGGTCACCACGTGGTCGAAGGACTCGCCCACGGTGTCGATCGCCTCGACCTCGGTGCCGGTACGGATATATTCGTCCGAAAGGGTCTTGGGATCCTCCGGAATATCGATCATGGTCTTGAGCCAGTCGTAAGAAACACGCATCTAGCTCTCCTTTCATACTGAAAGCCTGCGAAGAGATGCAGGTGGAAACTTCAACTTTGTGAACATTCCTTACAAAGCGAGGGTTGTCCAAGTGCGGCAGATCGGCCCGAAAGAGGAGAGCCGCGTACTTTGGTACGCAAGCGACGAATGAGCGCCGAGGTGCCGTGCTTGGGCAAGCCGCAGCCTAGAACTGATTCAAGAAGCGCATATCGCCAGTCATGAGAGTTCTGAGGTCGGGCAGGTCGTAGCGCAGGGCAGCGACGCGCTCGGCACCAATGCCAAAGGCGAAGCCGGTGTACTTCTCGGGGTCGATGCCGCAGTTGATCAGGACGTTGGGGTCGACCATGCCGCAGCCCAGGATCTCGATCCAGCCGCTGTGCTTGCAGAAGTTGCAGCCCTTGCCGCCGCACACGTGGCAGCTCACGTCCACCTCGCAGGAAGGCTCGGTGAAGGGGAAGAAGTGCGGGCGATAGCGCGTCTTGCGATCCTCACCAAACATGCACTTAACAAAGTAGTCGAGCGTGCCCTTAAGATCGCCAAAGGTGATACCCTCGTCGACGACCAGGCCCTCAATCTGGTTGAACTGCGGCAGGTGGCAGGCGTCGGCCGTGTCGGGACGATAGACGGTGCCCGGGCAGATCATGTAGATGGGCGGCTTTTGCGACTCCATGGTGTGGATCTGCACGCCCGAGGTCTGGGTGCGCAGCAGCACGTCGGACTCGCCGTGGGCGTGAGCCTCGGGGTGCGCGACGCTACCGGGGTTGTTGTCGACCACATAGAACGTGTCGCGAGCCGAGCGGCTCGGGTGATCCATGGGCGCGTTGAGCGCGGTGAAGTTGTAGTAGGAGGTATCGACCATGGGGCCGGACTCGACGGTGTAGCCGATGCCGCAGAAGATGTCCTCGGCCTCCTCGATGATCTGCTTGATCAGGTGCTGGTGACCGATCTGCGGACGGATGCCCGGCAGCGTGATGTCGACGGCCTCGTGCTCGAGTGCGTGCTTGAGGGCGGCGTCCTTCATCTCGGTGGTGCGCTCGTCGAGCATGCCCTCGATCAGCTGGCGCATCTCGTTGGCGCGTTTGCCCATCATGGGACGATCCTCGGGGGCGAGCTTGCCCATCATGCGCATCAGGCCGGTGATACGGCCCTTGCGACCGAGCAGCTCAACGCGCGCAGCCTCGAGCTTGGCGGCGTCGTCGGCGCTAGTGACGAGCTCCTTGGCCTCTTCCTCGAGTTTGACCAGATCATCAATCAGACTCATGTCTTCCCTTTCGTCTCTCGCGTTCCCCGCTTGCCGAGGCGGCTGCCGCCGTCTGACGTTGCGAAAACGCGGCCCGGTTCGGTAACAAAAAACCGCCCTCGGGCATGTGCATTGCCCAAGGACGGTTGAATTCCGCGGTACCACCTTGTTTGACCCGGCGGATGTCTGGCCCGCCGCGCCCACTCTTTGCCCCTTGTCGCGAGGCTCACGGCTTCCCTACTGGGGCTTCGCCGCCGCTGGCCGCGTGCCCGTTGAGGTTGCTGCTCGGGAGTGAACGCTTGGCCCTTGCCACCGCAGGAAGGCTTGCAGCCCATGACCTTCCCTCTCTTGCCGGCGACGCGACGGGCAAAACCCTCTCCGTCAACGCATTGGGCTATAGGATAACACATTCTGCGAGCATATCGCCGCGTTCCGTTTTGTTCGCGCTGGGTACAAGGCAGGTAGCTGTGCAAACTGGCCGCGCGCCCACTCGAGGCGCTCGGCCTGCGAGATTAAGGATACGGTATGGGAAAGAAACTCGATAAGAAGGCCCAGGCCGCCGTGGCAAAGGCTGCCAAGGGCGTCAAGGCCGCTAAAGTCGACAAGGCCGTCAAAAAGTTCCGCAAACTCGAGGGCAAGCTGTGGACTCGCGAGTACCTGCTCAAGATTGCCGAGTTCGATGGAGCGACGATTGCTCCTGCCAACGGTGCTGCCGCCCGTGCCGACGCCATGGGCACGCTTGCCGGCGAGCATCACAAGCTACTGACCAGCGAGAAGTCCGTTGAGCTCGTACGCTCGTTAGCGCGCGAGACGGTTGCAGGCGGACACGTAGACGACCCGCAGCTGCTCGACGAGATCCGCGTGCTCGGCCGCGACCAGCGCGAGGCAAGCGTTATTCCTACCGAGGAGGCCGAGGCCTGGACCAGGCTCACCTGCGAGGCCGACGCCGTGTGGCACAAGGCCAAGACGGCCAACGACTGGGCGAGTTTTGAGCCCTATGTGGATAGAATCATCGCCCAACTTAAGCATCAGGCCGAACTCATGGACCCCAAGCGCGACCCATACGACGTTTGGCTCGACCAGTACGAGCGCGGCCTTTCCGCCAAGAGCTTCGACGCGTTTTGCGAGGAGGTCAAGGCCACGGTCGTGCCGCTCGTGCACGCCATCGGCGAGCGCGGCCAGCAGCCCGCTGCCGACTTTTTGCACGCCCGCGTGCCCGAGGCCGCCCAGCGCGCCATGAGCTTCGACCTTATGAAGCTCGTCGGCCTGAACCTGAACGACACCACGCTTGCCTTTACCGAGCACCCGTTTAGCGAGGGCTTTGCCGTGGGTGACGCGCGCATCGCGACACACATCTACGAGGACGATTGCATCTCCAACGTCTACAGCATCATCCACGAGGCGGGACACGCCATGTACGAGCTGGGCGTCAATCCCGCCTATGCGCGCACCTGTCTTGAGGGCGGCACCTCCATGGGCATCCACGAGAGCCAGAGCCGCTTTTTCGAGAACACCGTGGGTCGCAGCCGCGCCTTTATGGGACCGCTGCTCGAGGTGCTGCGCCGCCACGCACCCGAGGTCTACGGCGACGTCGACGAGGACACGCTCTACCACGCCGTGAACATCGCGCAGCCTTCGCTGATCCGCACCGAGGCCGACGAGCTCACCTATCCGCTGCACGTTATGGTGCGCTACGAGATCGAGCGTATGCTGTTTGCCGGCGAGGCCACGGCCAAGGACATCCCCGCGCTTTGGAACCGCTTCATGGATGAGTACCTGGGCATTCCCGTTCCCGACGACACGCACGGCTGCCTACAGGATACGCACTGGAGCGGCGGCTCGTTTGGCTACTTCCCCACCTATGCGCTGGGCAGCGCCTACGACGCCATGTTTGTGCCGGCCATGTGCCGCGACGGTGTCGACCTTACCGGCGCCTGTGCGAGCGGCGACCTGACACCCGTCCGCGCATGGCTGGGCGAGCACATTTGGCAGTGGGGCCGCGCCAAAGACGCGCCGGAACTCATCAAGGGCGCATGCGGCATGGCGTTCGATGCCCGCTACTACTGCAGCTACCTGCAGGACAAGTTCACCACGCTGTACGAGCTGTAAGGCATAACCGACACGCCAACGCAAAGGGGACGCCGCGGAACCAATCCGCGGCGCCCCCTTTCCACCTAGTTGTTTAAGAACGTCCCCAATGACTACCTTACAGAGCTTCCAGCGCCGCGGCGATGCGCTTCATGGCGGCATCGGCGGATGCTTGGTCGGGCGCCTCGGCCAGCACGCGGATAACCGACTCGGTTCCGCTCTTGCGCACGAGCACGCGGCCCTCGCCTGCCAGCGCAGCCTCGGCCTCGGCGATGGCGTTCTGCACGCCCATGTTCTCGAGCGCGGCGTCCTTGTCCGCCACGCGCACGGCCACCTGCGCCTGCGGCAGCAACTTGCACGGAGCCGTGAGCTGCGAGAGCGTCTCGCGCTCGGCACGAATCACTTCCATCACGCGCAGCGAAGTCATAATGCCGTCGCCCGTGCGCTCGATATCGCCAAAGATCGTATGGCCCGTCTGCTCGCCGCCCAGGCTGTAGCCGCCCTCGCGCATCTTGGCATACACGTGACGGTCGCCCACGCCGCTGGTCACGGCGCTCAGGCCGGCAAGCTCCAGCGACTTGACAAGGCCAAAGTTACTGGCAATCGTCGGCACCACGGTACCGCCCGAGAGGCGCCCGTGCTTGTTCAGATACACGCCGCACACGTACAGGATCTGGTCGCCGTCGACCACGCGCCCGCGCTCGTCCACGGCCAGGCAGCGGTCGGCATCGCCGTCGTAGGCAAAGCCCACGTCCAGGCCCTGCTCCACCACATGGCGCTGCAGACGCTCCATATGCGTGGAGCCGCAGTCGACGTTGATGTTAAAGCCATCGGGCGCGGCATTGATCACGCGCACGTCGGCACCGAGCGCGTCAAACACCGGCTTGGCCACCGAGGAAGCCGAGCCGTTGGCGCAGTCGATACCGATTTTGACGCCCTGCAGCGAAAAGTTCGCACTTGCAATGAGCGAAGCAATGTAGCGGTTGCGGCCCTGCATGTAGTCCACCGTGGCACCGATGTGGTTGCCCGTGGCCAACGGAACTTCGCTCTTGCCATCGATGTAATCCTCGATGAGCTCCAGTACGTCCTCGTCCATCTTAAAACCGTCGCTATTGACGAGCTTAATGCCGTTATCGCAAAACGGGTTGTGGCTCGCGCTGATCATGATGCCGCAATCGAAGCAGCCCTCCACGGTCTGATGCGCCACGCCCGGCGTCGGGATCACGTGCAGCATATAGGCGTCCGCACCGCTCGCGACCAGACCGCTCACCAGCGCCGCCTCGAACATATAACTCGAGCGACGTGTGTCCTTGCCCACGATGACGCGCGCCTTAGCACTGCGGTTGGCGCCGTAATACCAGCCCACAAAACGGCCAATCTTATAAGCGTGCTCTACCGTCAGCCCAACGTTGGCCTCACCGCGAAAGCCGTCGGTGCCAAAGTACTTCATATCTTACTTATCCTATTCGAACGTTTGAGCGGTTGGCGTGGTACGAACCTTAAGCTCTTTGTGCCCAGAGTCCTTCGAAGTCGTGACCGTGTACTCGACCTTTATGTCTTGTCCAAGAAGCATGTGGACACCGCCCCATGCAACCTTCAAGCCATCGTGCGTCGCTTCGTTCATCTCGATAGAACCGGAGCCCGAAGTCTTAATGTCCGAAATGCTGCCTCCCGCAGGAGCATAGAGATAAAGCCTCAGCACCTCATCATCAATATCCTGGCTAATGCCGTTATGGCCCTGGAAATAACCAGGCATCTCGGCCTTCTCCTGGGGGGTCATCGTGTTCTTGAGCGAGGTGGTCACTCGATACGTCGTCGAGCCATCGGCATTTTCAACCGAAGAATCGATGGTGACTCGCTTATCGAGGAACCAATCCATCTTTGAATAGCTGTAGTTGTTCACATAGACGCCCAAGATCGGAGCCTCCGACGTATCGGTTTGGAGGGCGCCCGATATTCCAAGAGCCTTCGCGGCCTTTTCCTCGTCATCGTTTCTCGAATACATGAGGATGCGACCCTCGGAAGCGCCCTTTTCGATGGCGGCAGCAATCTTAGTAATATCGCTGGAGCCCAGTTCGTCCACGATCTTGTTAAAAGCTGATCCGGCAACCGCCGCAAAAATGGCGTCCTGTTCCTCTACCGGGTAATTCCAATAAATATCGTGCAGCAGCACCTTCGCAGCGTTGCTTCCATCAACGACGGTGCCGTCAGGAAGCTGTGTGCCGCCTACAACGCCGAGCATATACTGCAAAAATACCGGATCGACTGCAAATACGCCGTCGATGTCATCTCCGACAATGGCCTTCTGCATATCGCTGGCAAGCTGAGCCGCACGCGGATAATCAGGCGTCATCGTAACGTCGCCCATCGTGTATCCGAGCGTGTTGAATCCGGTCAGGCCCCATCCGGTCGTGAATAAGTTTGCCTCTTCATCGGTGATGGGAAGCGGGCTCAAAGGCTCTTTCATCATGTCGACTTTGACAAAATCGCCCAGTTCGAGCTTACCGTCAGTCACCGACATCACGCCGCGAGAACCGGGGAAACCGCCGCAGGCGCGGATCTCGACATTGCTCATCGCGAGCACAAGATAATGACGCGTCTGGCCGTTGGCGCCGAGCATCTGGGGAAGGACGGGGGCGACCTTTTCCGCCGCGTCAACCGCACTGTTGAGGGTGGCAAAGCCGTCCTTGGCCTTATCGACCAGCTCGGTCACCTGGGAAATATGAGTATCGCCAATGCCCTGGATCTTCTCGTTGGCGCTCTTGAACACCTTCGAGCTGCTGGAAAGCGAATCGGCGACCGCCTGCAGCGCGGACACGTTAATCATGCCGTCCTGGAACAGCTTGCCGGGCGTGGCCTGCGAAAGGTTGTCGGCCATGGGAACCAGCGCATTGCTCGAGACATCGGACAGGGCGTCAATCATGGTGCGGGCCGCATTGATATCGCCGCCATACACCGGGATAAACGAAGCCGCCGTCCACAGCGGGCTCGAGGTCTCCGCCTTCATGCTGTTGCAGAGCTCATCGATCTTCTTCGCGTCGTCAGGCAGCGTCGAAAAATCGCCCGACGTGACCTTGTCCTTAAGGCCACCGACGATCTCGACAGCCTCCTTCGCTTCGCTCTTTACGGTCTTTGCCGAGTTAAGCAGCATAAAGCCGCTTGCGCCAAGCGCAACGAGAAGCACCGCGACTACAGCGGCAATAATGGCGCCGGTGTGACGCTTTTTGCGCTCGCCCTTGCGATGGCGATGACGGACCAGACCGTCAGAGGTCGAACTCGACGAAGCATCGCTACCGTAGTTCAAGCCAAAATCGTAATAATCTTCCTTGGAACCCGAGCCCGCAAACTCGGCACCGCTATCATCCAGGCGGGCAAACGTGCCAGTCTCGGAGGCGCCGGTGTAAATCGTGCCAAGGTTACCCGTAAGCCCCGCGCCACCGGCAGAGGGAGTATTGTTGGCGGCCTTGTCGGCATTAACGTTGCCGGCGGCATTCGCGGCGTTGGCAGCACCTGCGTTGTTCGCGGGTACCGAAGGAGCCCCGCTCGGCTGCGGCGTGGAGGTTGCACCGCCCGCAAAGACATTCCCTCTTGCACGGCCGGTCTTTTTTGCCTTTTGAGACTGCTCGTACAGAGCGGTAAACATCGCCGTCTCGCCCGGGGACACGCGCTTACCGGAACCGCCCTGTCCAGCGCCGCCCGGCGTGCCGGCCTTACCAGCCCCGTTCGGACGCGGCGGAACTGCAGGGCGGCCGCTATCGCTGCCCTTAAAGTGATTACCAGCCATAAAGAAATCCTCGCAATTGAGTCGCAATGAAAAAGTCCATAACGTTACTAGTTTATGGCATTTTGAGCATCGACAGCTAAACTCCAGACACGGACGTCAATTGGCGAAAATGCGGCACAACACCTTTTCCGTCTTGGCAGCGGCGCCAGCTACACCGTGAGGAACATCATCACGATGATCATGACAAAGCCGATAAGGTCGGTCGGCAAAAACACCGTCCCCAGCATAACGGCGCTGGTGATGGTCGCCGAAACCGGCTCCACAGTTCCGATGAGGCTCGCGCGCACCGAGCCGATGTCCTTAACGCCCTGCATATAAAGCATGTAAGCAAAAAACGAGCCGATAACCACGAACACCGCGAGCGCCTCGATGCCGGCAGCGTCGAGCGCCGGCATATGCGCCCAGGGCTGCACGAAGACGCACGAGACCACGCCCGCCGTGAGCATTGCCGAGCCCGTGACGATGGGGCTGCCGTATTCGGGCAGGATCTTGGCGGGAATCACCGCCATACACGCGGCGCTGACCGCACACATAAGACCTGCTGCCAGGCCAAGCGGCGAGATATTCAGGCTGGTGGGGTCGCCGCCGGTGGCGATTAAAAAGGTTCCACCCAGAGCCAGGCCAATGCCGATGACTTCGCGAGTACGCGGCATGCGGCGATCGGTCACGCAGGTGTAGCCCATGATGATAACGAGCTGCAGGCACTGGAGCACCGTCGCGGTTCCGGCGTTCGTCAGGCGCACGGCCGAAAGATAGCAAAACTGGTTGAACAGCAGGCCAAAGGCGGTAAAGAGCAGCAGCTGCTTGCGATCGGCGGGTGTGGTCCAGAGCTTAATCAGGCGCTCGCGGTCGCGCGTAACAACCACGGCCATAAAGAGTAGACCGGCGAGAATCTGACGCACGCTCATAAGCCACAAGGTGTCGACGTGGTAGGTATCGAACAGAAAGCTCGCGCTGGTGCCCGAGAAGCCCCAAAACGAACCGCCCACCAGCGTAGCCAAGACGCCCGTGATCATCTTGCGCGACGACGCATCGTTAAGGCGCTCGCGCCAGGCGCGGCGGGTGCTACGGCTGAGCTCGTCGGTGCCCTCGGGCACATCAATGTTCGATATATCGGTCATCGGCACCGAAGCCCCTGCGCCTTCGACCTGCTCGACACACTCTTTGCTCATTCCACTCCCCCGAAACAGCCTGGAAACAATTCGGCTTACCTTACCACGGCGAAGGCACCAGCTGGAGGC
Source organism: uncultured Collinsella sp. (assembly GCA_965141565.1). Taxonomy (GTDB): domain Bacteria; phylum Actinomycetota; class Coriobacteriia; order Coriobacteriales; family Coriobacteriaceae; genus Collinsella. The sequence continues at coordinate 24,679 of CBCSNQ010000002.1, read as the reverse complement.
TTGTCCGCTTATCGGTAGGACAATTCCGCAGGCGTCTTTCCATAGCTCGATACCGCAATGGCCTTGCATTATGCGACAGCCAAATCGCGGCAGTAAGCTCTTTTGAAATGGATATGACAAAGCCCCTGAATTCCACAATGTAAGCGATTTTTAAAAATGTTCTTGCCACCGAGTTCAGGCTCCGTTATATTATCCCTTGCGCGCTTGCGCACCCTTGATCGGGCGTTTAGCTCAGGGGGAGAGCGCTTCCCTGACACGGAAGAGGTCAGAAGTTCAAATCTTCTAACGCCCACCAAATGTTCGCAGCTCAGAGGCTATGTCCTCTGGGCTGTTTTGTTTTATGTCGCCAAATCCGCTGGCAGCTCCAACCGCCCAACTAGCCAAAAGCCGACCATCTACTTGCCGATCTATCCATCGGCATAACCAATCAGTCCGCACCGCAGCTTCTCGGCAAAACGCCACGATGTCTGCGCCCTGCGGTATCCTTGAGCCACTTACACCTGCAGCACCAAGGAGCCACCATGCGCACCGAGCTCGATGTTCCCTTTTCGCACAAAGAAGAAGCCAAGGCGTTGGGCGCCAAATGGGACCGGACCAAGAAAATCTGGTATGTACCCAGCGGCGTCAACCCCGAGCCCTTTGCCGAGTGGCTGCCCGGTATTGACCGATCCGACCCCTCTGCGCCGTATATATATCTAGTACTGGGCAAGCGCGAGTGCTGGAAGTGTCACAAAGAGACCTCGGTCGCGGCCTTCGGCATTCCCTATCGAGCCGATAACGACGAGAGCATCGCCATCGCGCACGCGCCCAACGAAGCCGGGCACATTGCCATCGACACGGCCAACGCCAACGCACTCGCCATCGTGCCCGCTCTTGGCTGCGTGCCGGGCGAGATCCGCGACTACCTTCATAAGCGCTGCGGCTACAAGCCCGTAGGCGCGCGAGCCTCCAAAGCCCCGTCGCTCGGCAACACGTGCACCAGTTGCGACGCGCTGCAAGGCAGCCGCTATCTGTTCGAGGAGCCCTCGTCCCCGTTTGCCCTCACTGCCATCAACAAGCTGCCGGCACTGGAGTTTATACGCGTCGAAGTTGCCGGCGTCTTTGGCGTCCCGGCCACGCGTACCGACTTTGACCAGGCGCTCTTTACCTGGGCACGCGACCATCACGCCGAGTTCCACAAGCAGCTCGGTGAGGGGATTTATTTGTAGGGACGGAGAGGCCTTCACAGTCAGCTCCTCCGCATCACCTATCCCTCGTCGCCGGCGTCGTACACGATATCGAGGCCACAAACGGGGCATTTCTCCGGATACACCGGCATATGAACGCCTGTCTGTTTTCTCACTTCGTCGCTGAACCTGTCGCGCGCATCGATGAACCGAATGTCGAGACACGGTATTTGCGAGCCGCAGCAAGGGCAGGTGACGACAAACGACCCGCAATCAACCTCTACGCTCGGAAACATATTGTTGTCTATAAGGGCACACGGCAGTTTTCCGTACTTTCCCATCGCAATATCGCCTCGCCAGCTCATACACGCTCCCCTCTCGCTATACAAAACAGGAAGAGCATGCACCGGCGGGCATGCGCGAGATTGCATCGCCACGCGATCCGATCAAACAACACGATCGTCAAAGAATGCCAAAGCCAAATACGCTAATACGGCAGAAGCCCCGCCTTTTCACGCTTCTTTTCCGAGCGATCGAACTCAATGCGATGGGCCTCAAGAAACACCGTATTGGGTCGCCACTGACGCTCATTCGGCTGCTTTAGCGTCGCACCCGCAAAGGAAGCGTAGCCGGTCTTATCCAGCAGGTACGATCCGCACAGCCGATATTCGCCGCAAACAGGCTCAAACGAAATCAGATGAGCATCGAATAAAGCATGTAAGTCGCGCCGAAGCAGAATGCCGTTGCTGGCAACCTGCGATTTGGGTCCCGAGTAATTCTCGATATGTGCAGCCTCCAGAGCTTCGCTGACGCCGCAGTCCGACACCGCGCAACGGCCATCATAGGCGGCAACGAGCTGCTTGCGGAACCATTGCTGCCCCAATCGCTCGCGCCTTAACGCATAGCGGACCTTTTCGTCGTCGGTCGTACCCTGTCCGGCAAACTCAATATCGACGGGCATGTGCTTCAGATAGCTCATGTCGGGCGCAAAACGGGGGTCCGGTCCGCCTTTATGAACAGGACCGTGCAGAACAAACCATCCGTTTTCGGGCTCGAACCGTTCAACAAACGCAAGGCCGAGCACCTTGTAGCCCACCTCGGTTGCAAATATGACTCCGACTGGAACGCCACATTCCATGCAGTTGAGCATTTTACGGTTGTAATTCTGGTCTCGAGAACCAACGGCGCCTGGCGCTTGGACCGAATACTTAATGACCCACGTACCATCGTCCAAATAGAGCGGAGGTACATCGGTGTAGAAGCTCTTTTTAGAGTTGTGGACCGAAAGCGCAAAGATCTTATTGGGATCTTGCTTCACCCGATCCTGGCCCGGCCAGAAGATCCCTGAATCCCGCGTTACGGGAAAGAAGTCCGAGCCAATTCTCAAACGATACTGATACTGAGGGCTATCTTCCTTGGTGTGGTGCGGAAGGCTGGTCCAAACGCCGCCGCGCTGTTCCTCACCCAGAAACCACTCCCATGCCTCAACGTATTCGGAAGGCACGAGACTGCAGGCGCGGTCATAGCTTGGTCCATCCATCAACGGAACAGCAAGGTCAATGTCGTTCATCGCCAGCACCTACAACCATACGAACGCGAGTCATGCCACTCAATAATATGGCCGAGAGTCAATTATTACGAGATCTCATTCCGCGATCGGCACATCGTTGATGCTCTCGGTTTGCCGCTGGCGCGTTTGTACCCCGCTGCCCCACTTCCCTGTATACTGATGTAGCACGTGTTTCATCCGGGCTTGTTGGGCCGGATTGTTCATGGGAGGTTCTTGTGGCTGTTTCGAATCCGCCTAAGGGAAGCGTTTCTTCTTCGTCCATCAAGCCGGTTACGCGCAAGGCCGTGCGTTGCCAGCGCGAGGTCGCTTGGCTTGTCACGCAGGCAGCGGGCAGGCTTGTGGCGACCACTCAGGACGTCAATGCGCCTACGCCGAGCTTTGTGCTGGCAGTGGCGCTGGATCGAGTACGCCAGCTGGAACTCGCCGCACAAGAAGACGGCAACCATCTTGGCTACCAGGACGCTATGGCGCCCGACCTGCAAACGTTCTGCCACATGGCCAAGTTGCCCGCCGCGCCCAATGCGCTTTCGGACGCAGGCTACATGTTTACGCTTTCGGGCGCGGACCTTATCCGCGACATCTATGCATACTGCAGCGAGCTCGCCGAGCGCCACGTCTTTGGCACGGCCGAAGTCAAACCGGGAAATGTCATCAAGCTGGTTCTTAGGCTGTTCTTGATGGACGGGTTCGGGGCCATGCCGGCGTAAGCCGAGTCTTTAGCATCACCGTCGACTGGGCAACAACCGCTTTACCTTAATGGACGCCAATCGAGGGTCGATTATTGGGTCGCCTCGTCCACTAACGCATCTATCCCACGCGCTCCGACAGTCGATACTTGCGGTTGCGGCTCGTCGCCGGCGCCGTGGGCTCAAGCTCGCCTTGAGCAATGAGCGCGTTGACGCGCGACCTAACCTGGGAAATTGTGAGCCCTGTGTGCTCTGCCAACTCGCGCGTCCCCAGCTCGCCGTAGTGTTTGAGTGCCGTCACAATTAAGCCCCCGCCATGATCGACCGGCTCGATCTTTGAACGGTAAAGTACGACCTTAAACCGGTCGAAACCCGGGCAAAACAATGGCTCGGCCAGACCGTGCGCACGCATGGCATCTAGCATCATTGGAATGCCCGACCCGTTGCCTTCGGCAGGAGAGCCCGCACCGTCGGGCAATGGGACAAGCGACATGAGCTTCACAAGCGTAGCATTGCGACATCGGGAGCTGCCGTCAAACAGGTTCTCGCGAGTCTTTCCTCCGTATAGGCCGCCGGGGTTCGTCACCTCGATACGGTCATCAAAGACGTCAACAGCGATCGACTGCCCACAGAACCGATCTCCGTATTCTCGGTGGATTACGGCGTTGGCGATTGCCTCGCGCAGGACTTCCTCGGGAATCTCCAGCGAGTCGACACGCGAGACGCCTTGGATCGTCGAGGTTCGCCGCAAATTCTTGGCGATTGCCGCGACGGCATCCGAGATCATTTCGCCCAACGTTCCCTCGCAGATCGTACGGTCCATGAACCTCAACGACCCCGCCGCGCCCTTCTGCGTTCCGGCATAGACCGCCACATCGATAAAGAGCTTGGGATAGAACTGCTGAGGATAGGCACCCGCGGCCAGGAGCCCGGCCTTAGTAACATTGCCCTGGGAGTCGAGGAAATTCAGGCGCTCCAGCTTCGTTTTCTTGTCCGGCGCGCCGCGCATTGCACGGGGTGTCAGCGAGAAAGCACGCTCTATCGTGCGGTCGACCAGGGCCTCGTCAAGATCGCCTGCGACCGCGCCGGGTACTGCATCGCGATCACTGGGGCTCGTCCGTTCATACGATGACAAGGACAGGACCTCGGTCGACGAGAGCGGAACATCTTTGTCATCGATGCGTTTGTAGCTGCCGCCTTGAGCGCCCCGCTCTATGACATAACACGGCTTGCTCGACGGGTCGAGCTCCTCAATCGTGATGACCAGAACCACGGTGCCCTGGAGCTCCACGCGTTCAATGGTGTATTTGGGCGGATTGGCCAGTTTTCCGCGACCGCCGGCATCACCCATGCCCGCTACGAATTGGTTGAGCACCTTCTCGGTCTCAAAGTTCTCAACCGGGACAAAGCCCGCGCGCTCGCTCACGCCGAGCACGATAATTCCGCCAGCGGTATTCGCGAATGCGCTAACCGTTTCCCATACGTCGCGGGAAAGCGTCGTGGCGCTCTCCTTGACCTCGACGTTAAGATCGTCCGAGCCCATGCGCTTTAAAGACTCGAGCAGACCGGTCAGCTCGTTTTCGTTCATCTGCATGTCCTTTCGCTCGGCCCGGCGGAGAATGCCGCGAATAAATTTCCTTCGTCTCTCAGTTATCTCTCGTAATTATCTCTCATCTTACTGCTATCTCTCATATTAGAGATAAGTGAGAGATGAAAGATAAGATGTCTGCCATTTGTTTCATTTAAACATGTTTTTGCTGGTAGAACAATCAGTATTGAGACAATACCATGATTGCCTGTCTCTTTGCTGATCAGTTATCTCTCGTAATTATCTCTCGTCTTTGTGCCATCTCTCGTATTAGTGACAAATGAGAGATGAGAGATACGTGAGTGATGGACGAGCGTGGATTTTTGGACGGTCGGAAAATCCCTCAAACAAAAAAAACGGGGCCGGCCTTACGCCGAACCCCGTTTTCAAACGGACAGTTAGTTATCGAGCGCGCGAGCATAGCAGTCAACATTACGCCGCTGCGAACACTCCCAAGCCCGTTCCGATGATGCAGATCGCGAAGATGCCAATAATAATCCAAATGGTCTTGACACCCTTTTTATAGAGAGCAACGCAAGCGAACGTTGCCAGCAAGGGCAGCAGACCGGGGAAGATCGAATCGAACAGATCCTGCAGGACAATCTCCGAACCACCCACATCAAAGGTCAAAGCAGTGGACAGTGAGACCTGTGCCGCAATCATGGCGCCGATAACGGTCATTCCGAGGACACCGGCAGCATGCGTCATGCGAGACATAAGGTTGTTCTCTTCGGACTGCTGCAGAAACTTGGTTCCCAGGTCGTATCCCAGATGGGCGGCGACGATACGCGTTGCAAAGTTAATCACGGAGTAGAGAAGGAAGACGGAGACGGGAAGGGCGAGCGCGACGGCAGTTGCCGTGCCCGTACCCGTAATGACGGCAAACGCGCAGCCAAGCACGCCGAAGGCATAGACCTCAGGAGGAACCGCCGCGCCGACCATGATGGCGCCCATGAACATGGACTCCAAAGCAGCGCCGACGATAACTCCCTGCTGGACATCGCCAAGGATCAAGCCGACAAACAGGCTCGTAAACAGCGGACGACCAAGCATCGTAATGCCAAATGCTTGCTCGTCCATAGACGCCATAATGCGACCAGCGCAACTTGGAGGTACTGGGCAACTATTCTGATTAACCCCAGAAATAAGCCTGCAGGCGAGACGTTCAGAACAGCTCGCCTGCAGGCAACAGCAGCAATTTGAAAGGATTAGTAGTTCATCTGGTGATAGTAGCGACGCGTGGTGAGCGGGTGGTTGCGGACGTGCTCGAGATGGCAGCTCAGGCGCTCGGTGATGGTGTAGGTGACCATCGGGGAGACGATCTTGCGGAACTCGGGGTCGCTGAACGGCAGCTCGACCTCGGCGGTGTCGAACTTGTTCACGCGGACATGGACGCCCTTCTCGTCGGCGAGCATGTGGGTGAAGTTGTCCACGCGGTCCATGAGCTTGCGGGTGTCATCCTCGCCGTAGAGCATGATGAGGCTCGTGCCCTCCTCGCACAGCTCGATGGTGCCGTGGAAGAACTCGGCGGCGTGGATGGACTTGGTCTTGATCCACTGCATCTCCTCGAGGATGCACATGGCGTAGTCGTAGGCCTCGCCCCAGAGCATGCCGGAGCCGATCACCATGTGGTAGTCGGTGTCCTTGAAGTCCTCGGCCATGGCGGCGCAGCGCTCGTCCTGGGCGTCCTTGGCCTTGATGAGGTACGGGGCGATGTTGCCGAACTCCTCCATGAAGGTGTCGTACTTGGGGAAGGCGCCGGCGTTCTTGAGGAAGCGGGCGACCAGCGTGATCTGGTAGGTGTAGATGGCCTCGCACAGGACGTCGTCCTCGGCGAAGCTGAAGAACTTGTAGTCGGCGTACTCGGTGGCCGGGGTGTTGTCGTTGGAGACGTACATCAGCGTGCGGGCGCCCTGCTCCTGGCAGAACTTGGCGGCCTCGATGATCTCGGGGGTGGTGCCGGTGCGGGTGGAGAAGACGCAGACCGAGTCCTTGTTGAAGGCCTTGGGCGGGCATGCGAGGAACTCGGCGGCGATCTCGCAGTGGACGTCGACGTCGGCCGTGGTGGTCTCGACCCAGTACTTCATCGGGAGCGTGTGGGCCCAGGTGCCGCCGCAGCCGATGAAGAAGATGTTGGAATAACCCTGCTCGCAGACCTTGTCCACGGCAGCCTCAATCTGAGGACGGAGAGCGAGGGCATCGCTCACAACCTTCTCGTAACGAGGCTCATCGAAATTGAACATATCTAATATCCCTTCGTTTAATAGAGTGAAATTCGTTTCAATTAACAACTTGTCATTTCACTACGTATTAATACTTAATGACCTAAAAAATACCTTTCTAGGAAATGGAAGCTTGGCCGTCTTTCATCTCGGCGAGTTTATGCTCGAATCCAAAGCCGCCGGGTTTAAGGCAATTCTTAGCTGAATAGTCAGCAGCGAACTCCATTGCATCCCGAATGATCTCCGCATCGAGCGGTTGCTTTTTACTCCAGCCATGCGAGAGACAGCTCACAACAAACGCAGTGATATACGAATCTCCCGCGCCCATGGTGTCAAGCGCATCTACGGGTCTTATATTTCCCTGGTACCATCGGGAACCGTCAAAGAACACAGGCCCTGCAGATCCCCGTGTAGCAATCGTGTAGCGACAACCATGCTCTATGGCCCTCTTCAATAGAACTTGAATCTGTTGATCGCTCTCGCCGGAACAGGAAAACAGACCAAGGGTTGTAGCAGGGCAAACAAGATTGAAATATGCGTCGGTTCGATACTTATCTTTAACGGAAAAGTCGTAAACCACCACAGCGGGAAGATCTTGAACTAGGTGCACATCATCCTGCAGCTTTGCATTGACGCTGGTAAAAACCGCATCGAATCCCTGAAGAAACTTGACATCAGAATCGTTGATATGGGTTTTGTGCGCCCAGCAAGCCCCCGTATCGTAACCAACTTCGACACGTTCACCGTTGTAAACATTTACATCGCAAGTCTTGGTTGTCGCTTTTTCAGGCATAGATGATTGCGAAAGGTCAACGTTCAGCGAAGAAAGGGCATCGGTGATTATTCGCCCTCCCAGGTCGTTGCCGATCTCCCCAATATACGCAGCCTGTGCGCCAAGCATGCTTGCATGGGCAGCGACGTTTACGGCATTGCCACCAGGATACATAACGCCTTTGTTGAGATAGCGATCAATAACGTTGTCACCAATTGCTGCGATTTTCACCTCAACGCCTCCCATCACGTACGGTCTTTATTAGTACTCGACCTTGCGGTAATAACGGCGGATGTCGAGCGAATGGTCACGAATTTCCTCGAAATTCTTGCTCACACGCGAGAGAATGGCATTGAGCACCACCGGAGAAAGCATCCAGCGGAATTCATCACTGATACCCGGCAGCTCATAATCATGTGTATCGAATACGGTGAAATCATCCGCATATTGCTTACAGAAGCGTGCAACGCGCTCATCAAGAGGCCTAGTCTGCGCCTCCGTCATTGCGAGCGCGACGCAAACGCCCGGCTCAACAAGTTCGATAGTGCCATGGAAGAACTCAGGCGATGTAACGGATTTGGTGCGCAGCCATTGGGACTCCTCGAGCACACACATGGCAAACGAATACGTGGGGCCCCACAGATTGCCAGAACCAATCCAAATCTGATACGGATCGTCCTTGTGCTTCAGAGCATATGCGCGAGCCATCTCGTCAGCGTTCTTGCCGACGGAAACGAGAGCAGCGGGGAGATTCACAAGCTCATCAGCGAAGCGATCGTAGTCATCGAAAAAGCCCCTGTTCTTGAGAATCTTTCCAATCAGAAGATACAGCACGAGCTCCATAGGACGGCCCTGCTTATAGATCACTCCATAATCGGAAAGTTCACCAAGCGGTGAACCGTCCACGCCAAGCGTAGAGACAATGGTGCAGCCTGCGTCTTTTGCCGCCTTTGCCGCCGCGACCGTCTCTTTGGTGTCGCCCGACTTGGACGCCATGAACGCCAAGGTCCCCTTACCGATGCGCCGATTGCCAACCGTGAGGAAATCTGCCGAAACTTGGGACTGGACGGGAATATCGGACATAACAGAAACCATATAGTCAAACGGCTGCATCATCGCAAGCGAGCCACCTGACGAGGTGAAGAAAATCGAATCGAAACCCTTTTCGCAAATTTCGTCAGCAATGCGTTCGATTTCGGCACGTTGATTGTAGATATAAGCACCGTTATCGAGAATTGCCTGTTCATCAAATGAAACCATGAGATATACCTTTCTAATTCAATTGGGCCAGACGGCGAAATCAACCATTTAGATTGCAAACACTCCGAAGAAGGAGCCGACGATACCAACCGCCATGAGAATAACGAGAATCCAAGCAATCTTGACCTTGTGCTGGACGAGTTCGTAAACTCCAAGTGTCACAAGCAGCGGCAGCAGGCTCGGCATGATACCGTCGATGATGCTTTGGATAGTCTGCGCACTGTCGCCGGTACCGAGAGAACCAGCCACGCTGACCGATACAAGGTTGGGCACCATAGCGCCGATAACCATAAGACCGAGAATTGCAGCCCCCATAGTGAGCTTTGGCATAAGACCAGATTTCTCGATCTTGCTCAAGAAACTGGTTCCGAATCCATAGCCCCATTTAAGGCAGAACCAACGAATCAGATAATGCGGAACATTGAATACGACAAGGAAGAGAAGCGGGCCGAGAATGTTACCCTGCATAGCAAGCGACACACCCAAGCCAGTGGCGATGACACGCAACGTTCCCCAGAACAGAGAGTCACCGATGCCGGCCAGCGGGCTCATAAGAGCGGCCTTTACGCTGTTGATGGAGGATTCGTCAAAATCCTCTTCGTTAGCGTTTGCCTCTTCCATCGCTGCCGAAATGCCCAGAATTAATGTTGAGACATAAGGAGTGGTGTTGAAGAACTCCATGTGACGCTTAGCAGCAGCCTGGTCATCCTTATTCTTATACACGCGACGAATGATGGGAAGCATAGAGAAGCAGTATCCCATGTGCTGCTGGCGCTCGTAGTTCCAGGAGTACTCCATCGTAAGCGAACGGAAAAATACCGATTTTAGATCACGCTTTGTAATCTTGTTGGAACTGGTGTCATTAGAAGTCGTCATCGTCGAAGCTCCCTTCCGAACTAAGCTGTGGCGTCTGAGCAATGAAGTTTGGCTGGACCACCACGAGGATTACTGCGAGGCAAAGCCCAATGATGGCAATACCAAGGATTGGAATGCTCATGTAGGCACAGAGCGCAAACCCGAGCACGAAGAAAATAGCAGTCTGCTTGTTGACAATCATTGAAGCGAGCAGTGCAATGCCGAGCGCAGGGATGAATCCACCCGCAATAACCAGGCCGTTACTTACAAACTCGGGAATTGCGTTAAGCACCGCGTTCATAACCGGCGTTCCGAGATAGAAAGCAAGGGAGCACACGAAAAAGCGAGGAAGCGATTTGACGATGAATCCACCAAGCAGATGCATCCGCTCCATACCTTTGAGGTCGCCCTTTGCCACGCAGTCGTCCGCTTTATGGACGAAAAACGGCATCACGATCAGCGTAAGCGCGTTATCAATGATGAGATAAAGCGACGCAATCGGGAAAGCGAGCGTCAGCGCAACTTCAGCGCCTTGACCCGTCGAAATTGCAAAGGCAGTGCCCAAAATACCACCGGTGATAACGTCAGGCGGAACGGCCGCCCCGATGGTAACCGATCCAATGAACACCATTTCAAGCGTGGCGCCGACAATAATGCCCGTCTGCAAATCACCCATCACAAGACCGATGAGGACGCCCGTGACAATCGGGCGAGAAGCAAGGCAAGTGCCAAGTGCCCACTCAAATGTCACGCACATTGCGACGAGGCCGATAAGGATCGCTTGAGTCAACATGAGAGATCCCCTTTCTATTGTATGTGCTTAAATCAAAATCTTCTCGTCTCTAGGTACCTGCCTGATCTCCACCTCGATTCCGGCATCACTGAGCTCATGCAGAAGCTCCACATCGCGATCGGTAGCGAAAACCGTTGAAGATAGGCGTACATCTGCACCCTCACGCGGCTTCGTTCCCCCAATGTTGATATGCTTGATTTCGCTGTAGCCCTTCGCCAAGCGGTAAGCATCTTCGATGCTTTCAACGACAATGAACAAACGGTACTTATCGGTCACACCGCTCCTAAGAGCCTCGATAGAATCATCGACCGATTTGATAACCAATTTGACGCCCGCCGGACGTGCCAGCTTAAGCGTCGTCTTGCGCACGTCATCTTTCACAACCGCATCGCAGGCAATCAAAATGCAATTGGTGTCAAGCTCTTGCGTCCAAGTCATGGCAACCTGACCATGAAGCAAGCGATGGTCAACTCTCAGCAGCTTAATCATCTTTGTTCCTTTCTCAAAAATCCTCGTCTTCTTCTACCGAATTTGGCAGCGAACATAGGCATGTGCCCTTTTGGCGGACACTTGAAACCAATGCAGCGAGCTCGGCGTCATCAAGTGTGCTCAATTTCGAAAACACTTCGAGCACTAGTGGTAGCGACATGCCGGCAATGAGCCTTAGAGAATCGTCACCCAACCTTTCCATAAAAGCGTTATTCACTGACCCACCATAGACATCAGTGATGACAATCCACTGGTCTGCTGGGTCGCGAGAACGGTCCCAAAAATCTATCAACTCGTTTACATCCATCGTGTCCTCATCGACATATGCGCATAGCACCTTAACGCGAGGATCTTCACCGCAAAATAGCTGGAGCGTTTCACGCATCGCTCTAGCAAGTGGCCCATGGCTGGCCAAGAGCAACTTCCTCATTTATCTCCCAATCTCAGTCAATCATCTGTTAATAGAACGTTATATTTTGTATTGTTATCTACAGTATCCTCGAAACTTTCGCTTTGTCAAGACAGATCAATCAAGCTTCCTAAGCGGTAATAATTCGCCCGTAAACGGCAAAAAAACGCCCCTTGTCGGGGCGTTTTCAATCTCTTGTTATTCGGTTAAGAAAGATCCGGGGTTTGGCTTTCGCTAGAGATAAAACTTTAAGCGCTCAGTGCAGTACACCTGCCGCGAAATAAACAATGGCACTCCCTGCGCGCTGCAACGCTTATCTACAAATAATAAAAGGGCAGATCCCGGCTTTACATTCAAATGTTCTGCCTCGTAAGCACTTGCAAAGCACACCTGCAACGTTCGCTCGTTATTGCCAAGTTCGATATGGCGTCTTCCCAGCACCTCAAGTAGAGAACCCGATAAATCTTCATGTTCCAAAAAGGCAAGAGAAGGAGTGTAGCTATTGGTTTCCAACATCGTTGGCACGCCATCGACTAAGCGCAAACGTCTAGTCTGAAGAATATTCTCGTCCTCCTGGACCTGAAGAAAACGCACGTCGCGCAGCGTAGGATAAATCCAAGCTACTTCGAGCACTACGGTAGAAGGCTTTTTATTTTCTTGAATGCAGGAATGGGTGAAGCTTTCCTGGTCATCGGCTGCATAGGCATTGCGCGTCGTGGTAACAAAAGTACCTTTCCCTCGCGTGCGCTCAACGATATCGGCATCCTCTAGTTCCTTGATTGCCGATCGAACAGTAATACGACTAACGCCATATTCCTCCATAAGCTCCGTCTCAGTAGGAAGCTTATCCCCTTCGCTATATACGCCACTTTCTATTCGACTCACAAGATCGTGAACGATCTGCTTATACAATGGAACAGCGCTCTCCACTTTAACCATTATTCAACCTATTGCTTTCTACACTCAACGGCTTCAAATCCCTGCCAATTGATGCCGAGTTGATTAGCCTTAATCGAAAAGAAGTATTTGAAATAATCACCCAACATCACCTGCTTAGTAAAGTGCACTGGCTTACCAGTGCTCATATAGACGGTCTCACTCAATATAAACATCGCAGCTTCTCCTGCGATGTTAAGGATGCGCTTCTCCTCATCCGTAGCAAGCCCTGCTTCAAGCACAATAGACGGGAAACAATTATCCTCTAGTCGCAGCCCCGTCTCTCTCTCAATCGTTTCATAAAGTGATGCGTTCTCCATATCGACACCCAGTAAAAACCCGAAGTTCTTTACTGGAAGATAAATATGTTCAATCATTGCATTTATGTGGTTAATTGACCTCACACGTTTGAGGTAAACCGCAGATTCATTCTCTTCCATTCGCAAATGACGACGGACGGCAACGGGCGGCTCGACCTCCTGAAGAGCGAGAACACGAGACGAGGTTTCGATATTATTTTCATGGCAAAAATAAGTGAAACCCTTAAACGTGCTCAAGCTCGAGACGATTTTGGGCTGCCGGATAAATGTGCCTTTGCCATGACGCGTATCAAGCACGTCGTCATCCACAAGAGTTTGAATTGCCTTCCGTATCGTCGCGCGGCTAACCTCGTATTCTTCGCAAAAACCATTTTCGCTAGGCAACACGCCACTTTCGGAAAACTCGCCCATCTCAATACGGCGGCGCAAATCATCGGCCACTTGTACATATAGCGGCACAGCACTAGTCGGGTTAATCATAACGTTCTCCGTACAACATTCTATGAAACTTCTATACGTTATAAGATAACCTATTACGTATTATTTTGAAAGAAATAGACGGTTCAATCTTATTTTTGAACCGTCTACAATATCAAACACTTCATATGAAGGTGTCGAATGCCACTTGTGGCGCAAACAAGAGGGGCATTTGGCAAAAATGCCCCTCTTCTCCTTGAAGTCGCTACCGTGAAATGCCAACGAGCCGCATGGTCGAGTCCAAGCAAATACGACCTCAAGCGACCAGCTACGGCATGGCTCCCTAGAACGAGACTGCGACATTTGTTTGCATTGTTTTACGAACGCAACATAACGAATTATTTCCGAGCAAAATAACGGCCGCTGAAAGCTGCTTTAGTAGTTCATCTGGTGATAGTAGCGACGCGTGGTGAGCGGGTGGTTGCGGACGTGCTCGAGATGGCAGCTCAGGCGCTCGGTGATGGTGTAGGTGACCATCGGGGAGACGATCTTGCGGAACTCGGGGTCGCTGAACGGCAGCTCGACCTCGGCGGTGTCGAACTTGTTCACGCGGACATGGACGCCCTTCTCGTCGGCGAGCATGTGGGTGAAGTTGTCCACGCGGTCCATGAGCTTGCGGGTGTCATCCTCGCCGTAGAGCATGATGAGGCTCGTGCCCTCCTCGCACAGCTCGATGGTGCCGTGGAAGAACTCGGCGGCGTGGATGGACTTGGTCTTGATCCACTGCATCTCCTCGAGGATGCACATGGCGTAGTCGTAGGCCTCGCCCCAGAGCATGCCGGAGCCGATCACCATGTGGTAGTCGGTGTCCTTGAAGTCCTCGGCCATGGCGGCGCAGCGCTCGTCCTGGGCGTCCTTGGCCTTGATGAGGTACGGGGCGATGTTGCCGAACTCCTCCATGAAGGTGTCGTACTTGGGGAAGGCGCCGGCGTTCTTGAGGAAGCGGGCGACCAGCGTGATCTGGTAGGTGTAGATGGCCTCGCACAGGACGTCGTCCTCGGCGAAGCTGAAGAACTTGTAGTCGGCGTACTCGGTGGCCGGGGTGTTGTCGTTGGAGACGTACATCAGCGTGCGGGCGCCCTGCTCCTGGCAGAACTTGGCGGCCTCGATGATCTCGGGGGTGGTGCCGGTGCGGGTGGAGAAGACGCAGACCGAGTCCTTGTTGAAGGCCTTGGGCGGGCATGCGAGGAACTCGGCGGCGATCTCGCAGTGGACGTCGACGTCGGCCGTGGTGGTCTCGACCCAGTACTTCATCGGGAGCGTGTGGGCCCAGGTGCCGCCGCAGCCGATGAAGAAGATGTTGGAATAACCCTGCTCGCAGACCTTGTCCACGGCAGCCTCAATCTGAGGACGGAGAGCGAGGGCATCGCTCACAACCTTCTCGTAACGAGGCTCATCGAAATTGAACATCCCTTACTCCTAACTCACTTAGATGAACCCTTCATTCATCCCATAACGTTATAATACTTTATATAACTAACTATGCAAGTACTATTTTGGTCCTGTTCTTTCATCAAGCCCCTTAAAACAACAATCGGCGTTGTTGGACACAGCGTGCAAGTTCATTGAACGATTCAATATGCATCGTCTCTAGTTAAATGACGTCTTATGCAAATACCTTTAATCCGCTTGGGGCCGACGAATCTTTTGACTGTCCGCAGAAGCTTTCCCGGAATTCCCTATGGATAGACGCGCCGGCAATCGCTTCGTTATCTGGCTTATTGCGCATTGCCGGGGCGTCTGGGAGAAAGCACAATCTACCGCGTGGTCAACTAGCGTTTCATCGGAATCGACCGCATCCGCGCCAAATACTAAATCGCAATCGTTGAAACTCGTCCGATCATATGGCGGCAATTTCTCGCCTTAAAAATGAGCACGAAATAAGGGGGCAGCTGTTTGCAACTTGCTTTATTCGTAAGTGTTTTTACTGAAAAAACAATCACCAACCAAACAGCACTATTAATTGTTTGGCTCTTTGCTGTACAGCCATCTTTCGTATACGTCTCTCGTCTATCTCTCATCTCACGGTTGGAGACGAAAGGTGTGCGGGAGTGGATAATTGGACGGCATTTGGACCTGCGACGGATTATTTCATCCGAAAATCCACGCTCATTCGGCGGGCACGCGGGGCCTATGCCCAATCCGCTGGCATCGTCTCCAGTTCGCCGCAGAGCCGCGGCCCCATATGGGTATACTCTCGAGGATTCGACTCGATTCGTCCCCGCTGGGGCGTCAAAGGAGACTGCATATGCCCACCACCTCAACCGACCCGCGCGCTGCTGCCGCCGCACTGCTGGCACCCGGCACTACCTGCCACGGTTTTGCCGTCGAGCGCTGCGAGACCGTGCCCGAGCTCGACTCGGACGCCTACGTGCTGCGCCACACCGCATCGGGCGCTCGCCTGCTGTACCTGGCGTGCGACGACGAAAACAAGGCCTTTGCCATTGGCTTTAAGACGCCGCCGGCCGATTCCACCGGTGTGTTCCATATTCTTGAGCACTCGGTGCTGTGCGGATCGGCCAAGTTCCCCGTCAAGGAGCCGTTTGTCGACCTGATCAAGAGCTCCATGCAGACGTTCCTCAACGCCATGACCTACCCCGACAAAACCATCTACCCCGTTGCCACCACCAACGAGCAGGATCTGTACAACCTGATGGACGTGTACCTGGACGCGGTGTTCAACCCGGCCATCTACACCAAGCCCACCATTTTTGAGCAGGAGGGCTGGCACTACGAGCTGAACCTGCCGGAGGGCGCCGAGAGCGAGGGCGACGACAGCTCCGCGAGCCTGCGCAAGGGCACACTGCGCTATAACGGCGTAGTGTTCAACGAGATGAAGGGCGCGCTGTCCGACCCCATGAGCGTGCTGGACGACGCCGTCAACGCCGCGCTCTATCCCGACACCGCCTATGCGCACGAGAGCGGCGGCGACCCGCGCGCGATCCCTGCGCTCACCTACGAGCAGTTCCTGGATACGCACGCGCGCCACTACAATCCTTCCAACTCTTATATAACGCTCTACGGCGACCTAGATGCGGACCGCGCGCTGGCCTTTTTGGACGAGCGCTATCTGTCGCAGCCGAGTGCCGCGAGCCGCCGCATGGACGCTGCCGTTGCCGCCGGCGAGGACCCGTCCACGCTGGCGCCCAATCCGCTGGACGTGCAGGCGCCTGTGACCTGCGAGTATAAGCGCGTCGAGATGGCCACCACGCCCGAGAACGCCCTGGTGGGCCTGGGTCTTGTGCTGGGCAGCGCGCTCGACCGCAAGCGCACGATCGCGGCGGACATCCTGTTCGAGGCACTGCTGGGCTCCAACGAAGCGCCGGTTAAGAAGGCCATTCTGGCCGCCGGCCTGGGCGGCAACGTGGTGAGCTACACCGCGGCCGAGAGTCTGCAGCCCTACGAGCTCATCATGCTGCAAAACGCGCAGCCCGGCGTAGCGCGCGAGCTGCGCCGCGTGTTCCAGGACGCCTGCCGCGACCTGTGCGAGCACGGCGTTCCGCGCGAGCGCCTGGAAGCCATCATCAGCAGCAACGAATACGACCTGCGCCAGCGCGACTACGGTATCGCCGACGGCGTGGCCATTGCGTGCGACGCGCTGAGCACCTGGCTCTACGATGACGACGCCGCGACGCTGGCGCTCAAGTACGGCCCGGTGTATGAGGAGCTGCGCGGCGAGCTGGACGGCAGCTACTTTGAGGACCTGCTGCGCGAGCTGGTGCTGGAAAGCGACCACATGGCGCTGGTCGAGCTGGTTCCGGTAGACGCTGCCGAGGGTGCGGAGGGCGCCGAAGCTGCCGAGCTGGCTACCAAGCGCGACGCCATGACCGATGCCGAGCTGGCGGACGTGGTCGAGCGCACGGCCGCGCTGCGTGCCGCGCAGGAGGCGGAGGACACGCCCGAGGACAAGGCCACGCTGCCGCGCCTGCGTGTATCCGACATTGGCGAGGCGCGCCCCGAGCCGCCGCTCGTTGTGGACACGACCGCGCCCATCCCCTGCCTGCGCCACGGCATCCCCACCAACCGTCTGGCCTACGCCATGCAGTACTTCGACCTGAGCTGCGTCGCGTTTGAGGACCTGCCCTACGTGACACTGCTCTGCCGCCTGCTCAAGCAGCTGCCCACGCGCGAGCATTCAGCCGAGGAACTCGACAACCTGCTCGCCGGCAAGCTGGGCTTTTTGAGCTTTACGACCGAGGTCATGACGCAGCCCGACGTGGACGGCGTGCGCCCCTACCTGCTGGTGAGCGCCGGCGCCCTGTCCGAAAAGATCGACGCGCTGGCGAGTCTGCCGCGCGAGGTGTGGTCGAGCACGCTGTTGCTCGATGCCGACGCCGACCGCGTGCGCGACGTACTCACGCAGATTCGCATTGGGCTTGAGCAGGGCTTTATCAACAACGGACACTCGGCGGCGCTGGGTCGCGCGATGAGCTACAGCTCGCCTTCGGCCGTGGTTCGCGAGCAGCTTTCGGGCGTGGACTTCTATCTGTTCCTGCGCGATCTGCTCGAGCACTTTGACGAGCGCCTGGACGGGCTGCGTGCCAAGCTTGCCGCGCTGGCAGGCCGCATCTTTGTGGCCGACGGCTGCCTGGCGAGCTTTACCGGCAGCGATGAGGACTTTGACGCGTACTGGGACGCCGCGGGCGACCTGGGGCTTGGCGCGGGCGACGGCGCCGATGCCGGCCGCAACGCGCTCGTGGTGCCGGCGCCGTGCGACCGTCACGAGGCTTTCGTCATCCCCAGCGACATCTGCTTTGCGGCAAGCGCGTGCGACCCGCGTCGCTTGGGGCTTAACGTGACGGGCACCTGGGCGGTTGCCGCCAACGCGCTCTCCTACGACTACCTGTGGAACGAGATCCGCGTGAAGGGCGGTGCGTACGGCTGCGGATTCCGCGCGGCAGGCGAGCGTCAGGCGGCGTTCTACACCTACCGCGACCCGGCGGTCGATCCTTCGATTGAGCGCGTGGAACGCGCCGGTGCATGGCTCGGCAGCTTTGAGCCCGACGAGGCCGCCTTCGAGGGCTTTATCGTAAGCTGTGTGAGCGGCATGGACGCGCCCGTGAAGTCGTACGCGCTCACCAAGCGCCGCAATACGACCTATCTGGCTGGGCTCGATCCGCACGCGCGCGAGGAGCGTCGCGCTCAGATGCTCGCCGCCACGCCAGGTGAGCTGCGCTCGCTCGGCGCCGACGTGACGCGCATCGCAGCCGCGTCGCCCACCTGCGTCTTTGGCGGCCGCGACGTCATCGCCAAGAGCAACGCCGGCTTTAACGTCGTCGACCTGCTGGCCTAGCCACAGTCAAGCAAAACCACCACAAAGGGGACAGGCACCTTTGTGGTGGTTTGCGAGTGGGCCGCTACTTGATAAACGGGTTCAGCCTGGCCTCTAACGGATTGAGCTCGTACATGGTTGCAAAGCACTCACGACCATAATCGGAGTCGTTGCTCCAGCTACCCTGGTCGACGTCGTACTCTGCATCCAGACGAATCCACTCCTCCGGCTTGTTCTTCTCGTGCTTGTTGCAGAAGTAGCGCTGGTACTCGACCTCGTGCTCAAACTCAAACTCGGCATCCGAACCGCGTCCGGCATACTCGTCGACCGACGTCAGGTTGCCGTACTCGTCGTAATAGAACTCCGCATAGCCGCCGCGCTCGGAATCGATCCTGTCGAGCTTTCCGTCGCTGTACGAATAATCCACCGCTGCGTACGAGTTCAGCGAGCCGTAGTCGTTGCCGTGCGAGTCATATGCCACAGGCGAGATACGCGAAATGTTGCCGTCCTTGCCATACTCGTAGCCCGCGGTAATCGTCCACGTAGTTCCCACCGTGTCGCCCTGGCAGTCCAGCGTAAAGGACGTCACGCGATCCTTGTCGTATCCGTACGAATACACGACCGTCCGAGGATTGGCCGGGCTGGTATCGGTGTTGGTCACCATGTTGCCGTCCTGGTAGACATACGTGCTCGCGCTCTCGCCGTAACCCGCATGGGTCGTCTTGTTGATCAGGTTTCCGTCCGCGTCGTAGGTAAACGTCGTGGTGCTCGACGAATCGCTCATGTCGGCATCGCAGTCGATGCGCGTGACGTTACCGTCGGCGTCGTACGTAAACGTGTTGACGTTCTCGTAACCGCCCGCCAGATCTTCCTCAATCTCCGAAATGCGATGCGACTCATCGTGCTCGACGCTGTAGCTTACACCGCCACCTTGCTTGACGGCAGACGTGAAGCCCGTGACGTAGCCGTTTTCATCGCGCTCGATCTCGTAGATATCGCCGTACTGGTCCGATTTATCGGTGCCTTCATAGGACACCGGCAGCCACAGCTCGTCGAGCTGCGTGTCCTTAATGCCGCTAACCTTCGTATCCTGCGGCAGTGCCAACGTGGCGAGCTTCTTTTTACCCGAAAGATCGACGCTTTTGAGCTCCCCGGCATTTGAAAGGTCGAGCTTCTCGATGTTGTCGCAACCGTCCAGGTTAACGACGGTGACGTTGCTCGCCGAGTTAAGCTCGACGGTCTTAAGGTCGCCGCAGCCCGAGAGGTCCAGGTTGACGAGTTTATCCCCACCGTATTCCACACTGGTAACGTTGGGGAACACCTTGCCCAGACCCTGCGTTGACGTAACGCCGTCCAGCTCGATCGACGTCACCGCCTTGGCCTCGTCGCGTGAGATACGGCCGTCACCGTTAGTGTCGTACTTGGTCGAGACAAGCGCACGCATGCCGCTGTCCGGAAAGATTTTCTCGTCGATAGGCGTGGTCGCGATCTGCGTAAAGTAGAACAGCGCACCGCCGCCGATGCCCTTGCCACGGCAAGCACCGCGGCAAGGGCGATGAGGGGCTTCTTGGAACGCTTGCGCCGCACGGGCTGCTGCACGGGCACGTATTGCCCAGGAGCGGGCGTGGCAGGCTGGGGTTGCTGCGTGGCCGCGACCTGGTCGGGTGCTACGGGCGCGCCGCATACGGGGCAAAAGAGGGCGTCGTCGACAAGCGGCGTGCCACACGAGCGACAAAACATGACGGGCTCCTTTCGGTTCATTCCTTCCACCATGAAGGTAAACCCAAAAATGCAGCCCTTGTTGCGCAACATTCAGCCCAAGCCACCGCAAAGGGGCACAGCTCACAGGTGCCTTTGTGTTGGTTCAAACACTTGTTCTATACGTACACATGTTCTATAGTAGGGATGCTTGCATCGGACTAAAATTGCAACTAGAATATAGTTGCAGAATGTGAGGCGGGATGACACGGACCGATAAACTCATCGCCCAACTGCGTAGCTGCCCTTCGACGTATCGGTATACCGATTTTTTAAAAGTCATGGCTTCATATGGCTTTGAAATGGACAACAAAGGCAAGACATCCGGATCGCGCGTTCGCTTCTACAGGCCATCGGATGGCAGGATGTTCGTAATGCACGCGCCACATCCATCTGACGAATTGACAGCGGGGACCATTCGAAACATCGTTCGATTTCTGCAAGATGTCGGAGGTAGTCATGAGTAACGTTTTGGCATACAAGGGTTATTTCGCCCCAGTCGAGTTCGATGCCGAACAGCATGTGCTCACAGGTATGGTCACCGGCATTAGGGACGCAATCGTATTTGAAGGCTCCACGGTTGAAGAAGTGGAGCAATGCTTCCACGACACCGTCGACGATTACCTTGAGTTTTGCGCCGAGAAGGGCAAGGAACCCGAGCGAGCTTTTAAGGGCTCGTTCAACGTAAGAACGGGCTCCGAGCTCCACAAGCAAGCAGCGCTGGCGGCGGCAAAGAAGGGTGAGTCACTCAATAAGTTTGTGACTGAAGCAATCGCCGCGGCGTTATAGCATTAACGCATAGGCCCAAACAACCACAAAGGGCGCAGTTCACAGGCATATTTGCGGTGGCTTTACTGCCCATATCGCGTTTGCCCAGAAAAAACCTGCCAAAATAAACCTGTCCCTTTTTGGCAGGTTTGCTAGAGGAGGCTGGGATGGATAAGACTGAGTTGCGGCGGGCGGTGATTGCCCGGCGCAATGCTATTGATTTGGATGTGCGGGCGGCAAAGTCTGCTGTTGTATGCGCGCGGCTTGTTAAGTTGTTGGGGCGCTTGGATGCCGCGGCGCTGCACACCGTTGCCGTCTATGCCGCGATGGGTTCCGAGGTCGACCCAGCCGCGTTTGCCGCTGCGGCCGCCAAACGCGGCTGGCGCGTAGCCTATCCGCGCATGCTCTCGGCAACAGACGCCATGGCTTGTGGCCAGCGCATGTGCATGCGGGCAGTCTCTGCCGGCGATGCGTCCGAGGCCCCGTTTATCGCTCATCCCACGCGGGCCTTCGCGGCTACGGACATCGACAGCAGCCGCTTTCCTATCGTGTCTGCCGAAGCACTCGACATGATCGTCGTGCCGCTCGTAGCTTTCGACCGCACCGGCGCGCGCCTGGGCTACGGCGGAGGCTGCTACGACCGCTACCTGCCCATGCTCTCGCCCGCATGCCAAATCGTCGGCATCGCCTTTGACGAACAGCGTGTCGACCACGTTCCCACCGACGCCCACGATCTGTCGCTGCCCAACATCGTCAGCGCCTAAATGCCAGCGTACCTCCCGACAGCCTAGTGCTCCTCGCCGGCGCGGGCCAGGTCGTAGGGCGTGGTCTGGTAGACGTAGTAGTTGAGCCAGTTGGTGTAGAGCAACTGAGCCTGGCTGCGCCAGACGTTGCGCGGCTCGACGGTGGGGTCGTCGTTCGGGAAGTAATGCGCCGGCACCTGAGGGCTGAGCCCGCGCTTCACGTCGCGCTCGTACTCCAGACGCAGCGTGTCGGTATCGTACTCGGGATGGCCAAAGACAAAGAAGCGGCGGCTGTCGGTCGACTTAACGATGTACAGGCCCACCTCGTCGGACACGGCCACGACCTCAAGCTGAGGCTCGGCCTCCACGTCCTCACGGCGCACATCGGTGTTGCGCGAATGCACGGCATAGAAACGGTCGTCAAAGCCGCGAACCAGCGGGCTTTGCGGCTTCACCAGATAATGCTCGAACACGCCGCTCGCCTTTGCCGGCAGGTCGTGCTTCTGGATACCGTAATGATGGTACAGGCCGGCCTGCGCGCCCCAACAAATGTGCAGCGTAGAGTGCACGTGCGTGGTGGACCAATCCATGATCTGGCAGAGCTCGGGCCAGTAGTCGACCTCCTCGAACGGCATCTGCTCCACCGGCGCACCCGTGATGATCAGGCCGTCGTAGTGGATGTCGCGGATGTCGTCGAACGTGCGGTAGAACGTCTCCAGGTGACCGGCGCTTACGTGCGTGGCCTCGTGCGTCTTGGTGCGCAGCAGGTCCACCTCCACCTGCAGCGGCGTGTTGGAGAGCTTGCGCATGATTTGCGTCTCGGTGGCGATCTTGGTGGGCATGAGGTTGAGGATGAGCACGCGCAGCGGGCGGATGTCCTGGTGCAGCGCGCGGTACTCGGTCATGACAAAGATGTTCTCGCTCTCGAGCTGCGCGGCGGCAGGGAGGGCGTCGGGAATGCGAATGGGCATGGATGCTCCTTACGAGTCAGTTGCAGCTATGGTACAACGAGCAGCCCTATCCGCGCGAGCACATCGCCCAGCGATGCCGTCAGCGGCCCAAATCACTCCAAAAGTAGAGATTAAGGCATGTCCCAAAAATCTGCGGCGCTTTAGCCTAGCAAAGTGGCAGCTGGACGCTACAATGGTTCGACGCGAAAAACTCGGCCGAAAGGATACATATATGTACCAGACGCGTAAGATCGGTGTGGTCGGCCAGGGCCACGTAGGAGCACATGTCGCCAACAGCCTGCTCATGCAGGGCATTGCCGATGAGCTGTACCTGTGCGATATCAACGAGGCCAAGGTGACGTCCGAGGTCCAGGACCTGCGCGACTCCCTTTCGTTTGTCCCGTATAACACCAAGATCGTCAACTGCTACGACCACTACGAGGAGCTGGCCTGCTGCGACGTCATCGTCAACGCTGCCGGTAAGGTCGCGCTGGCCGCCGGCAACCGCGACGGCGAGCTGTTCTTTACCACCGACGCCGCCCGCACCTTTGCCAAGCGCATCGTCGACGCCGGCTTCGACGGCATCCTCGTAAGCATCTCCAACCCCTGCGACGTCGTGTGCACCGAGCTGTGGCATCTGACCGGCTACGATCCCAAGAAGATCATCGGCTCGGGCTGCGGCCTGGATTCCGCCCGCCTGCGCACCGAGATTTCCAAGAAGGTCGGCGTGAGCCCCAAGTCCATCGACGCCTACATGATCGGCGAGCACGGCTTTAGCCAGCTGGCCGCCTTTAAGGCTGCAACCATCGCCGGCAAGAGCCTCAACGAGCTTCAGGCCGAGAACCCCGACAAGTACGCCTTTGACCACATGGAGGTCGAGGAGCTCGCACGCAAGGGCGGCTACGTAACTTACCAGGGCAAGCAGTGCACCGAGTACGCCGTCGCCAACTCCGCCGCGCGCGTCTGCGCCGCCGTGCTACACAACGAGCACGCCGTGCTTTCCGCCTCCACGCTCATGACCGGCCAGTATGGCGAGGAGGGCATCTTCACATCCCTGCCGTGCGTGATCGGCGCCGAGGGCGTCGAGGAAGTCTACACGCTCGACCTGTCCGAGCACGAGCTCGAGGGCTTCCACAAGAGCTGCCAGCACATCCGCGACAACATCGCCCAGCTCGACTGGTGGGACGCCGAGGCCTACGACGCAAAGTAGGCCGCTGGCTGCCGCAACCTTGCGAATCGAAGCGCGATACTAAGCGGGCCGCGCCGGAAATCCCCGGCGCGGCCCGCTTTTTTGGCTCACGCAGCGCCCTTGCGAATCGAAGGTGAATACTTTTCCGCGAAGTGAACGAGCAAAAACGAGCCCCCGAAGCATCGACACTTTTCAGACGCCGTTTCCTGCGGTTTCGCCAAGTTTTTCCTGCAGTTTTGGCGTCAAAAAGTGTGGATGCTTCGGGGGTCCAAAATAGGTCGTTCACTTCGCGGAAAAGTATTCACCTTCGTTTTCGCGCAGACACGAATCCGGCCGCCACAACGCAAAACGGGGCCCGCGCGCAGCGCAGACCCCGTCGTGAGAGGTTATTCCCGGTATATTAGTACTGCTCGATGCCCATGTAGCGACGAACCTCGGGGCTGTGGTCGAAGACCT
>CBCSNQ010000001.1:0-62441 GCA_965141565.1 uncultured Collinsella sp. | reverse complement strand
TGGCACGGTCAGTTGTCTGCGGTTATTTGTACCCAAAGATGGTGGGTTTATGGGGTTGGATTGCGGGCATGCGCGATACCGTCATAGACGGCTGCCGTCTTTGCCTCTGCACGGAAACCCTTTCCAGCTTTATTGCAACGGAGTACAATGGGTAACGTTTAAGTTCAACTTGAAGTTTTAGTTGCGGCGCCGGGCTTAGGCCGCAATGCAAGGAGAGGCGTACCATGGCGATCTATGTGACATCTGATGCTCACGGGCACGTGCGTGCGCTTGACGAGGCCCTGTCTAAGATCTCGTTGACGTCCGACGACACGCTGTACGTGCTGGGCGACATGATCGATCGCGGGCCCGATCCGGTCGGCGTTATTAAGCTCGTGCGTTCGCTGCCCAACGCCCACGTGCTCAAGGGTAATCACGAGCAGATCATGCTCGATGCCATCATTGGCCAGGATCCGCTCGATGCCGAGACCTGGGATATCAACGGTGGCTGGACGACGCGCGAGCAGCTCAACGACATGGAATTTGAGGCATACGAGGAGCTCGTGCGATGGATGGCCGCGCTGCCGCTCTACGCGGTGGTCGAGACTGCCGAGCGGCCGTACCTGCTGGTGCACGCCGGCATTCAGACCGAGGCGGCGCGTGCGTTTTTGCTTGAGCATGGTGTCGATTGCGGCGACGGCAGGGGAGCGGTCGATGCCGATCGCGAGCTGCTGCAGCAAATGCTCGCCGTACAGTCGTCCGATGACTTGCTCTGGATTCGCCATGGCTATTGGGATGCCCCGACGGGGCTGCTTTCTGCCGAGGGCAAGGGTCCGGTCGTGGTGAGTGGCCACACGCCAACGGTGTCGCTCGGGCGTTATTGCGAGGTCGGTGGTCTTGCGGGGCTCGATGAGGAATCGGGACGAGGGCAGATCGTGCGCTTGGGCGGCGAGGACACTGCCGGTGTGCCCGATCGCATCGACATCGACTGCGCCGCCGCCACCGGCTCCGAGTTCGGTCGCGTGGGCATCCTGCGGCTCGATGATGGGGCGGAGTTCTACGCGAACATCAACCCGGGCGAATAACCTTGTTCCGCCGATCTACCGTAGCTAATTTGGGACGGGGCTTTTTTGACTACTTTCGGAGAGTAGCGCCTTCTTGCTCGGTAAGCGCTAGAAATGAGGAGCGTCTGCGTCCTCGACAGCGCGAAAATGCTCGAAAAACCGTCGCAGCGGAGTCAAACGACGTCGCGGCGGTTCTTTTTTGGCTGCCCGCTGGCTAAGTGAGTAGACTTTTTTGGAAATGCCGAGCACCCAACATATTTGCCTCAATAAAACCGCAGGTCACAGACTTGTGCTCTGTTGGTGTGGTCGGGGATTCGGTAAAAGTCTACTCACTTAGTTTTGCGTGATGAATATTGTCCGCAACGAGACCCCAGACGGGGTGATTCCATCGCAAATTCCGGTGACCGGGCAGCTAATTAGGCGCCGTATGGGTTGCGGTCGCGTTCGATGCGTTGGCGGATGTGGGCGTACTCGATTATCAGCAGCACCAGGAGTAGGACCATGATGGCTAGGTAGCTCACCACAGCGCCCATCAGACCCAGCAGCTTAATCAGGATCACCGGCAGCACCACGCTTACGGCGAAGCAAATCAGGTAGATCTTGGTGACGTCGCCGGCATGGCGCAGCACCGTGATGATGGCGTAGATAAAGTCGATGGCCGCGGTGACGCCGCCGGCGACGACCATCAGCAACGCCAGCGTACGGTAGCGCTCAAAGCTGAGGCCGTACATAAAGCTCATGAGGGGAATACCGGGACCTGCCATAAATACGGCGCACACGCCGGTGATGACCACGATCAGCGCCATAACGGCAACAATAATCAGGTCAAAGCGACGACGCTTGCGAGGATTAGCCCAAATGCTCGACAAGCGCAGGAGCTGCGGTTTATAGATAAATCCAATGCTCAGCAAAATAGCCTGCGCCGGAAAGAACAGGGCATTAAAGTACAGCTGATATTTGTATGCCAGCGTGCCTTCCATCACAAACTTGGGCATGCTCTCAATAAGGTTGAACAGGAACAGTGCACCAAAGAGCGGGGCGCACTGGACAAACAGGTGGCCGACCTCGCGCAGGCTCACGTGGCGCGATTTTTCGGTCTCGAGCAGGGCGAGCGGCGCGGTGACCAGCACGAGCGAGGCGATCGCGGTGACACCCATGGCCATGGCCGCGATGGGCATGCTGCGCGTGAGGAACAGCGCCACGCTAAAGACCGCGATGACGCCGACGGAGCGTAGCGTTTGGCTCATTCCAGCCAAGTAGAGTTTGTCGGCCTGCTGCAGGCGGCCTTCGTACACGTCGGCGACGCCGTCGATGACCTTATACAGGTAGACGCCCAGGCCGATCGTCGCCATCTGCGCATCATAGCCGCGGGCGCTGCTGTACATGAAGCCGCAGCCTAGGGCGAGCGCTCCACAAAGCCAGCGGTTGAGCTGGTAGGAGGCAAAGGACGTCTTTTCGTCGATGTCTGAGACCTGGAAATTGCGCACGCCGTAGTTGCATGCGATCATGATGAGCGTGCCGGTGACAAAGGCGATGGAGAACTTGCCGGCTTCTTCGGCGCCCACGAGCTGCGTAGACACGATGGTGAGCAGCGGAAACGCCAAGCCCCACACGGCGGTACCGAGGGTGTTCCAAAGATAGTCGCGACTGGTGGCGTGCTCCTCGTATTCCGCTTCCTGCATGGAGAAGCCGCCGCCGTAGACGGCGCCGAGCAGGCGGTTCCACCAAGCGTTGACCATGCGGCGGACGGGGCCGGGCTGGCGATCGCGCTCGCGGCGACGGCGCGTGGCCTGGCTGCTATCGGGCCCGTCGGCGTTGCGCTGACTCAGCTCCTGGATGCGTGCGAGCTCTTCGGCCGTGTGGGAGGCAGGGAAGAGGCCGTTCTCGATGCGGCCGCCCTGGGCCTTCGCGGCGCCGTCTTTCGATGCAGCGGGGTTGGAGATGCCGTTGCGGCGGGCGATGGCGCGGCGAATGCTATCGAGGGGCGTGATGCTCAAAGCGGGGTCCTTTCTATTGCTGCGCTCTAGTATAGTCGCGGTGGTATCCATTCGTGTTTTTGAACAGGTTGTTCAATAAATGGCGGCGCCATTCAGTAGTCGGCACTTAGGGACGTTCCTTATGTGCCGGCACTTTGGGAACGTCCCTAAGTGCCGGCATCCGAGGACACTCCTTGAATATTGCCTGTTCAAGAGTGTCCCCAATGACTAGTCGTTTAAAAACGTCCCCAATGACTAGGCCGCTTGCCTGCGATTTTTGACCGTTGGGCGGGCTTGCCACCCTTGCCGCAAAAACGTTTTTGCATATCGGGTACAACGGGCTTTACGTGAGTAAAGTGCGCGCCGCGTCCATGTGTCGCGTTTTTAAAGGAGGCCCCATGCCTGGTGTTACCCCTGCAGAAGTTTTGTCCAACTTTGGTATTACGCTCGTTGAAGATCCCGCCGAGAATCAGCCCCGTCTGCTGGTCGATCTACCCGCCGCGGAGCTCGTCGAGCACGCTATCCGCCGCGAAGAAGGCCGCATGGCATCCAACGGCGCGCTGGTGATTGAGACGGGGGAGCGCACTGGTCGTTCTCCCAACGATCGCTTTATCGTTGACACCCCCGATGTTCACGACAAGATTGCCTGGGGCGCCGTCAATCGCCCGCTGTCCGTCGAGAGCTATGAGGCCATCAAGGCCGGCATCGTCGACTATCTCAACGAGCGCGACGTGTTCGTCACCCGCGGCATGGCAGGCGCCGACCGCAACCACACGCGTCGATTGCTCGTTGCCTGCGAGCGTGCCAGCCAGGCGCTCTTTATTAAGCAGATGCTCGCCCGCCCGCTTGCCCGCGAAATCGCGCGCACCGGCGAGCCGGACTTTTGCGTGCTCGCCGCACCTGGCTACCAGTGCGATCCCGCCATCAAGGGCCTCAACTCCAGCGCTGCCGTGGTCATCAACTTCCAGGAACGCGTGATTCTGGTCGCCGGCACCGGCTACTCCGGCGAGATTAAAAAGTCGATCTTTAGCGTCATGAACTATCTGCTGCCCGTCGAGGACGACGTGCTGCCCATGCACTGCTCGGCCAGCATGGATCCCGTCACGCACGAGACCGCCGTGTTCTTTGGTCTGTCCGGCACCGGCAAGACCACGCTTTCGGCCAATCCCACGCGCCTGCTGATTGGCGACGACGAGCACGGTTGGTCCGACATGGGCATCTTCAACATCGAGGGTGGCTGCTACGCCAAATGCGAGGGCCTGGACGCCTTCCACGAGCCCGAGATCTTCAACGCCGTCCGCTTTGGCGCGATCTGCGAAAACGTGGTGCTCGACGAGAACCGCAAGCCCAACTACGATGACATCTCGATCACGCACAACACGCGCGTGGCCTATCCCGTGGAGCACATTCCTAACGCGTGGACTAAGGGCATGGGCACCACTCCGAGTGTCGTGCTGTTCCTGACTTGCGACGCTTTTGGCGTGCTGCCGCCCATCTCGCGTCTGACGGCCGACGCCGCCATGTACCACTTTGTGACGGGCTTTACGGCTAAGATTCCCGGCACCGAGGTCGGCGTCACCGAGCCCACGCCCACGTTCTCTTCGCTGTTCGGCGAGCCGTTTATGCCACTCGACCCCATGGTTTACGCCAAGATGCTCGGCGAGCGCATCGCCGACGGCCGCACGCGCGTCTACCTGGTCAACACCGGCTGGATCGGCGGCGGCTACGGCGTGGGTCATCGCATCGAGCTGGCCTACACGCGCTCGCTGGTTGCGCGCGCCCTCGACGGCACCATCGAGGACAGCGAGTTCGTTCACGACGACATCTTTAACGTCGACATTCCCACGACGTGCCACGGCGTGCCCGATGGCATCCTGGTGCCGCGCCAATACTGGCAGAGCACCGCGCGCTACGACGAGGCCGCGCACAACCTGGCGGTGATGTTTGAGGAGAACTTCGAGAAGAAGTACTCTCACCTGCCCGAGTCCGTCAAAGCCGCCGGCCCGCACGCCCAGGTGTCCGCCGAGGCCCGTCATCGCGGCCGCGGCCTGCTGGGACTCCGCCACTAGCGTCGCCGTGAGTCCATATCCACCACAAAGGGGACAGGCACCTTTGTGGTGGTTTTGCTCGCGTGGATGACTCGGGTTACAATACGCCTGACATATCGTCCCCTTCTCCGGATGGGGACAGCGCAAGCGTTCTTGTGACGGCACCGTAGGACTTTGAAGGTGGCCGTTGTAAGGGCGCTTTTTGTTTAGGCGCCCTCGCTCGGGCGCGCACAATGAAGGGAGAGCGTATGAAGAGCTTTATTGCCGAGGATTCATTCTGGGAGCTGTTTCCGCAGGCAGCGGTCGGTGTTGTGGTCGTGGAGGGCATGAAGCCCACGGCTCAGATTCCTCAAGAGGACGTGGATGCGATTGCGGCGTTGCTCGACCGCGCCAATATCGATGCGGAGCGTCATCTGACCAGCGACACTATCAGCGAGAACGCACCGGTCAAGGCATGGCGCGAGGCCTATCGTCTGTTCAAGACCAAGAAAGGCGCGCGCTGCTCGATCGAGAACTTGCTCAAACGCGTGCTCAAAGGCAAGCCGGTGGGCCACATTACGCCCGCGGTGGATATTTACAACACGGTGTCGCTGACCTACGCGCTGCCCGTGGGAGGCGAGGATCTGCATGCGATCGAGGGAGACCTTCGCCTGAAGGTGACCGACGGTGGCGATGCGTTTTTGCCGCTTGGCGAGGAGACGGACGATCCGACGCTGCCCGGCGAGCTCGCCTACATCGATGATGCGGGCGCCGTGTGCCGCTGCTGGAACTGGCGCGACGGCGTTCGAACGGCCCTGTCCGATGATTCGGCCGATGCGTTCCTGGCGATTGAGTGCGTGGAGCCCGAGCGGATGGGGGAATGCCAGGCTGCCGTTGATCGTCTCGCCGAGTTGCTCGAGCGTTATCTGGGAGCGACGGTTGTCGTTAAGACGCTTGTGACCCGCGACAATCCCTGTGTGGAGCTGTAGCGGCGTCTGCGGATCATGTTCGCCGGTCAAAACCACCACAAAGGTGCCTGTCCCCTTTGTGGTGGTTTTTATGTTGATGGGTTAACAAATGGGGTATTTGGGTACGGGTGTCGCCTTATGCGACTAAGATGTTTACCCGTTAGCATTATGCAAGCGAAAGGCGGTCGTCTCCCATGCAGCAGAGCGACGAGACACGTTTCGAGGACTTTGTCGGACTGATCAGCGGACTCTACAAGGAGATCCAGCGCATTAAGACGTCTGAGGGCGCAAGGCTGGGTCTCAAGGGCTCCGACGTTATGTGCCTGTACTATCTTGAGCGCAGCAAGGACGGCCTGACTGGCGCCGACCTGGCTCGCATGGCAGGCGTGACCCGCGCCGCCGTCTCGCGTACGCTCGCGCATCTGGAGGAGGGTGGCTACGTCGAGGTCGATGATTCGGGCGATGCCGCCGTTAAGTATCGTGCTCCGGTGCGCCTGACCGCTCTGGGCGGCGAGAGCATGAGCGAGGCGGACCGCATCATTCGCGAGGTGCTCGATACCACCGGAAAGGCTATGGGTGTGGAGCAGCGCGAGCAGATGTATGCGTCGCTGCGCACGATTCTCAACACCCTGCGCGAGATCTAAGGCCGCCAAGGCATTTGCTTCCAATTAACAACTGCATAGTCCCGTTTGAGCGCGTATACCGTGCCGGGGCATTGCTGTCAAAATTCCCCGCGCGAGGTCCGCGCAAGAAAGGATTCGCTATGTCCATTCGTATTATTACCGATTCCGCGAGCGATATGTCGCCGGCTGAGCACCCCGCTCTGCGTGTTCTGCCGCTGTCCGTCACCTTTGGCACCGATGTGTACATGGATGGTGTCGACATCGATCACCAGCGCTTTTACGAGATGCTCGTGGAGCGCGATGAGCTGCCCAAGACCGGCCAGGTCAACCCGTACGCGTTTTCGCAGGCTATTGCCGAGGCGCGTGAGGCCGGCGATGAGGCTGTGATTATTACCGTGGGCGCTAAGCTTTCGGGCACCAATCAGAGTGCCCGTACCGCACTTGCCGAGGCGCCGGGCGGCGACGTGTACGTGGTGGATAGCAACAACGTCACTCTGGGTGAGCGTGTCCTGGTCGAGTATGCCCTGCGCCTGGTGGACGAGGGCCGTAGTGCGGCCCAGATCGCGGCGGCCGTCGAGGCCGTCCGTGACCGCGTGGTCGTCATCGGCCTGCTCGAGACGCTGGAGTACCTGGTTCGCGGCGGTCGTCTATCTGCTGCGGCCGGCGCCGTGGGCACGCTGCTCAACGTGAAGCCCGTGGTGGCTGTCGAGGACGGCCTTATCGTGCAGCTGGGCAAGGCGCGCGGTTCCAAGAACGGCCGCAACCTGCTGAACCAAAAGGTCGAAAAGTCAGGCGGCATCGACTTTTCCATGCCGCTGGCGCTGGGCTATACAGGCCTTTCGGATGCGGTGCTCAAGAAGTATGTCGAGGACAGCGCGGCACTGTGGGCTGGCCACACCGAGGGCGAGTTGCCCGTTCACACCATCGGCGCCACCATCGGTACCCACGTTGGCCCCGGCGCCGTAGCCGTAGCCTTCTTCCAGCCCGCCAACTAACCGACCTGCCATAAACCACCACAAAGGGGGCAGGCACCTTTGTGGTGGTTTATGCTTTTCCGGGTGGAAGGGAGCGAGCAATGGCGTCTGAGGGCTTTTTTGAACGGGTGTACGAGGTGGTCGAGCAGATTCCCGAGGGGATGGTCGCCACCTACGGTCAGGTGGCGCTGCTCGCCGGTCGCCCACGAAGTGCGCGGTACGTGGGGTATGCCCTGCATAGTAATCCGCGCCCCGGCCAGATTCCCTGCCATCGTGTGGTGTTTGCCGACGGCCGCATTTGCGAAGGCTTTGCCTTTGGCGGCCCTGATGCTCAACGTGAGCTTTTGCTAGGGGAGGGTGTGGCGTTTAAGGACGACATGCACGTCGACTTGGCCGCCTGTCGCTGGCCTGCCGGATTCTAGCGGCTCTGCCGTGGCCAAAACCACCACAAAGGTGCCTGTCCCCTTCGTGGCGGTTTTCCGTTGCAGGTTTACCGGAGCTAACTTATGGAGAAGGTATGGCGGCGCATATTGATGCTAGAAAGTAAACCACGGTGAACTATATTGGTTTCAGCAACGGAGCAGGCAATAGGCGATGAAAAAGCCTGCCCTGTTGAGTTTGATTCGCATTCCTCCCCTCTGTGCGATTCAACGGTGTACTTCGGGAACAGGCCCGCTGGCAACTAACTGCCGGCGGGCCTGTTCCTGTTTGTCGGGGGAGTGCGATGGGCGGAGCCGAACAGGTCGGGCACCAAAAAGGGCGGACGCCGTAGCGCCCGCCCTATAGCAATCGAAAGCTCAAACCAGCAAATCGGTCTAGTACACCATGCCCATGGCGTCCTGAACCTCGGCCAGGGTCTGCTCGGCAATCTCGTTGGCGCGACGGTTGCCCTCATGCAGGACGTCCTTCACATAGTCCAGATCGTTCTCGTAGCGCTGGCGACGCTCGCGGATCGGTGCGAAGTACTCGTTGACGGCCTCGGTCACGTACTTCTTGAGCTGGCCGGAGCCGCCCATGCCGATCTCCTCGGCAATCTCGACCTCGGAGCGACCGGTGCAGATGGCGGCTGTCGAAAGCAGGCCAGACACGCCGGGGCGGTTCTCGGGATCGAACGTGATCATGCGCTCGGAGTCGGTCTGGCTCTTCTTGATGCGTTTGGCCGTCTCCTCGGCGGTCATCGAAATATTGATGGCGTTGCCGTAGCTCTTGCTCATCTTGCGACCGTCTAGGCCGGGCAGCAGCGGGGTCTCGGACAGCAGCGCGTCGACTTCGGGGAATACCTTGCCGTAGCGGTTGTTAAAGCGGCGGGCGATGGTGCGGGTGAGCTCGATGTGCGGCAGCTGGTCGCGACCGACCGGCACCACGTTGCCCTTGCAGAACAGGATGTCGCAGGCCTGGTGCACCGGGTAGGTGAGCAGAAGGCCGGTAAGCTCATGGCCCGAGGCCTCCATCTCGGCCTTGACGGTGGGGTTGCGTGCCAGCTCGGCCTCGGACACCAGCGACAGGAACGGCAGCATGAGCTGGTTGGCGGCGGGCACGGCGGAGTGCGCATAGATCATGGTCTTGTCGGGGTCGATACCGCAGGCAAGGTAGTCCATGACCATGTTGTACACGTTGTCCTGGATGTGCTCGGTGGTGTCGCGGTCGGTGATGACCTGGTAGTCGGCGATGAGCACGTTGGTCTTGGCGCCCATGTTCTGCAATTCAACGCGGCCCTTGAGGGTGCCAAAGTAGTGGCCCAGGTGCAGACGGCCGGTGGGGCGGTCACCGGTAAGCATGGTGAACTTCTCGGGCGTCTTTGCCAGGCCCTCGCGAATGGCGTTGCTCTTTTGCAACGCGACTTCGTAGCTGTTCTCGTTTGGCATGATTGCTCCTAACGTATGTTCATGGGTCAAGATGATAACGCGTTTATTGGAGGGGCGGGGCGTAAGCAGGCGAGTGGCGGGAGAGAGGCGGCTTGCGCGATGGGCGCGGCGCGGCTGCGCTTGGCCAACGGTGCCTGGGCACATCCTCGGCAGCTTACCCTAGAGCTTGTGGTGGCGCTCTTCCTTACGTTCCTCGGCTGCCTGCTCCTCCTGCTTAAAGGCGGGGTCGTCGGGGGTTACCAGCTCGTCTTCGTGCGTGCGCTTGTTGTAATGGTGGCGCAGCACGGGCTCAAACAGGTGCAGGTGCTTGGCGAAGGCCGCCGAGCCAATGGCGAGCACGGTAAAGATGAGCACGCGCATGGGAACCTCGACCTGATTGATGGCGGCGGCGCCGGCCGAAAGCATGATGCACCAGGCGTAGATGAGCAGCACGGCCTGCTTTTGGTTGTAACCCTCTTGAATCAGGCGGTGGTGAATGTGGCCCTTGTCGGCCTGCCCAATGCTAATGTGGGCGCGCTTGCGGCGCACGATGGCGCTAAACGTGTCGATGATGGGCACGCCGGCCACGATGAGCGGGATGATGAGCGATGTGAGCGCGGCGGTGCGGCTCACGTTGAGCAGCGATATGGAGCCGAGCGCAAAGCCCAGCAGCAGCGAACCCGAGTCGCCCAAGAAGATACTCGCGGGGTTGAAGTTGTACCGCAAAAAGGCCAAGCAGGCGCCAAACAACGCGATGGAGAGCGCGGCGGCATCGATGCGGCCCGAGAGAACGGCCATCGAGAACATCGTGAACGATGCGATGCCACAGATACCCGTCGCCAGGCCGTCAAGGCCGTCGATGAGGTTGATAATGTTGGTGAACGCCACCAGGTAGACCACGGTGATGGGGTAAGCGAGCCAGCCGAGCATGATCTCGCCGGGGGCAAACGGGTTGACGATGACGCCGATTTTTAGGCCGCCCACGCAGGCGATGAGCGCGGCGAGGACCTGGCCGGCCAGCTTTTGCTTGGGCTTGAGCTGAAAGACGTCGTCGATCGCGCCGGTCGCAAAGATAACGGTAAAAGAAAGCGCAAGTATGGGGTAGCTGATGTGCAAGAGGGGATGAGGCACCAAAACGGGCGGCCAGCCCAGGTACCAGGTGCCTAGGATGTGAACAATGCAGGCGACGACGAGGCCCAAAAAGACCGCCGTGCCGCCCATGCGCGGGATGGGCTTCGTGTTGATGCGGCGCTTGGAAGGATAGTCGACGGCGTCGAGCTTGATTGCCAGGCGCTTGACCAGGGGGACCGTGAGGAAGGTCGTGATAAAGGCCGCCGCTGCCACGCATAGGTACGGTATGTAGCTCGGGGATGAAGCCATGAATCTAAAAACCGCCAAGCGTCGAAGGAAAAGGTCAGAAGAACGCCATGCGCAAAGGGCATAGCCGAACCATAATACTCGACAAAGGGGGGTGCATGTAATTGCACGCAGCGATAATCACGCGCTTACCAGATATTGGGATGTTGTCGATGGCTTGTCGGGATGCCAGCGGGAATCCATATGGACTGTAATGGTGATTTTCGGCAAAAGAAAACCACCCCCCACGTTACGAAAATGAACCCACCTAAAACAGGTGGGTGCCCTCATCGACTGTTCCAGCGTCCTTAACAACGAAGGATACCTGTACTAGGTACGACTGTGTGGGCTCCCTAAATAAACGCGACGGTTCACCCAGTTGCTCCGCGGGGGGCGGAATACCTACATCATAAAGCGGCACTTTATCGATTCCAGTCTTGACATTACAAAAATCGTGTCGGACGATTACGGCGCCTTAGGGACGGAGCCGTCTACGCGGTCTGGCCCTTTACGTTTGAGCTGCTGAATCGTTGTTTTGGAGCATGTTTTTATGCCGACGTCGTTGACCGAACTTTTTTCGTCCGCCTGCCATTTGTGTCCGCGCCGTTGCGGTGCGGCGCGCGATGAGGGCGCGCGCGGCGTATGCGGTGCTAACGACACGCTCAGGGTGGCCCGCGCGGCGCTTCATATGTGGGAGGAGCCGCCTATCTCGGGCGAGGCCGGTTCGGGCACGATCTTCTTTAGCGGCTGTTCGCTTAAATGTATCTACTGTCAGAACCACGAGATCTCGACCGGCAATTTTGGCCTTGAGATTTCGCCTGAGCGCCTGGTCGAGATTATGCTGGAACTGCAGGACCAGGGTGCCAACAACATCAATTTGGTGACGGCGACGCACTATGCGCACCTGTTGCCTGCCGCGATTGCCGCGGCACGGGCGCGCGGGCTGGTCATCCCAATCGTCTACAACACGAGCGGTTATGAGCGCGCGAGTGCCGTGGCGGCGCTGGGCGACCTGGTCGATGTGTGGCTCACTGACTTTAAATATGCCGATGCCGGGCTTGCGCAGTCGCTTTCTCATATTAAGGACTACCCGCGCGTGGCCGTGTCGGGTCTGGCCCAGATGGCGCGCGAGATCGATCGCCGCGGGGGAGAGCTGGTGGATGAGGGCGGGCTCATGAAGCGCGGCATCATCGTGCGCCACCTGGTGCTGCCGGGGCATGCGGATGACTCGTGCCGTGTGCTAGACCTGGTGTGGCAGACGGTGGGCGACGTGCCGATCTCGGTCATGAACCAATACACGCCTAATGCCCTCATGCGCGAACAAGGCGGCGACCTGGCGCGCGCCGTGACGCGCGAGGAGTACGAGCAGGTGCTCGACCATGCCGACGACCTGGGCTTTACGACGATGTTCTGGCAAGAGGGCGGCGCGGTAGACGAGAGCTTCACCCCGGCCTTCGACACCACTGGTGTCCTCACCAGCGCAAAGTAGTGCGCACACGGATGATTTTTCTGGGACGGGGATTAAAAATCATCGAGAGAATCGCTTGCTCGAAAGGTTGTCAAAATAGCCGCGCTCCAAAAAGACTGGTTATTGGGCGTTGACAGTTGGCGAGCCGTAGGTAAAATATCGACTTGTCCTGGGGACGTAGCTCAGTTGGGAGAGCGCTGCCGTCGCATGGCAGAGGCCGAGGGTTCGACTCCCTTCGTCTCCACCCTTGGATTTGATAAGCCGCTGACATTGTGTCGGCGGCTTTTTTTGAAAGAAAGGGCTGCACCATGGCCGAGCTTGAGTCCCAACCATTGTCCGACGAGGAGCGCACCGAGTTGGAAGAGCTCCGCGCCGAGAAGGCCCGCCGCGAGGCTCGGGAAGAGGCCCGTCGCGAGCGTGAGGAGCTGGCTGCCCTGCGTGCCGAGCGTGCGAAGGCCGAGGAGGTCGCCGTGAACGCCGCATCCGCACCGGCGCCCGCGCCCGCACCCAAGCCCGCTGCTGCGAAGCCTGCACCTGCCGCGCCCAAACCTCAGCCTAAAAAGGCCGCTCGTCCCAAGTCCGCCGAGCCCGCGCCGAGCCGTGACGAGATGACCTTTGCCCAGCGCATGGTCACCTCCAAGGAGCCTACGGGCGAGAACGAGATCCCTGGCATGGCGCCGGCTCAAAAAATCATCATTGTCCTTGCCCTCATCGCGTTCGTCATCTTTATGGGCTACACGATCCTGACCAGCATGGGCCTGCTCTAACCGATTTGCATCGGGCGTCATGTCCGCATGCTCTGCTCTCGTCCAACCCTCAAATTCTGCACCACACATCCGAAAGGTCGCCCCATGGCTTTGACCGACATCTCGCATCCCACAGACATTGCAATGCTCACCGATCTGTACGAGCTCACTATGGCCCAGGGCCTGTGGGAGAGCGGCAAGGCCAATGAGCAGGGTTGTTTTACCGCGTTTTACCGCGACCATCCCTTTGGCAGCGCCTATGCCGTCATGTGCGGCACCGCCGAACTGCCCGAGCTGGTCGAGAATCTGCGCTTTACGCCCGAGGACATCGACTACCTCGCCTCGCTCCAGGCCCCTGCCGGCGGCGCGATGTTCAAGCCTGGATTCCTCGACTACCTGCGCGATTTTCGTGCGCATGTAAACATCGACGCCGTGCCCGAGGGCGAGCTCGTCTTTCCGCGCGAGCCCATGGTGCGCGTCACCGGCCCCGCGCTGGAGTGCCAGCTGCTCGAGACGGCGCTGCTCAACATCGTCGGGTTCCAGACGCTTGTCGCCACCAAGACGGCGCGCGTGGTGCTCGCCGCCGACGGTCGCCCCGTGGCGGAGTTTGGCCTGCGCCGAGCCCAGGGTCCCGATGGCGGCCTGGCCGTTGCGCGCGCGAGCTACGTTGCCGGCTGCTCCTCTACGTCCAATGTGCTCGCCGGCCGCCGCTACGGTATTCCCGTCTTTGGCACGCATGCGCACAGCTGGGTGATGAGCTTCGATTCCGAGCTCGAGGCCTTCCGCGCCTTTGCCAAGTCGAGCCCCAAGAACTGTACGCTGCTCATCGACACCTATGACGTGCGCGAGGGCTGTGAACATGCCATTACGGTTGCCAAGGAGATGGAAGCGGTGGGCGAGCGCCTGTCGGCCATTCGCATCGACTCTGGCGACCTCGCCAAGCTCTCCAAGTATGTTCGCGACCGTTTTGATGCCGAGGGCCTGCCCTATGTGGGGATCTCGGTTTCCAACGATCTGGATGAGTACACGATTCAGTCGCTGCTCGACCAGGGCGCGCCCATCGACAGCTTTGGCGTGGGTACCAAGCTCGCGACCTGCTATGACCAGCCGGCGCTGGGCGGCGTGTACAAGCTTTCCGCCCGCCGTGCGAGCGAGGCAGATCCATGGACTCCGGTGGTCAAGCTCTCCGAGCAGCCCTACAAGCGCACGATCCCGGGTGTGCAACGCGTGCGTCGTTATTACGACGGCTTTGGCGGCCCGGTCTGCGACATGATCTACGACGAGGACCATCTGGCGGGGGAGGGCGCCGCGCGCGGCAATACCCTCGTGGCCGTGAATGATGCCGCCCTGGTGACCGACGTGTCCGAACTTGAGTATCGCGAGCTGCTGGTGCCGATCGTGCGCGATGGCAGCGCGGTGGCTCCGCGTGAGAGCATCCAGGACGCGCGCGAGCGCTGTGCTTGGGCGCTCGATCATCTGGACGCAGCTTTCAAGCGCTTCCTGTACCCGCAGACCTATGTGGTGGGCATGGAGCAGGGCCTGGCTCAGGTGCGCGACGAGCTCGTGCGCAAGAACATGGCCGCGGCCTCTGCCTTTCCTTGGGCTCACTAATTCCTTGGGCGGTAGGGGCGAGTCACGCTTCCTTGGCCGCCGGCTCGGCCGTTCGCTGAACAGTTGATTGGTTTGACGTATGACGACTTCTTATAAAACGATGGTGGTAAAGATCGGCTCGTCCACGGTGGTGGGCGCCGACGGCAAGGTCAACCGCGCCTTTATCGGCGGGCTTGCCGATCAGGCCGCAGCGCTGCGCAAGCTCGGCTGGCGTCTGGTCGTGGTGAGCTCGGGCGCTATCGCCTGTGGCTATCCCGTGCTGGGCTTCG
This sequence comes from uncultured Collinsella sp., assembly GCA_965141565.1. GTDB lineage: Bacteria > Actinomycetota > Coriobacteriia > Coriobacteriales > Coriobacteriaceae > Collinsella. Next base: position 47,536 of record CBCSNQ010000001.1, on the reverse strand, counting down.
ACCGTAAGCCGGTCGGCGACCTGCCGAGCCTGCAGGCCTGCGCTTCGGCCGGCCAGTGCATCATCTCGTCGGCCTACGACGAGGAGTTTCATGCGCGCGACCTGCTCACCTCGCTCGTGCTGCTCACGCGTCACGACACGGCGCGCCGTACGTCCTACCTGCACGCGCGCGACGCCCTGCTGTGCCTGGTGGAGCTTGGCGTGGTGCCGGTCGTCAACGAGAACGATACCGTTACTGTCGATGAGATCAAGTTTGGCGACAACGACACGCTGGCGGCGCTCGTGAGCTGCCTGGTTTCTGCCGATCTGTGCGTGACGCTTTCGGACATCGATGGTCTCTATACTGCCAATCCGCATGAGGACCTCACGGCCGAGTTTGTTCCTGTCGTGCATAAGATCGATGCCAAGATTATTGCCTCGGCGGGCGATTCTTCCACATCGGTGGGAACGGGCGGCATGATTACCAAGATCCGCGCGAGCCGCATCCTGATGACGGCGGGCATTCAGAGCGTGATTTGCTCGGGCGAGGAACCCGATGCGCTCGTGCGCCTCGCCCGCGGCGAGAGCGTGGGCACGCTGTTCGATCCGCCGGCGGAGCGTCTGGACATCGCACCCCGCAAGCTGTGGATCGCACTGGGCGACAAGGCGCATGGCTCGGTGACGGTCGATGATGGTGCTGCGAAGGCGCTGGTCAGCCGTGGCTCTTCCTTGCTTGCGGTGGGTATTCGCGAGGTCGATGGCCAGTTTGCCGAGGGCGATGTGCTCGACGTGTGCGACCCGAGCGGCATGGTTGTCGCCCGCGGTATCGCCGAGGCCGATTCGGACGTGCTGGAACTTGCCGCCGGCCGCCGCCAGGACCAGATCGCCAGCAACCGCCTGCTCGCTAACCTGGCCGAGAAGCCGGCGATACACAGGGATAACTTGATCGTATTTGCATAACCAATTGACGCTGCAAACGCCCCTAAGCGGCAATCTGACGTTCAATCGTCGGGCATGACCAAAAGGTCAATGCCCTCCTCTTTCACGTCACCTTGCTCGCTTAGGGGCGTTTTCGCTTTCCGTCCTCTACCTGCGGCATTGTCGTTGCCGGCACTTGTTCGGCACTTGGGGACGTTCCTTTTGTGCTGGCAGGCGGAGACACTCCTTTGTTAGAAGATCTGACGCAGGTCTCCGCGGTTGAGGGCTTCGTCGAAGAGGTGCTTGAATACCACGCTGCCGTGCAGACCGTCGTGCTCGAACTCGTTGGTCACCCAGGCATGCGAGTTGCCCACGCGGCTGAGCGTATCAAGCTGCAGGCCCGAATCCACGTACATGTCGTCGAAATACACCGCGGCCTGCAGGGGCACCTCGTTGCACGCCAGTCGCTGCGGGTCGTAGATCTTGTCCCAGCTGGTGTCTTCCATCAGCAGGTCCATGGCGGGCTTGAAGGGCTTGAGCTCGGGCATCTGCTCGAACATCCACGGGAACATGGCCTCGCCGGTAAACATGAGCGGGCGCGCGAGGGTGTCGAACTCGGCGCGGTGAGCCTTCTCTTCAGCCGCGGCCCAGCCAATGGGCATAGTGTCACCGTCGGCGTATATGAACTCCTGCAGCGTCCAGTACAGCGGATTCGTGCGCGTGTTGGTGCGCTCGAAGGCGCGCATCAAAAAGCTGTCAGATACCGAGGCGCCGCAGGTCAGCGTGCCGTCGCCACCAACAAAAGCGTGATCGATAATCCAATGCATGCGTTCAAAGCTCGGCTTCATGCCAAAGTCGCTGCCCATGAGCTGTAGGCGCTCGACCGTCATTGGCGAGCCGTCGGGCAGCACGGGCTTCTGTGCCTCAAGCGCATCGGCCAGGGCTGCCACGCGCTCGACGTCGGCGGGGTAGCGGTCGTAATACTGCTGCGTCTTGGCGGCCATGCGCGGGAAGGTGTGCGCGTAGACCTCGCTGGCGCTCGCCGGCACGTGGGGGATGCCGCCGCAGGTAAAGCTTGCCGCCACGCCCTCGGGGAAGAGCGACAGGTAGCTCAGCGTCAAAAAACCGCCGTAGCTTTGGCCGAGCGTGACCCACGGCTTGCCGCCAAAGCCCACTAGGCGCAGGTACTCAAAATCGCGCACGATGGAGCTGGCGAGGTGGCGCTTGAGGAAGTCCGCCTGCGAGCGTGCTGTATCGGCGCCGGCGGCCGTTGCGCGATCACCCAGTGCCTTGATCGTGCGTCCGTCCACACAGCTACTGCGTCCGGTGCCGCGCTGGTCGGGAAGGACCACGCGGAAGTGCTTGACGGCCTCCTCGATCCAACCGTCGCTTGTGGGCGACAGCGGACGCGGGCTCTCGCCGCCGGGGCCGCCCTGCAAAAACAGGAGCAGTGGCAGATCGTCGTTGATGCGGCCGGGCGCGCAAACCACGCGGTAGAAGAGCTTGATGCTCTCGGGCGCGCCGGCGATGGGTGCCGGCATAGCGCCGCGGCGCATGGTGCTGCCGACGGCCAAAAGCATCGGCTCCAGGCCGCGCCAGTCAAGGGGGACGTCGATGCTGTGGTCCTCGACATAAAGGCCGGGGACGTGGTACGAAGTGATGAGGGCCATGTGAGTCTTCCGTTCGTTGCGGTGTTTCGGGTTGACCAATTCTACCGCCGCGGTCGAGGCCATGCGCAAATCGGCTACCATGGTTGCAAACTTCTAGGAGAAAGGGCCGCCCATGTCGGTCGATATAGCCACGTATGTCCACGATCTTGCCGTTGCCGCCAAGGCAGCGTCGGCCTCGCTTGCCACGGCGAGCGATGAGCAGCGCCAGGAGGCCGTGCGCGCCATGGCCGCAGCACTGCGCAACGGTGTCGACTCCATCGTCGCCGCCAACGAGCTCGATATGTCCGCCGCGCGCGATGCGGGCACTTCGGCGGGGCTCCTCGACCGTCTGCTGCTGACGCCCGAGCGTGTCGAGGGCATGGCCGCCGGCCTGGAAAAGCTCGCCGAGCTGCCCGATCCCGTGGGCCGCGTGCTCGACCACCGCGTGCTTACAAGCGGCGTGGACCTGACCCGTGTGAGTGTGCCGCTGGGCCTGGTCGCCATGGTCTACGAGGCGCGCCCCAATGTGACGGCCGACGCCGCGGGCATCTGCATCCGCACCGGCAACTCCTGCATCCTGCGCGGCGGTTCGCTGGCCTATCACTCGTGCGCCATGATTTCCGAGTTGCTGGCCGATGCGCTCGAGGCCAAGGGTTTCCCGCGCGAGGCTATCTCGATGATCGAGTCCACCGACCGCGAGGCCACCGGTGAGCTCATGAAGCTCCGCGGCATCGTCGACGTGCTCATTCCGCGTGGCGGTGCGGGCCTGATCCAGCGCTGCGTGCGCGAGTCGCTTGTGCCGGTGATCGAGACGGGTACGGGCAACTGTCACATCTACGTGCATGAATCCGCCGACTTCGATAAAGCGCTCAACATTATCGTCAATGCCAAGACCCAGCGCGTGGGCGTGTGCAATGCCGCCGAGTCGCTGCTGGTCGACCGTGCCGTTGCTGATCGCTTCCTGCCCGCAGTCGTTGCCGTGCTGCACGACCACGGCGTGCTGATTCACGGTGACGAGGCCACGTGCGCTGCATGCGCCGACGCTGGGCTTGCCGAGGGCGACGACTATGTTGCCGCGACTGAGGAGGATTGGGGCCGTGAGTACCTGGCGCTCGAGATGAGCGTGAAGGTCGTGGCGAACGAGGACGAGACCATCGCGCACATCAACCGCTATGGCACCATGCACTCCGAGGCCATCATCGCCGAGGACGCGGACGCCTGCGAGCGCTTCTTGGATGCAGTCGATGCCTCGGCCGTGTACGCCAACGCCAGCACGCGCTTTACCGACGGCGGCGAGTTTGGGCTGGGTGCCGAGATCGGCATCTCGACCCAAAAGCTCCACGCCCGCGGCCCCTTTGCCGCCGAGGCCCTCACCACCTACAAATACAAGCTCCGCGGCACCGGCCAGGTCCGTCCCTAACGCCCTCGTAAACGAAAACCACCACAAAGGCGCCTGTCTCCTTTGTGGTGGTTTTAGGTGGCGTGGGCGGTTAGGCCTGGAAGGTATCGCGGTCGGGGGCGAAGGACTGCATGGCCGCGATGGTGCGGTCAAAGAGCTCGGGGAGCTCCCAGCCCAACATCTCGGCGCCCTGCGAAATCACGTCGCGCGAGCAGCCGGCGGCAAAGCGTTTGTCCTTGAACTTCTTCTTGAGCGACTTGGTCGTAAAGTCCATAACGCTCTTGCTCGGGCGCATGATGACTGCAGCGCCGATCAGGCCGGTGAGCTCATCGCAGGCAAACAGGATCTTTTCCATCTGCAGCTCGGGTTTGGGCAGCGAGGTGTTGAAGTCCGACGTGTGCGTCTGGATGGCGCGAATGAGCTCGGGAGACGCACCTTCGCCCTCAAGAATCTCGGCAGCATAGATGGTGTGGTTCATGGGGTCGTCCTCATGCTCCTCCCAATCCAGGTCGTGCAGCAGACCGACGATGCCCCAAAACTCCTCGTTCTCGGGGTCGAACTCGCGTGCAAAGTAGCGCATAGTGCCCTCGACCGTCTCGCCATGGGTGATGTGGAACGGGTCCTTGTTGTGCTCGTTGAGCAGTTCGAACGCGCGGTCGCGGGTGATTCCGGCGGTAAGCGGCTCTGCCATAACAGACTCCTTGTGCTCGTGGGTATCGATAAGAATGAATACTACTAGAACAAGAAAACCACCACAAAGGTGCCTGTCCCCTTTGTGGTGGTTTTTGGCGCGGATGGGTTAGTTGAGGGCGGCTTGGGCTAGGCGAGCTTCGGCGGCCTCCTCGGTGACGCCCAAGGCCACGGCGAACTCCTCGATGGAGCGGCGCTTGGCTTCCTTGAGTACGCGCATGTAGTAGGAGCTGGGCTTTTTATCAGCTTCCTCGGCCTGGCGAATGCGGTGCATCATGGTCTTTGCCACGCGGACCGTCTCGGGTGCGCCCAGCTTGAGCTGCTGCTTAAAGTGCGTCTCCTCAAGCGAGCTGTTGCGCTCGGTAAAGGTGTCGCACTCCAGCTCGTCATAGTGGCTCAGCAAATGCTCGGCATCTTGCTGCGAGATGGCGGCGTGCAAACGGTCGGCCTGCGCCACGGGGTACATGAGGATCGTCTGCGCATGTCCCTGCTTGGTCTCGAGCAGCAGCATGGGCTGCGGTGTGTCGTCCCTAAAACCGACGACGGTGCAGACTCCCTGGCCCGGATGAATGACGTGTTGACCGATTGAGAACATGCTACCTCCAACTTATACGAATTTACGTATGTCTAGAATAACACGCTGACGTGCGCAAACCCTTACTTTATGCAGGAAAAGCACACAACTCTGATAGGTAAGAGTATTCGATAACAGACGCAGCTCATTCACACCTTTATACATTTTCAACGCCTGCATAATCTGCAGGCAGACCGGCATCTTTGAGTGACTCCATACAAGCTGTAGTCATTTTTGTGCATATGCAATATCTATTAGCTTTACCCTGCGACAGTGCCCGTCGCTTGTGATAGAGTGCTACAAACTCTGGCTTTTGCCCTACGAGTGACCAAGAGCTCGGGGGCTTTAACACAAGGAGGATCTATGCCCGAGAAGATTGAAGAGCTGGTACGCGCTGCGCTTGCTGCGGCCCAGGAGGCCGGCGACCTTTCCGCATTTGAACTTGACGATTGCGCTATCGAGCGACCGGCTGACACTTCTCATGGCGAGTGGACCTCTACCATGGCCCTGAAGTCCGCCAAGCTGGCCCACTGCGCCCCGCGCAAGATCGCCGAGGCCATCGTTGCCCATATGCCCGAGGACCCCGCGATCGAGAAGGTCGAGATCGCAGGCCCCGGCTTCATCAACTTCTACCTCTCCGTTGCCGTCAAGAATGCCATCTTTGGCGAGGCTCGCGAGAAGGGTATGGACTTCGCTAAGTCCAACGTCGGTGGTGGCCTGAAGACCCAGGTCGAGTTCGTTTCCGCTAACCCCGTCGGCCCCATGCACATCGGCCACGGCCGCTGGGCCGCGCTGGGCGACTCACTCTGCCGTGTTATGGACCACGCCGGTTACGACATCCAGCGTGAGTTCTACATCAACGACCACGGCTCTCAGATGAACACCTTCGGCAACTCCATCAGCACGCGCTATATGCAGCTTGCCGACATCATCGCCAAGCAGGGCGTGGATATCGACGAGGCTCACAAGCTGCTGATCGCCGACCGCGACGCCTTTGTTGCCGACGAGAATGACGAGCATCCCGAGACCCATCCGTATCAGGACAACTTTGCCGAGACTCTGGGCAAGGACTCCTACGGCGGCGACTACATCATCGACGAGGCTGCCGAGTTCTGGCGCACCGACGGCGACAAGTGGGTCGACGCCGATCCGCAGGAGCGCATGGAGAGCTTCCGCGAGCGCGGCTACGTAAAGATGGTCGACAACATGCGCGACCTCTGCCACGCCGTCAATTGCGACTTCGATCGTTGGTACTCCGAGCGTTCGCTGTACGTGAAGGACACCGAGGGCGAGACCGCCGGCACCTCTGCCGTCGACCGCGCTTTTGAGAAGCTCGACAAGATGGGCTACCTCTACACCAAGGACGGCGCTCTGTGGTTCCGTTCCACCGATCTGGGCGACGACAAGGACCGCGTGCTGATCAAGTCCGACGGCGAGTACACCTACTTTGCCTCCGACGTCGCCTATCACTGGGATAAGTTCCAGCGCGTCGACCACGTCATCGACGTCTGGGGCGCCGACCACCACGGCTACATCGAGCGCGTCCGCTGCGTCTGCGACGCTCTGGGTTACCCCGGCAAGTTTGAGGTTCTGCTGGGCCAGCTCGTCAACCTGCTGCGCAACGGCAAGCCCGTCCGTATGTCCAAGCGCAAGGGCACCATGGTGACCCTGCAGGAGCTCGTCGACGAGGTCGGCTCCGACGCTGCCCGTTACACGCTCATCTCCAAGAGCTCCAACCAGATGGTCGACTTCGATATCGAGGCCGTCAAGAAGCGCGACAACTCCAACCCGGTGTACTACGTGCAGTACGCTCACGCCCGCGTGTGCTCCATTCTGCGCCGTGCCGCCGACGTTACGCCCGAGCAGGCTGACGAGATGGGCATGAAGGCCGTCGCCGCCAAGGCTATCGGTGAGAACGTCGATTACTCGCTGCTGACCGACCCGACCGAGCTCGCCCTGTCGCGCAAGCTCAACGAACTCACTGACCTTATCGCCAGCTGCGCTCGCGACCGCGCCCCGTTCCGTCTGACTCACTTTGCCGAGGAGCTCGCCGGCGACTTCCACAGCTTCTACGCTGCCTGCCAGGTTCTGCCGAGCGAGGGCCGTCCCGTCGACCCCGAGCTTTCGCGCGCCCGTCTGGCCGCTTGCGACGCCGTCCGCGTGACGCTCGCCCTGGTGCTTACCCTCGTTGGCGTGACTGCCCCCGAGCAGATGTAATCTACGGGTCGTTTGACCGTGTAAGTTCGGCTTTGCTGAGCCCTATAAGCCCGATCTCCATGCGGAGGTCGGGCTTTTTGCATAAACGCCGGCGTATTGACGAATTTGGGGCTGCTGGAAATACGAAACTATGCCGGTTTACTACGATGAATTGAGAAATGCCAACCACGCCGGCTTTTCGCTAAAAAGTGCAAGGCATCTACCTGCGGTTTTAGTTCAACAAGTTTCGGAGTGGTCGCGGTTGAGCGATTCATCGTAGTAAACCGCCATAGTTTTGGCGGAGGCAGTCAGATTTGTGGGCGGTAAACCAAAGAGTGTCCCTTTTGAATAGTCGTTTAAGAACGTCCCCAATGACTAAGTTGCAGGTGGTTGCGGTTGTGTTACACTAACGCTGCGTATATGACGCAAATATCTCGATACAGATCAATGATGTCCGTCGGTATTTGACGGAGCTAGACTGTTTAGCCGCCCTGAAGGTTTATGCAGGGAGCATGTGATCACAGGGCTTGAAAAGAAAGTTGAGCAAACACTGTGTCTGATCAACAGCAAGAAAACGAAATAACGACGACGCAGGCCGCTCCCGCTGCACCGGTTGCGTCGGACCAGGTCGCGGCACCCGCGCAAGCCTCGGCTCCTGAGACGCCTAAGGCTGCTTCGACGCCTACGCCTGTAGCGGCTGAGAAGGCCGTGCCTGCAACTGGTGAGGAGGCTGCTCCGGCAAAGCCCAAGCGCACGCGCCGCACGGCCAAGCCTGCCGCTGACGGCGAGGAGGTCACCAAGCCCAAGCGCCGTACCACGCGCACGACGCGCGCCAAGCGCACCGTTGCAGCTGACTCCTCGGCGCCGATTTCCGATGAGGTCGCGCAGGCACGTGCGTTGGCGCAGATTAGCGAGGCTCAGGTGGTGCGCGCCCGCCGTCGTGCTGCCGAGCGTGAGGCCGCGACTCTGACCGAGCTTGCAGCCCCGTCTGTGCCCGAGACCCCTGCCGCCGACCAACCGACCGAGAAGCCGGCACCGCGCACACGCCGTCGCACGGCTGCTAAGGCCGAGCAGGTTGCCGATCAGGTAACCCCCGAGCTCACTGAGGCTTCGGTCCGTTCCGCGGCAGGGGAGGGCGCATCGCCAGCTGAGCCCGCTGCGCCTGTCGAGGCCAGCGAAGTTCCCGTTGTCGATCCGGCTTTGCGCCCGCACCGTCGCGGTCGCAAGCCCAAGGCCTTCGTCGAGGCAGAGAAGGCCGCAGCCGCAGCCGCAGCTGCTCGGGATGCTGCGGCGACCGCCGAGTCTGCAACCGCTGCCGATGCACCCGTTCAGGATGCTACGACTTCCGAGGCCGCTCCCGCCGATGCCGAGCCCGCCGACGTCCGCCCCGGTCGCAGCCGTCGCACTGCTGCTAAGCACACGTCCAAGGCTAAGGCTGCCAAGAAGGGTACGTCCGAGGATTCCGACGAGACGACCGCCGATGCATCGACTGATGCCGCCGAGCCCCAAGACGTCGAACAGCCTGCGTCCGAGAAGCCCAAGCGCGGTCGTAAGAAGTCCGCTAAGGCCAAGGCGTCCGAGCATCAGGCTGATGTCGAAGCGCAGATTGATTCCGGCGCCGAGGCCAATGAAGCCGCTGCGGCCAATGCCGACGCCGCCACAACCGATGGTGCCGCGCCCGCCGAGGCCGAAGACGGCACTCGTTCCAACCGTCGCCAGCACAAGCGCAACGAGGAGCGCAACGATCGCAAGGACGAACGCAACAACGACCGTCGCAACCGTCAGCGCGATCGCAAACAGCGCAACAAGGAGCGCAACGCCGCCCCCACCGAGCCCACGCTTTCGCGTGAGGAGCTCGCTGCCATGAAGGTCGCCGAACTGCGCGAGAAGGCCAAGGAGTTCGAGATCGAGACGACCGGCAAGAAGAAAGCCGAGCTCGTCGAGGAGATCTACACCACCGCCGCGAAGGCCGAGGGCTTCCGCGACATCAAGGGCATTCTGCAGATTCGCCCGGACAGCTCCGGCATCATCCACGCCCATGGCTACATGAAGTCCAACGACGATGCCTTCGTGCCCGCCTATCTCATCCGCTCCGCGCGCCTGCGCACGGGCGACGTCATCGAGGGCTCGCTGCGCCCTTCGCGCGGCGGCGACAAGCGCGCCGGCCTCGCCAAAATCACGACCGTCAACGGTCTGGACCCCGAGCAGATTCGCAACCGTCCCAAATTCGGCGACCTCACCCCGGTCTATCCCAATGAGCCGCTGCGCATGGAGCACGGCAAGGACTCCATTACCGGTCGCGCCATCGACATCGTGTCGCCGATCGGCAAGGGTCAGCGTGGTTTGATCGTGTCCCCGCCCAAGGCCGGCAAGACCACGATCCTCAAGAAAATCTGCCAGTCTATCTCGATTAACAACCCCGAGGTGCACCTCATCTGCCTGCTCGTCGACGAGCGCCCCGAAGAGGTCACTGATATGCAGCGTTCCATCAAGGGCGAGGTTGTGGCGTCGACCTTCGATATGCCCGCCGACAACCACACTCGCGTGGCAGAGCTCGTCATCGAGCGCGCCAAGCGCATCGTGGAACTGGGCGGCGATGTTGTGGTGGTGCTCGACTCCATTACGCGTCTTGCCCGCGCCTACAACTTGGCGGCGCCCGCCTCGGGCCGCATCCTTTCGGGCGGCGTCGATTCGGCGGCCCTGTATCCTCCCAAGCGCTTCCTGGGCGCAGCCCGTAATATCGAGAACGGTGGCTCGCTCACCATCCTGGCCTCTGCCCTCATCGACACCGGTTCCAAGATGGACGAGGTCATCTTTGAGGAGTTCAAGGGCACCGGCAACATGGAGCTTAAGCTCGACCGCGACCTGGCCGACCGTCGCATCTTCCCGGCTATCGACCCCGTTGCCTCCGGTACGCGTAATGAGGACCTGTTGGTCGACGAGCAGATGCGTCCGTTTGTCTTTGGTCTGCGTCGCATTCTTGCCGGCATGAACAACACCGAGCGCGCAGCCGCATCGTTTATCAAGGGTCTTAAGGGCACCAACACCAACCAGGAGTTCCTGGTGCGTTCGGCTAAAAAACACAGCGACTACGAGCAGACGTTCTAGGTTGTCATCCACGCGCAGCGATAGTCATCAATGCGATAAAGGGTCGGGGCTTTGAGCCTCGGCCCTTTTCCATATCGCCGCTCCGCGCTTATTTTTAACCATAAGAACGACGAGCAGCAGGTTTCCCGTTTCAATCCGACATCGTCGCTTGCAATCGACAGGGCGGTTTCGCATAATAGCTTTTAAGCTTCGCGACGGAAAACGCAGATGAAACGAACCATATACCGTTGCTTTGGGGCATAGCCCCGCTTCATCTTCTCTCGCGCAGCCAACTGAATGATGCGATTTGGGTGCTGGAAGATGGGGAGAGCTCATGGCTTCTTCTGATGCAACACAACGAGCAGTCCTTGCCGGACTTTCGTGCGGGATCGGCCTTGCCGCTCCCGTGGTTATGTATGCCGCGACGCTACCGTTTTCGTCGGTGAACGAGACGGTCGTGGCGGGTGCGGTTCCCTTCGCCGTGGGCGCGGTGGCGGGCGTGGGTATCTATGCCGCCTCGCTGGGTATCTCCGAGTACCGTGCGCAGCGTGAAGAGCGTCTGTTCCAGCCTGATGCCATGGGCGGTGCCGCCAATCTCAATCAGCATCAAAGCGAGTTCAAGACCGCCTCGATTCCAGCTCAGCAGCAGGATGCTACTCCTTTCACTGCGGCTTCTGCTTCTCAGACTCAGCCGGAACAGTCTACCTCGGCATTCCTTTCCGGCCTGACTGGTGCGTTCCAGCGCCGTCATGCCGATGATGGTGTCCCTACCATCGCTCGAGCCGCAGATGCTATGGACGAGGACGAGGCTTGGTCCATGATCGACAGTATGCTCGACGACGATTCGCCGGTGAGCTGCGACCCTGCACACTCGCGCGACGTCTATCAAGTCGCCATCGACGAGCTCACCAACGGCGGGCAGACAGGCTCCTTCAATCGTGACGACATCGCCGCCGCGGCACGTGCCGTGTCTGGCTCCCAGGCCGCCCCTGCGGGCAGCACGGCGGCTTTCGTGGCACTCGTTGCTAACGCGGCAGCCAATAACGCCTACAGCGCTACCTCGGCGGACGTGGACGCTTCTGCCGATAATTCGTACGTTGATGAAGCCATTACTGCGGACGAGGAGGCCGTTGCCGCCCGCCGTGCCGCCGAAAGCTCGCTTTGGGGCGCTCCTGCCCGGCAGCGGGCGGCTGAGGCTGCGCCGTACAATGCAAACCTCGCCAGCATGCCTATCATCTCCGGTGCCGCGGACATCGATCTTGACGACCTCGATGAACCCGCAGCCATCACCGCATCTATTGAAGCCCAAGATCGCATCGACACCGGCGACCTTCCGGACGCCTCGCTCGAGGTTGATGTCCCTATGGCCGATTACTCGGGCCACGAGGACATGTGGGCCGCCGCCACCGCGATTCTGGATGAGATTGACGAGCCCGCTCCTGTTGCAGCCCCCGCTCCCGTCGCTGCCCCTCAGCCTGCTGCCCCCGCTTATGTCGGCCGTCACAGCGCTGTGTTCCCCGAGGATACCGCCCGTATCTCGCGCGAGAGCATTGAGCGAGCCGAGGCTATTGCCGCCGGCATTATGGAAAATCGTCGTCACGAGCGCGTCAATCAGATTCTCGAGGAAGAGATCGAGCGCCTGCAGTCCTCTACCGCCAAGCGTACGGGCCGTGCCTATCTGAGCGTTATCGAGGGCGGTACCGCCAGCTTCGCGCCGCTCCGCGCGGAGGCATAACTTCTGCATGGTTAAGATCAATCGAAAATGGGCGGTTGTAACCTGCCTGATGGCGCTCTTGATCTGGGGCAATTCGCTGGTTCCCGGCTCGGGGTCGGGCTCGCTGAGCCTGACGGTCATGGAAGCTATCCGCGGTTTCCTGCACGGCGTGGGACTTCCATATGAATGGGTGACCAACTTTGTTGTTCGCAAGTGCGCGCATTTTACCGAGTATATGGTGCTCGGCATCTTGGCAACGCACGCCTTTGATTTTGAGGGCCGGCGCACCTTTGACGTGCTGCTGCCCACGGCGGTGTTCCTGCTGCTGATTCCCTCGATCGACGAGACGATTCAGCTCTTTGTGCCGGGACGCGCCGGCATGATCACCGATGTGATGATCGACTGCTGTGGAGCGGCAACGGGCGTTGTGCTCCGATATCTCTTACGGTCGCTGATGTGCGCCAAAAAGGCCGCCTAGGACGTATTGTTTGGTCCTAGGCGGCTTTTTTATTTGAGGGCTTATATGAGGCGTGGTGGCGTCGTTCCGTAGGTTGGATTTGCCGAGCGCGCCACGCCCTGTGGGTGCGTCTGCTACTGAAGCGCCTGTGCGCCCAGGGCCAGGCAGCCCATGATGCCCTGCTTGCCCTCGAGGCTGTTGTTGACGATGTAGTTATCGATGTCGTTGATCTCGGGCGTGACGATATAGCCGTTGAGCATCTCGGCGCACTTCTTGCGCGCGAGCGGCACGATGGGGGTGTGGTCGGCCACGCCGCCGCCGATGATGATCTTTTGCGGCGCGTAGCACAGCGTGTAGGTCATGAGCGCCTGTGCCAGATAGCCGGCGAGCAGGTCCATGGCCTCCGGGTCATCGGCCATGTCTCCGGCGCTCTTGCCATCCCAGCGCTTTTTAACGCCGGGGCCGGCGATGAGGCCCTCGAGGCAGTTGTCGTGGAAGGGGCAGGCGCTATGCTCGCCGATGGTGTCGCGCGGGTCGCGCGTGACCAGGATGTGGCCGGCCTCGGGATGCATCATGCCGTGCACGAGCTTACCGCCCGAGAGCACGCCGGCGCCCACGCCGGTGCCGATGGTCAGGTAGACCACATCGGTAAGGCCCTTGGCGCAACCAAACGTGACCTCGCCTAGGCAGGCGACGTTGACGTCGGTATCGTAGCCGCAGGGGATATTGAGCTCGTTTTGGATAGTGCCCAGCAGGTCAAAGTAGCGCCATGCCGTTTTGGGCGTCTCCAGGATCTTGCCGTATTGGGGCGAGGCGGGGTTGACTGCGGTAGGGCCAAAGGCGCCAATGCCCAGCGCGGCGATGCCCTTGTCGGCAAACCACGCGTTGACGGCCTCGACGGTCTCCTGCGGGGTCGTGGTCGCGATCTGCTCACGCTCCAGGACCGTGCCGTCCGCATAGCCCGTGGCGCAGACCATCTTGGTGCCACCGGCCTCGAGCGCTCCGATAAGCTGCTGCTCTGCCATAGTATTCCTCTCTCTGGGACGAGTTGCTCCGTGACTAAAGTATAGAGCTCTAAACCATTTAAGAAAGCGCTATAGAAAGAAGCCCCGCAACTCGGCGGGCGGTGCGGGGCTTCTTTGGTTACTTTAGTTGCCGGGCCGTCCTTACCCGCGCGGCTTGATTTTATCACGTAGCGACTTGAGGTTCTCCAGCGCCGCGTTAAGCGTCTCGTCACGCTTGGCAAAGTGGAAACGAATCAGATGGTTGACGGGCTCGCGGAAGAAGCTCGAGCCGGGCACTGCGCCCACGCCCACCTTTGAGGCCAGGTCCTCGCAGAACTCGAGGTCGCTGTCGTAGCCAAACTCAGAGATATCCATCATCACGTAGTAGGCGCCCTGCGGCACGTTATGCTCAAGACCGATGCTGTCGAGTCCCTGGCAGAACAGGTCGCGTTTGGCGGTATAGAGGTCAAGGACCTCATCGTAATAGCTGTCATCGAAGTTGAGGGCGGTAACGACGGCCTCTTGCAGGGGAGCGGCGGCGCCCACGGTGAGGAAGTCGTGGACCTTTTTAATGCGCTCGGTGATTTCGGCGGGAGCGATGGTGTAGCCCAGGCGCCAACCGGTGATGGAGTAGGTCTTGGACAACGAGCTGCAGCTGATGGTTCGCTCGAACATGCCGGGCAGCGTGGCCATATAGACATGCTCGTGGGGCGCATAGACGATGTGCTCATAGACTTCGTCGGTAATGCAGTAGGCGTCGTACTTTTTGCAGAGGTCAGCGATAAAGGTGAGCTCCTCGCGCGTAAAGACCTTGCCACAGGGGTTGGACGGGTTGCACAGGACGATGGCCTTGGGGTCGTTGTCGCGGAAGGCCGCCTCGAGTGTCTTGCGGTCAAAGTCGAATGTGGGTGGGTTGAGCGGCACGTAGATGGGCTCGGCACCCGAAAGGATCGTGTCGGCGCCGTAGTTCTCGTAGAACGGCGAGAAGATGACGACCTTGTCGCCGGGGTTCGTGACCGTCATCATGGCGGCCATCATGGCCTCGGTGGAGCCGCAGGTGACCACGATATTCTGGTTGGGGTCGACCGGCATGCCCATAAAGTGCTCCTGCTTTGCTGCGAGCGCCTCGCGCATGGCCTGGGAGCCCCAGGTGATGGAGTACTGGTGATAGAGCGGCTTGGGGTCGCTGGCGATGGCGCTCAGGCTGTTGAGCAGCTGCGCCGGGGGATCGAAGTCGGGGAAGCCCTGCGAGAGATTGACAGCTCCGTACTTATTGGAGATGCGTGTCATGCGGCGGATGACCGAATCGGTAAATCTTGCCGTGCGGTTGGAGAGTTCTTTCATGACGGTCCTTTCGAGGATTTGCAGTGGGGCAAGTTTACTCCTATGAAACCGGTGGGATTTGCTCGAAATGGTCTCGAAAAACTCTTTTCAAAATTCTTGAAAATTGGGGCTTGCATCGCGTGGCGTTCCTTGCAATAATAGTCGAGCGCGAAGCGCACAGGACACGGTGGGTGTAGCTCAGTTGGCTAGAGCGACGGGTTGTGGTCCCGTAGGTCGAGGGTTCGAGTCCCTTTACCCACCCCAGTTCTTGCTTCGTGTTGATATCGGGTCGTTAGCTCAGTTGGTAGAGCAGGGGACTCTTAATCCCAAGGTCCAGGGTTCGACCCCCTGACGGCCCACCCAAAGCATGTTAAAGCGACTGGCTTAGGCTGGTCGCTTTTTTGTTAACCTCACATGGGGTCGAACCCGTCGGGGCGCGGAGCTGAGGAAATGCGTAAGCATTTGCCAGCGCAGCGCGCAAGGCGCGAAACGCCGCAGCGACCGCCTGCGCAGCAGGCTGACCCCCTGACGGCCCACCCAAAGATTGTTAAAGCGACTGGCTTAGGCTGGTTGCTTTTTTGTTGACCTCGCATGGGGTCGAACCCGTCGGGGCGCGGAGCTGAGTAATCTGCACCGTGATTCCCTTAGGGAAACACGGCTAAAGCCCCGTAGGCGTGTTCTCCTTAGGGGAATCATGCTTACGGGGCTCGATGCATGTTGAGAAGTTGTGATCAAACTCAAAGTGAGAATCGATTTAGTCTGCTCGATAGTGCGAACCTAAGCTTTCAGTTCGCTTGCGCATGGCTTTGACCATTTCCTGTGCTAGTCGAATCTGCGACTGTAGGCGGGCGAGGGCTGCGATCTCGCTGTCATCGGCATGCGGCTTGCTCAGCGCCATGGTCTTGTCTTGCAGACTTTCAAGCTGTTGCAGGGCCTCGGATAGGCCTGTTTCGGTCCTGTTGATCATGCAAAAGGTGCTCATCGTGTGCCTAAGGCTGTGTGTCAGGCGATCGGCATCTGTTGTGGCAATGCCGCACTGGGGGAGGGTGATATCCGCCTTCAGGGCCACTTCAGGCTCTTTCTGCGCTGTGAGGGCTGCCGATGCGCCCGCGATACGTCCGAATACGATGCCGTTGGCGCTTGACAAGCCACCAATGCGGTCGGCGCCGTGCATGCCGCCTGTCGCCTCGCCGCAAGCGTAGAGGCCCTCAACGCCCGTGTGCGCGGTCTTATCGATCTTGATGCCGCCGTTAGCGGCGTGGGCATACATCGCAACGCGCATCTCGTCGGTCGGCGCGATGCCGTGCTCGTCTTGCAGCCAGGTGGCAAAGGTCTGCACAAACTCTGGGACATCCTCGCGGGGGAAGTCGTAGTGGAGTGCCAGGCCTTTGACACCTGCCTGATCGATGACGAGATCGATAGCGCGGGAGGCCAAGCGTGACGTGAAGGGACCATATCCAGAGCGCTGCTCGAGCAGGTCGTCCAGCTTGTCGTCGGCAATATCTGCCGGCTGGTCTACATGTACGTAGCGCCAGGTTTTCTCGTTGAAGACCAGGTTGCGCTTGGGCTCGATGAAGCCGGGCATCATCTGCATGAACTCTATATTAGTAAGCGATGCGCCGTGCGCGAGTGCGATGGCCTGCGAGGAGCTGAGCACATCGGCCGACGTAAGGCTGCGCTCAAACAGGCCGCCTGTGCCACCGGCTGCGATGATCGTGGCCTTGGCAGCAAAGGGCACGATTCGATTTTCGGTGAGGTCGTAGAGCACGGTTCCGGTTATTCTGCCGTTCGTGTCCTCAACAAGGTCGATAAGCTCATGGCGGGGGAGCAGGCGAATGCCGAGCGACTCGATCCAGGTCGTCAGAGCGTCCTCAAGGGGCTTGCGGGTGAGGCCGCGCCACATGCGCGTCTTGTGGTCAAAGCAGGGGATAAATTGCTTTTGTTGAGCACTCTTGGCGCTTTGCGGACGCTGGAGCTCAACGCCCAGGTCTTGCTCGAGCCAGTCAATCGCTTGGGGAATGCCGTGGACGAACGCTTGGACGAGTTCGGGGTCGGCAACGCCGCCGCCGACGGCCAGGATGGTGTCGATGAGGTCCTGCTCGTCGTCTTCGTTAACGGGTCCGATAAGCCCTAGGCCCCAGGTTCCGGGGAAGAAGCTCGATCCACTCATAGTCTTGCCGGCGCTTGCCACAGTGACGGTTGCACCCGTGCGTGCCGCTTCGATGGCGGCGCAAAGGCCCGCAATGCCAGATCCAATTACCAGTACATCAGTCGATTCCATCGGATTCCTTTCTCGTCCGGCGCATTGTCGCACGGGTGATCGGCAATGGGGCCGCAAAGACCCGGCAAATCGGTAAAGGGCAAATATGGCAGGTGGGCGTCATGGACGCTCTGACGCTCCATCTCATCACATCTAGTATTTCGCCCCAACTGATATATCGGCATTAGCTACCCTGCGACAGCGCAAACAAAAAGAGCCGCTACCCGGGTGGGTAGCGGCTCCAAAGCTCAGCTATATGAGCATCGCGCGGGCGCGATTAGGCCTTGAGGGCCTCCTCGACGGCGACAGCGCAGGCGACGGTGGCACCGACCATGGGGTTGTTGCCCATGCCGATGAGACCCATCATGTCGACGTGCGCAGGCACGGAGGAAGAACCGGCGAACTGGGCGTCGGAGTGCATGCGGCCCATGGTGTCGGTCATGCCGTAAGAGGCAGGGCCGGCGCCCATGTTGTCCGGGTGCAGGGTACGGCCAGTGCCGCCACCAGAAGCGACAGAGAAGTACTTCTTGCCAGCCTCGAGGCGCTCCTTCTTGTAGGTGCCAGCGACGGGGTGCTGGAAGCGCGTGGGGTTGGTGGAGTTACCGGTGATCGAGATGTCGACGTTCTCGTGCCACATGATGGCAACGCCCTCGCGGACGTCGTCGGCGCCGTAGCAGTTGACGGCGGCGCGGGGACCATCGGAGTAGGGGATGGTCTCGACGACCTTGAGCTCGCCCGTGAAGTAGTCGAACTGGGTCTTCACGTAGGTGAAGCCGTTGATGCGGGCGATGATCTGAGCAGCGTCCTTGCCCAGACCGTTGAGGATGACGCGCAGCGGCTTCTTGCGAGCCTTGTTGGCGTTCAGAGCCAGGCCGATAGCACCCTCAGCGGCAGCGAAGGACTCGTGACCGGCCAGGAAGGCGAAGCACTCGGTGTCGTCGGAGAGTAGCATAGCGCCCAGGTTGCCGTGGCCCAGACCGACCTTGCGGTCCTCGGCGACGGAGCCGGGAACGGTGAAGGCCTGGATGCCCTCGCCGATGATAGCGGCAGCCTCAGAAGCGGACTTGGCGCCACGCTTGACAGCGAGAGCGCATCCGAGGGTGTAGGCCCACTCGGCGTTCTGGAAGGCGATGGACTGGGTGTTGTTGACGATCTCACGCGGGTTGAAGCCCTTGTCGGTGCAGATCTGCAGAGCTTCCTCGAGGGAGGCGATGCCGTTGTCGGCGAGGCACTTGTTGATCTTGTCAGCGCGGCGCTCGTAACCTTCGAACGTAACAGTCATAGTTATTTCCCTCCCTTTCTACTCGTGAACCGGGAACACGCTGGCGACGGAGTGAGTCTCCTCGTCGGTGCGCGGGTCGATGTACTTGGCAGCGTTCTCCCACTGACCATAGTGGCCCATAGCGCCAGCGATGGCCTCCTCGGGGGTCTTGCCGGCCTTGACGGCGTCGGTGAACTTGCCGAGGTTCAGGAACTCGAATGCGATGATCTCGTTCTTGTCGTTGAGAGCCATGCGGGTGACGTAGCCCTGAGCGAGCTCGAGGTAACGAGCGCCCTTGGCCTTGGTGCCGAACATGGTGCCGACCTGAGAGCGAAGGCCCTTGCCGAGGTCGTCGAGGGAGGCGCCCACGGGCAGGCCGCCCTCGGAGAACGCGGTCTGGCTGCGGCCGTAAACGATCTGCAGGAAGATCTCGCGCATAGCAACGTTGATGGCGTCGCAGACGAGGTCGGTGTTGAGGGCCTCGAGGATGGTCTTACCGGGAAGGATCTCGGAAGCCATGGCGGCAGAGTGGGTCATACCCGAGCAGCCGATGGTCTCAACGAGGGCCTCCTCGATGATGCCGTCCTTGACGTTCAGCGTGAGCTTGCAGGCGCCCTGCTGAGGTGCGCACCAACCCACACCGTGCGTAAGACCGGAGATGTCGGAAATCTCCTTAGCCTGGACCCACTTGCCCTCCTCGGGGATGGGTGCGGGGCCGTGGTATGCACCCTTGGCAACGGGGCACATGTTCTCCACTTCCTGTGAGTACTGCATGCCTCTCCTCTCTATCGTGTTGGCGTCCCGTCTGGGGGTCGTGGCTGGCGATTGCCGGGCGACCCTTCGAAAGGGACATGACATGCAGCCCCTATAATACCGCGAAATGCACGGAATATTCGGCGAACGGCTCAGTTTTCGTAGCGAGAAGTCCGGAAGTTTTAATTGAAACGGTTTAACTCTATGGTCTGTGGTCGCGAACTTCCGTAGAGGGGGTCCGTCTTGGGCAAGCTTTTGGTCCGCTCTTGCAAGCGTTGCAGTGGTTGACCTGTTGCAACGGTGCCGTTCGCCGCCTGTTTGCTGCCTTTGGCTGCGCGAGCGTATTGTTTTGCGTGAATGTTTTGATGGCACGCTTCAATCGTGCTGTATTGGATGGTAAGCAGATCCCGGCGAAGGGAGCGCCATGCAGCGCGTTTGGAGAACGGTTACTGGCTTTTACCATGTCTGTGCTCGCGGTGTGGGCAAACAGCTCATCTTTGAGAGCGATGAAGACCGGTGGGAGTTTTTGGAGCTGATGCGCGACTTCTGCCGGGGGGCGGGCGTGACGGTTATCGCTTGGTGCCTTATGGGCAATCACGTGCATTTGGTGCTTGCAGATTACGAGGACAGGATGAGCGCGGCGATGCACCGGTTGCTTTTGACGTACGCGCGGCGGTTCAATAAACGCACGGGGCGCACAGGCCATCTGTTCCAGAACCGTTTTGACCGGCGTTCGCTCGATACCGATTGGCAGGTGATGGAGGCTATTCGCTCCGTACACGCCGATCCGCAGGAGGTGGGCATCAGTCTCATTGAGCGTTATCCCTGGAGCAGCTTTGCGGAACATCTACGCTCTTACGACTGTGATGCGGCCGATGCCGCGAGGGGATTTTCTGATCCTTCTTGCGTGCTTGAACTTTTTGGTTCTGCCGAGGGCTTTATTGCCTATTCGCTTTCGACGCCCGACGGCAGCGAGCCGGCGCTGTGCGATATGAAAGAGACAGAGTGGGAACACCACGCCTTTGCCGACAAGTTGGCGAAGGAACTCGGGGTTCCGCTTCGCGGGGTTAAAGCCGCACCGCCGGCGCAGCGCGATACCGTTATTTTTGGATTGCACGATGCCGGTTTTACGGTGCGCCAGATTGAGCGGTATACCGGGATTGGCAAAAGTACCGTCTCTCGTATCGTGCGCGCCCGCGCGCGAACGGCGATGCGGGCTGGCGGAAACGTGATGTAAGGTCGCCTGTTCACCGCAGTTGGGGTCGTCCATACGCCGCAACCAGCGTTCAAAAGCTTGGTACGGTAACTGCACTTCTTAATATGCATAGAACAATCGTCATCTTGCATAAAATAACAGCTCAGTCCGGGTTTGCCCGTGCCTACCCCCGTCTGCGCCGTGCAAAAAACGGAGTTTTCAGCATCGTGGTGCTGTCGGCACTGCCGCAATCTTGCAACATACGGGTCCCGAAGCTATTTATGCCTTCCGATGCGCCTCCGAAGCGCATGTATGTGATCCCTGAGACCGCGATGCTTGTTCTAAAACACAATATATATGCGCCTGGAGACGTTGATTAACGCTTTCGATGCGTATACATACAGCTTGGCGTGCTGAATACTCGCAAAAATGCACGTCGCACCCTATGGGACCCGTCTGCGGCGGGCGCGAAGCGAGTCGGAGCTCAGCAGAACGGGGCTTGGCGCATTGCTTGGCGGGCCCGGGGCCCTGCCGCAGGCCTTTGGTGCTGTGGAAAACGCCCGTGCTCGCGTCTGGCTGTGTGGCAAATGTCAGACGGGGCGCCGGACGCGCGGACTTTGTGCGTTCGCGCTCATTAGGTAAAAACAGAGCCGCCCGTATCGGGCGGCTCGGCAATCAAAAACCTTGGATTCGGGGCATAAACTACTGGTTTGTTTGCCCCTCGAGCATGCCGTCGAGGGTGCGCCAGGCGAGCTCGGCGCATTTGACGCGGGCGGGCATGTGCGAGATGTCCTGGAGCTGGGCGGCTTCGTCCAGGTCTTCCAGGTCCTCCTCGGAGAGCTTCTCGCCACGGATCATGGCGAGGAAGAGCTCTGCCAGGCGGCGAGCTTCCTCGACCGTCTCGCCCGTGATGAGGTCGGCCATGATGTCGGCACTGGCCTGGCTGATGGCGCAGCCGTGGCCGGTAAAGGAGGCCTCCTCGATCACGTTGTTCTCGACGCGCAGCTGCAAGGTGAGCTCGTCGCCGCAGCTGGGGTTGATGCCGTCGTGCTCGTGCGTGGGGGCATCCATCTCGTACTTGTAGTCGGGGTGCGAGTTGTGCTCCATAAACGTGGTGGAGGTGTACAGATTACCCATTGAACGTGCTCCAAACGTGATGCAGGCCGGCGATGAACTTATCGATGTCGGCCTTGTCGTTGTAGAAGGCCACGCTGGCGCGGCAGCAGGCGAGGTTCTCGACGCCCAGCCAGGTAAGCAGCGGCTGCGCGCAGTGGTGACCGGCACGGATGCACACGCCGTCCATGTCCATGATGCTCGCGACGTCGTGCGGGTGGATGCCGCGGACGTTAAAGCTCACAACGCCGTGGTGGTTGTCCCAATAGATGGAGCCGATGATCTGGACAAAGTCGAGCTGCATGAGCTCGCCCATCAGGTAGTGGACGAGTGCCTGCTCGCGTGCCTGGATGTTCTCGTAACCCACCGTGTTGACCAGGTAGTCGAGTGCTGCGCCTGTGGCGAAGATGCCGGCGGCGTCCTGTGTGCCGGCCTCGAATTTCTCGGGAACGGGCGCCCAGACGGCGTCCTGCTCGGTAACAGAGTCGATCATCTCGCCGCCGGTGAGCATGGGCGGCATGGCGTTGAGCAGGTCCATCTTGCCCCACAGCACGCCGATGCCCATGGGGCCCATAGCCTTGTGTGCGCTAAAGGCAAAGAAGTCGGCGCCCAGGTCGGCCACATCGACCGGCATGTGCGGCAGCGACTGCGCACCGTCGACGACCAGGTAGCCGCCATACTTGTGCACGAGCTTGCCGAGGTTCTTGACTGGGTTCTCGACTCCCAACACGTTGGAGACCTGACCCACGGCCAGAATCTTGGTCTTGGGACCAACCTTGGCAAGAACCTCCTCGGTGGTGAGCTGGCCGGTCTTGGTGGGGTAGAGGTAGACGAGCTTGGCGCCGGTTTCGCGGCAGACCTGCTGCCACGGGATTAGGTTGGAGTGGTGCTCCATGATGGTGATGACGACCTCGTCACCGGGCTCGAGCACCGTGGGTGCAAAGCTCTTGGCGACCAGGTTGAGCGACTCGCTCGTGTTGCGGGTGAAGACGACCTCGTTGGCCTGGGAAGCGCCGATGAGGTCGGCGATCTGCTGGCGGACCTTCGCGATGGCGTCGGTGGCCTCGACGGACAGCGAGTACAGTCCGCGCAGGGGGTTGGCGTTCATACACTGGTAGAAGTCACGCTCGGCGTCGAGCACACAGGCAGGGCGCTGCGCGGTGGCGGCGCTATCGAGGAAGGCGATCTCGGGGTGCTGCTGAAACAGCGGGAACTGGCCCTTGTAGGGGTTGGTCTCGATATCTACGGTAGGCCAGCCGCGCGAAGCCTCGTCGCTGGCGTCGAGCTCCATGGGCTCGGGGGCGGTACAGGTGTCGCATTTAACGTGCTCGGTGTCGATCATGCGAGCTCCTCTTCAAAGTTGTCGATCAGGTTGTTGCCCAGGCGGACGACGGCGGCGCGGGTGCGCTTGTCGGTCGCGGAAAGCGCGGCGTCCTCCAGCTTGGCGCGGATGAACAAGTCCTCGGCGGCGTTTTGGTCAAGGCCGCGGCAGGCGAGGTAGAACAGCTGCTCGTCGCGGACGTGACCGATGGTGGCGCCGTGGTTGCCGGCGACGTCGTCCTCGTCGCAGAGAATGACGGGAACGGTCTTGTTGTCGACGCCCTTGTTGGCCAAAAGCACCGTCTCGCGCTCGGTGCCGGTTGCACCCTTGCAGCCGTGCACGAGGTCGATGGTGCCGCGGTAGACCTTCTTGGACGTGCCGGTCAGCACACCGTTGGCGTCGATCTCGCACTCGGTCTTGCGACCGCGGTGGCGCAGCTCGTAGTTAAAGTCGCGCACCTGCTCTCGGGCGCCAAGGTAGTCAGTATCGATGGTGACCTTGGCGGTATCGCCCAGCAGGTCGCCGGCAAGGCCGGTGGCGCTGGCGCCGGCACCCAGGACGGTGTGCTGCACGTTGACGCGCGCGCTCTCGTCCAGGAACAGGCCGGTGTCGTCGAGCGCGATCCAGCTATCGTCGAGCGTCTGCGTGCAGGTCACGTTGACGGTGGCGTACTCGTGGGCGCACACGCGTAGCACGGAGCCCACGACACCCTCGCCGGTAACGGGGGAGTCTAGGGCAATATGTAGATCGAGCGTCGACTGGGGACGGGCGACGACGTCGATGGCGGCGATGGCCGCGGCGGCATCGACAGCGCTCACGCGCACGGTAACCGTGGCGTGCTTGTATGCGGGCACATCGATGACGATGCGCTTGGTAGCGTGGTCGGCCAGGTAGGTGTAGGCAGCCTCGCCCATGCCAGTCTCGAAGGCCTCGGCAGGGGAGAGCTCCTCCTCGAGCTTGATGGCGCCGGCCTGGTAGACGGAGGTCGCAGGCACGTCGAGCTCGGTCTCGGGCGTGATACGGGCGCGGTCGGCGGCATCGCCGGGGGCGGAGGCGCGGCGCTCGGGGAAACGCTCGGCCATAGCGTCCATGGCGGCTTCAAACGCGTCTGCCACGCCGGTAAACTGCTCGTCCAAGCCCTCGACCTCAACGGCCTCGGTGGGAGCGGCGGCAAGCTCGTCAGAGAGCTCGAGCTTGGTCTGGTTCATCTTGAGCCAACCCCAAGTGGCAGCCGGCATCGCATTAACCTGCTCAAGGATGGTAGCAGCGGTGTTGGTGGTCTGTTTCATTATCCGATCGCTCCTTCCATCTCGAGCTTGATCAGGTTGTTCATCTCGACGGCGTACTCCAGCGGCAGCTCCTTGGAGACCGGGTTGGCAAAGCCGTTGACGATCATGGTACGGGCCTCTTCCTCCGAGATACCGCGGCTCATCAGGTAGAACACCTTATCGTCGCCGATGCGGCCGATGGTGGCCTCGTGGCCGATGTCGACGTTCTTGGCGCGGATGTCCATGGCCGGAATAGTGTCGGAGCGGCTCTGGTCGTCGAGCATGAGCGACTGGCAGCTCACGGTTGCCTTGGAGCCCTCGGCCTTGGGCGTGGCCACGATAGAGCTACGGAAGGTCTGGATGCCGCCGCTCTTGGAGATGCCCTTGGTCTCGACGGTTGCCGAGGTCTCGGGCGCGTTGAGTACGACCTTACAGCCGGTATCGAGGTTCTGGCCGGCGCCGGCAAAGGTGATGCCGGTAAAGCTCGAGCGGGCGCCGCGGCCGTTGAGCACGCTCATGGGGTAGAGATAACCCACATGGCTGCCGAAGGAGCCACTGATCCACTCGATGTCGCCGTCCTCGTCCACGCGCGCACGCTTGGTGTTGAGGTTGTACATGTTCTTGGACCAGTTCTCGATGGTCGAGTAGCGCAGGTGTGCACGCTTGCCCACAAAGAGCTCGACAGCACCGGCGTGGAGGTTGGCCACGTTGTACTTGGGTGCGGAGCAGCCCTCGATAAAGTGCAGGTCGGCATCGTCCTCGACAATGATGAGCGTGTGTTCAAACTGGCCGGCACCCTTGGCGTTGAGGCGGAAGTAGCTCTGCAGCGGGAAATCGAGCTTGGTGCCCTTGGGCACGTAGACAAACGAGCCGCCGGACCATACGGCGCCGTGCAGGGCCGCAAACTTGTGGTCGGTGGGCGGGATGAGTGTCATAAACTTCTCGTGGATGAGCGGTTCCCACTGCGGATCGTGCAGGGCTTCCTCAATACCGGAGTAGACGATGCCCATCTTGGACGCGGTGTCCTGCATGTTGTGGTAGACGAGCTCGGAGTCGTACTGCGCGCCGACACCCGCCAGGTAGCTACGCTCGGCCTCGGGGATGCCTAGGCGCTCAAAGGTGTTCTTGATGTCGTCGGGCACCGACTGCCAGTCGTGCTTTTGGTCGGTGTTGGGCTTGACGTAGGTGACGATGTTGTCCATGTCCAGGCCCTCGATGGAGGGGCCCCACGTCGGATCCGGGAAGCGGTTGAAGATTTCGAGGGACTTTAAGCGCAGGTCGAGCATCCACTGCGGCTCGTCCTTTTTGGCGCTGATCTCGCGCACGATGTCGGGCGTGATGCCGGCGTCGAGGCGCTCGAATCCCTCCTCGCCATAGGTGAAGTCGTAGAGGCTGCGGTCGATGTCCGCGACCTCGGTGCGGTTCTTGGTCATTGCGTCGCCCCTTTACGCCTGCTGCTCGGCAGCGGCAGACTCGGCCTGGGCGCGCTGCTCGGCGGCCTCGCGCTCGAAGGTCTCAAAGCCGTTCTTGTCGATCCAGGGGATGAGCGAGGCGTCGTCCTCGCGCACGATGTGGCCCTTGACCATAACGTGGACGCGGTCGACATCCAGGTGCTCCAAAATGCGCGTGTTGTGCGTGATGATGAGCATGGAGCCGTCGCAGCTCTTGCGATACGCGTCCATGCCGTGGCTGACGGTGGACAGGGCGTCGACGTCCAGGCCGGAGTCGGTTTCGTCCAGGATGGCAAGCTTGGGCTGCAGCAGCAGGAGCTGGAGCATCTCGACCTTCTTTTTCTCGCCGCCCGAGAAACCTACGCCCAGCTCGCGGTTGAGGTAGGCGGTATCCATGTTGAGCTCGGCCGCGAGCTCCTTCACGCGACGGCGGAATTCCTTGCCCTTCATCTCCAGGCCAGGGCGGCCGGCGATGCTGGCGCGCAAAAAGCTTGACAGCGGCACGCCGGGGATCTCGACCGGGGCCTGGAAGCTCAGGAACAGGCCGGCGCGCGAGCGCTTGTCGGTGGTGAGCTCGGTGATGTCCTGGCCGTCAAAGACGATGCGGCCGTCGTTGACCGTGTAAACGGGGTCGCCCATGACCAGGTGGCCGAGGGTGGACTTGCCGGCGCCGTTGGGTCCCATCAGCACGTGGGTCTCGCCGGCGGCGACGTTAAGGTTGACGTTGTGGAGGATGGTCTTCTCGTCCACGGAGGCGGTCAGACCTTCGATGGAAAGCAGCGGATTTGCGCTCATGCTGTCCCTCTCTGTATATGGTGTACTCATAGGTGTACTAAACCCTAGGAATCTTCTCGGAATAAAGTTACTATGGGTTCGGCGTTAGTCAAGGGAAAACCCGACTAATCCACTCGACTTTTCAAATTCTGGGACAAAATAACCTGTTGTGTTTGTCCCACTTACTTAAGATTTGGGACAAACAAACCTGGTTATGTTGTCCCAGATGCGATGGGAGGGTAGGTATGCTCATTTCTTCCAAGGGCCGCTATGCCCTCCGGCTGATGATCTATATCGCGGCGCTCGGTGACGCCGAGGGCAAGATTGCTCTGCGCGAGGTTGCCGACCGCGAGCATATCTCGCAAAAGTATTTGGAGCAGCTGGTGCGTCCGCTTATGAAGGCTGGCTTGCTTAAGAGCGTGCGCGGCAAGGGCGGCGGCTACATGATGGCCAAGGACCCGGCCGAGGTGCGTGCTGGCGACATCCTGCGCGCTGTCGAGGGCAGCACGGCGCCCGTGGCGTGCGACGGCATCGACAACAGCTGCACCCGCAGCGATTTGTGCTCGACCGTCAAGTTCTGGCGCGGCCTGGACGACGTGATCGAAAAGTACGTCGACGGCGTGACGTTGGCCGACCTGGCCGCCGTCCCCGAGATCAACTTTGACATTAAGCTGTAGGGGCTGGCTTTCGTGAAGTCGTACGAAGCCTTTGATTTGCGGTTGGCACTTCTAGAGACAGCTCGATTCCAAGATTTCGATAACGACTATGTTGTCTCCGGATGTGCATATATCTATGAGCAGGTTTTCGGTCTCTCAATTACGCTCCTTAAGCGTCTGCTCGAGTATGAGGGCGCCACGCTTGCCGCGTCGGGGTCTCCTCGTGCCATCTTGAAGGAGTCGTACCGATTCTACGACTTTATTGATGAGGCGGCCTGGCTAGACATGCTCAGAGACCGCAATACGAACGTCCATATCTACGACAACAAGCTCGCTCAAGATTTGATTCAGCGCATCTTGAACGTCTATATCCCCGCTTTCTGTCAGTTGAGGGACGGGCTGATGGAGCGATACGGCGAGCTTCTGATGGCGCCCGACGACCAGTTTGTTTAATTCCTTAAGATTTCGCGGAGGGTTGTTGCCGTTTACCGAGGGGTTGTTGTGCAACAACGGGCGAGCTGCAATACTTATTTTTATCTTTGCAAACTGAACTTTAACTACACCAATGCAGGGAGGATCTTATGCAGCCCAAGCATTCTGCTATTGTCGCGGGCCTGACGCTGGCGCTTTCGTTTGGCGCCGTTTCCGCGCCGGCACCCGCCGCTGCCGAGGAGCCCACGCCGGGCGTTGCCTCGGATGCCACCGATATCGATAAGGGCCTTTACACCCAACAGTCCTTCTCGGGCGTGCTGAGGTCGGTCCAGGGCGTTTCGTTTGTCAACGTGACTCCCGAGATGAAGTACTTCACCAAATATGAGAGCCATGGCAACTATAACCAGGGCTTTTCGTATGGTGACGGCTACAACGCGCTGGGCTATTACCAGTTCGACCGTCGTTGGTCGCTCATTCCGTTTATGAAGCAGGTCTACAACTACGATTCTGCTAAGTACGGCATGCTTAAAGCTGCGATTGATCGCGGCAGCGAGATTACCAACGCGAACAATCCCATGTCCGAGAACGGTCAGCTCACCGAGCTGGGCCGTATCGCGCAGGAGGCTTTCCAGGGTGCTTACAACACCGATCCTGTTGAGTTCTCTGCACTTCAAGATGCCTATGCGTACAACTCGTACTATGCGGTGACCGAGGCGTGGCTCAAGAGCGGCCTGGGTATTGATATTTCGGGCCGCGCCGATTGCGTCAAGGGCATGGTGTGGAGCATTACCAACATGTGCGGCACTGGTGGCTGCAGGGACTTTTTCCGCTGGGCGAATCTTTCCAACGATATGTCCGACCGAGAGTTTGTGACGGCGCTCTCCAATAGCGTGGTCAACAATGTCGCCACCAAGTTTTCGAGTCAGCCCCAGTATCATGAGGGCTGGAAGAATCGTTATAAGAATGAGCTGAAGGACTGCTTGGTTTATATCGCCGAGGATGAGGCTGCCGCTGCGACGCCCGTGCAGCCCGAGCCTACGCCGGCGCCCTCACCGACACCTGATTCGAATGACGGCTCGAGTGACGATGTCAACGATGACAGGATGGATGCGCCCTCGACCGATGCTGACGGTAATGGCTCTGCTGGTGGCACTACCAACGACGGCTCTACCTCGAACGGCTCCGATTCGAACGGCTCTGCTGCGAGCGATTCGCCTTCAAGCTCTGCCGGCAATACGGACAGCGACGCTTCTGGTTCGACCGACGCTGGCACCTCTAACTCATCTACCGGCTCGAGCGATTCGTCCGTTGACACCGGCTCTAACAACGGCTCCGGCTCTGACACGACCCCTGATTCCGATGCTTCCAAGGACGACTCGAATAAGGCGCCGGACGCTCCCGTTGCTTCGCCGGACAAGAAGCCTTCTTTCTCCGAGCAGCTTGGTTCTACGC
The DNA here is from genome assembly GCA_965141565.1 of uncultured Collinsella sp. Taxonomy (GTDB): domain Bacteria; phylum Actinomycetota; class Coriobacteriia; order Coriobacteriales; family Coriobacteriaceae; genus Collinsella. The sequence goes on along the minus strand of CBCSNQ010000001.1, from coordinate 18,611 downwards.
TGGGTTCTTCGCTGATGGCTGGCGTCAATAACGGCTCGGCCCAGAACAAGGACAACTCTGATCAGGTTTCCACGGAAAAGACCGAAGCCGCAAAGGGCGACTCCAAGGACAAGGCTTCCGAGAAGGCTGAATCCGATAAGGGTCCTAGCTCTGATGAGAAGGGCGACAAGTCCGGTCAGAAGAAGGACGAGAGCAAGACCGAGGGCGAAAAGAAACAGCCCGAAGACGACGACAAGAGCGGTGCTGACAACCAAGTCCAAGAGCAAAATGACTCCAAGACGGTGACCACTACAACCACGACGACTACAACGACCAAGTCATCTGGCGGTAACATGCCCAAGACGGGCGACCTTATCGTTATGGCGAGCCTTGCCAGTGCAAGCTTGGCCACGCTGGGTGCCACGTCTATTGTGAGTGGCAAGCATAAGCTCGATCAGCAAAAGAAGGCTGCTGGGCAGAACGACTCCGAGGAGTAGTCCCTTTCGGTTGCCCGACAACTAAAGATTCGCAATGGGGGCCGGTGCAGTTGCATCGGGCCCCATTTTGTTGCACAACGATTTGTTATGCCCCCTCAAGGCCTTTGTTCCTACCGTTGCCCGATGCCTTTGCACGGATCCAGCGTTGCACTTGAACTGCTCGCTACAATGGGCTTCGTGCTGCGTTTTAGGGAGAAGTTACGGTGTCTGAACAGGAGTATTGCAACAGTGACGATACTTTTGGCGTACGGCTTGTCAACCATGTCGATGATGCGGTTTTGCCGGTCGGTGTGCATGATTTTGCCGATGCCATTGGTCGTTGCATGCTGGTCGACAAGACCATGTTTATTGCCGATGTGTTGGACTGCGACGCGTCCGTTGTGGTGTGCTGTCGACCCGAGGGTTTTGGCAAGAGCATGAACTTGTCGATGCTCAGGGCTTTTCTGGAGCGTCCGGCGGTCGGTCGCGCCGGTCGGATCTCGTTTGCCGATGCTCAGATTTGGGATGCGAACGGCGGGCGCTATCGGGATGAGTATGCTTGCTATCCGGTGATATCGCTGGACTTTTCTGGCGCTGGGAGGCGTGGCCCCGCTGTTGCCGGCGTCGTGCGCGATGCCCTTTCGGGCGAGTGCGCTCGCTTGTTGGCGCTCTTGGAGGCTCCGGATTTAGCTCGAGATAAGGTGCGTCACATCGAACGTGTCGCGCGTGGCGTGGCGAGCGCGGACGAGGTTGACTCGGTGCTCGGTGTGCTCATAGAGCTGCTGGAGATTGCCTGCGATGAGCAGGTTGTATTGCTCGTTGATGGGTACGATGCGGCGTGGTCTCGCCGTGCGAGCGCGAGGGACGCTTCCGACGCCGATCCGGCAGAACTACTTGACCGTGCGCTGTTTGACGCCATTGCCACTGCGCGCGATTCGTTGCGGCTGACGTGTCTGATGGGGGAGTGTCCCGGTCCTGCCGAAGCGGCGCTTTCTTCGCGCGGCTGCTCGTATTGTCTGACGACGCCGCTGTCGGCGTGGTGTGACCGTTGGTTCGGTTTTTCGGATGCCGAGGTCGAGGCTCTTTTGAATCATGCTGGGCGCGAGGAATACCTGAATGATGCGCGTGAATGGCTCGAGGGGTATCGGTTTGGCAGGGCCTATTGCTCGAGTCCAGAGCGTGTGATCGGTTTTCTGGGCCGAGGCTGCACGGCGCCCGTGCGTGCCGATCTGTATGGATATGCCGATTGCCTGAGTAGGGTAGTTGCCGGGTGGAATCTCGACCGCCTTTCGGTCTTGTTCGATTTGCTCGAGGCCCATGGGTGCGCTGAGGTCCCGCTTTGTTTGAGCACTGCAGAGCCAGATGTCTCGCCTGACGATGGCATGTGGACAGCGCTGTATCTGTCCGGTTTTCTCACGACGGATATGACTGAGAAGCCAGAGCATGACGATCGCCTCCGTGCTTTGCGATTGCCCAATAACGAGCTTCGCCAGGCCTTGCGTCTAGTGATTATTGAGTGGTTTGAGTGTGCTGCCGAAGACATTCGAGACGTCGATGCGTTTCGCGACGGGTTGTGCCGTGGGGACGAGGATACGGTGAGGCGGGCGCTAAGCCGCATCCTGGGAGAAGCGGGAATCGGTGCGACCGACCCAGATGCGCCGCTGCCATATCATCTGCTCTTGCAGGGGCTCTGCTTTGGCTTGCCGGGCTATGCCAATCCTGCCTCGAGGCGAAAGTGTGGCGCGAGTCGCTGGGACATCCAGGTTTTCCCTACGGGCACTGTGCTCGACGTAGCAGACACGATTGGCATGCTGGACGAGCGCCCGCTTATAACGATCAATATGATGTATGACCCCGATGTGGATGCGCTGGGGTTGGAATTGCTGGCCGTGCAGTCGCTACTCGACATAGAGCGCGACGGCATCGACGATATCCGTGTGCCGCGCCCCGGCGTGGGTCGCATGCGCTGGGGGTTCGGTTTTGATGGGCGGCGCGTGACGGCGGTGTGCCAGCGGCTTTAAGCGCCGAGGTGTTTCCGGCTTCCGTTACTCGGTGTTCTTCATAGGCGGCATGGGCTTCCAGTTAGGATCCTTGACGATCTTGCGGGCGTCCTTCATGCCACGGCGCAGCGCCGGAATACCGGTCTTAAAGCACTTGTCAACGGCGGCCAGGCGAATGAACTCCTTGCAGAAGGTCGCGGCGTTGCCCAGACGGAACAGCATGGGGTGATAGTCGCCATAGATCTGCATGTAGCGGGCCAGATAACCGCGGTTGCGCATGATGTAGTAGCGGTTGGTGTCGCTCGTGGAGTTGAGCTGGCGCTTGCCGGCGATATCCCAGTTGGAGACGGCGCGGGCGCGCTTGAGCACCACGTCGGCGACCACGGCGGCGGGGAAGTGCTGGCTGGCTACGTAGCCGTAGCAGGCATCGTCGCCGTAGATAAAGAAGCGCGCGTCGGGCAGGCCAATCTTGTCGACCACGCGGCGCGAGAACATGCCGCCCTCAAAGCACAGCTGGTTCATGGCGCGATAACCCTCTGGACCCAAGTCCCACTTGGCGACTGGGTTGGGAATGCCGAGCGAAAGGATGAGTTGGTATTGCCAAAAGAAGGCGCCGCCGTCAAAGTCTAGGCGCGAACCCTGGATGACATCGTAGCGGTCGGTCCACTTGGCAAGACGCTCGATGCCTTCGGGGATGACGAGCACGTCGTCGTCCATCACCCAGAACCACTGGGCGCCCAGGTCGTAGGCGCATTTAGTGCCGGCGGAGAAGCCGCCCGCACCGCCGCCGTTTTCGAGCTGCGGGGCGTAGATGACACGGTCGGTGCCGCCCTGCGCGTCAGGCTGCTCGGTGTCGATGCCCCACAGGTTGGCCAGGCGCTCGTTGAATGCGGTGCACATGGCCTCGGTCTCGCGCGAATTCTCGTTATCGACAATCACGATGCGCCAGGGCGTTGCCGTGAGCTCGGTCATGGAGTCGAACAAATTTGCCAGGAGTTCCTGGCGCTTGTACGTAACGACGACGATGGCGAGCTTATCGATGGGGGCGGGAAGGGTGGAAGTCATGAACGAGAATATCCTTTCGCGTGGGCAGTATATCGGCCCTGCGGAATTAACAACGTGTCCCATAGGACACGACTATTGTAAGCGTAGGCGGGCGCCCGCGGGTAATGTTCCGCTAATCACCAAGAACGTTTGCTACAAGCCTGGTTGACGTGTGTGCGTGGCGAGATTGCAAGCACGCATTGTGGTATTACATAGGTGCCGATTCTTGTGGACGCGATCTTTCTGTTTGGATGACCTGTGAATAAAACTCGTTTAGCCTCCCTTGCCGATAGCCTTTCCGTCAAGGTCATGTTGCTGTTTTTGGTTCTTCAGGTCGCATTTGTCCTGAGCAATACCGCGGCGAATTGCCTACCGAGGCCCGTTATCGAGTCGCATGCGCAGGGTTCGGAGTCCTCGGCCCTGTTGTCCGACATGTATGTCTACGACCACCGTGTTGCAGCTGGTCCTGTTTGCTTTGACAACAATCGCTTTATTATTGAAGTCGCACAGCAAAAGGACCAAGGTTCTCCGTTTAAGACGATGGCTGTTGCCGAGATTGATGACGTTACGAAAGCCGGCGGGATTACGCACCAGCAGTACTACCGGTATTGGCACGGATGGCAGCTCCTTACGAATGTCTGCCTGCTTATTGGCGGTATCGACGTTGTCGTGGCGCCCGCAGCTGCTCTGGCGATTGCCGGCTCCGCTTGCGCTTACGTTGCCTTGCGGAAGCGGTTTTCAAAACCATTGACGTTGGGTTTCCTTGCAATCCTGTTGTTCTCGACCAATCTGTTTCTCAATTTTATCGGTGATCTGCTGCTGTGCATCTCGTTCTTTGTTGCGCTCATCATGATGTCTTGCATGAGTCTTCGTTTGGGGTCGGCTCCGAACGCACGGGCTTTTACAAGCCGTCTTGTCCTTTGGTCGATTGCGACGGGTGCCGTGTTTTCGTTTCTTGACTTTTTAACGATTCCTGCCGCAGTTGTCGCCCTGCATTGCTTTTTCGCGTTTATTGCGCTGCCCGAAGGTGAGAGATCCAAGCGCTGTCTCGTTACGATGCTGCGGGCACTCTTTGGGTTTGGGCTTTCGTTTGTGTTTACCTGGGCGATGAAATGGGTTGTCGCGGCATTTGTGCTGGGCTGGGATGAGGTCTTTTCGAACGTTCTGGGCGAGATGGGCCTTTGGTCTGCGCATGGGACTTCGTCACTGTTGCCCCAGGCTGACTGGCCTCAGATTTTGAAGGAGTTTTATTGCATGAGTCCGCAGCTGTTCGCTATTTGCTCAACTGCTGGTTATGCGATGATCTCGAACGTCGTTTGCCTTGTTTCGTTTGCTGCTGTATTGGCGATTTGGATTGCCGTGCTCGTATTTTCGATACGGGGCGGTGCGCAAGGTGGTCGTCGTCGAAAGGTATTGATCCAGTCGCTGCTCATGGCGCTGCCTCTGGTTGTTGTTTTGGGTTATTTCGTTGTTATGCATGACCATGCAATCGTTCATATTCCGGTATTTGGCTGCAAGAACTGGGCGATTGTCTTTGCGATTTTATTTGCTTCGGGTGTTAGCGCGCTTCGTGGCCTTCAGGGTCAGAAGGACGTCTAGCTGTTCATATGGGCCTTGATGGCCTCGACTACGGCCCTGCGTACGATATCCGTCAGGAGCAGGGCAAGCGCGAGGCAAAGGCTCATAAGGACTCCGAGCAAAATGGCGGCGGCTGGACGGGGCTCTCCTGTTTGGATACCTGTCGCCATGGTGTAGATCGCTTTGTCGAAGATGGGCCGCCAGACATTGCAGGTAAACGACTGCACGGCGTAGAAAGCGAGCGTTCCTGCGGCGAGGGACATGATTGTCTTGTCTGCAGCAGTGACTTTGTGGCGCGGCTGATGGAGCGCTGCGGCGGCAACGGATGCGGCGGCCAAGATAAAGGATATGACGGAAGTGGACTTGTAGGAGAGCTTCCAGAGCGCGTCGTACTGGCTATTTGCCGATAGCAGAAGCTCGAGCGCGATGGGGGCGGTAACGAGTCCGATGAGTGCGATCTTGGATTTTTGAGCGCCGGATGCGTTGCCGTGGTGTTCGAGGACAAAGCGCATTTCTCCAGCCGCAATAAACGCGACCAGGTAGGTAACGGCGCTCATGAGCTTGCGCCACAAAACGATACCGGCAGCTTCGTTCGCCGTCGCCGCGATGTAGCAGTTGATTCCAAATGTTGTGAACACGAGGAGCGCTGCGACAAACGGGGCCCTTTTGCTGCCGATCTGCTGTCGTATCAGCGCAATCACTGGGACGAGCAATACGGATGCCGCGTAGACCCAGATAAACTCGATACCCAACGTTAGCCAGCCAATCTCGTGTAGCGAGATTTCGGGCAAGGGATAGACGTACATCGAGACAAGCAGGCAGGCAGCGCAATAAAAGAGCGTTGGCAAGACGATCTTCTTGAGGCGCTCAAGCGATTTGAGCGTGAGGTGCTGCGCGGATGACCCGTTTTGGAGGGCGTGTACCGCCGAGGGAATAAGGAAGTACCCCGAGATCATAAAGAAGACCTCGTTGGCCCAGCAGCCGAGTTGGTTGATGAACCCCAGCAGTCCCGAATAGGGGAAAGCCGCAAGCGATACGTATTCCGGCACGCCGATACAGGCGGCTTGGAAGGTCCACTGAAACGTGTGGAATATGGCAATCCCGGCGACCGCGACCAAGCGCAGCGCTTCGATGGAGGTATTTCTGCTTGCTTTTCTGCCCATCAGACTATTTTCCAGCGCGTGCGTTGTATGAACCAAAGTGCGATGTGATCATTTTTAGAGTCTGCTTGGGGCCCTTGTTCCATACGTTATACAAGCCCTCGCCCACGAGGTCCTTGGCGTACGCGCAGTAACTGATTTTAGGATTGGCAATGCCCATATACTCGGCATAGAGCTTTTTGGCCGCGGGGGTAACGCGAGGATTGGCAAATACCAGCTCTTGCGGCATGCGTTCGAACATCTTGTGGATCGCCCGCTCGATTTCGGGGTGCCCCTCAATTCCGGTGTGCTCAATCATGATGCCCATATAGGTGAAGCCGCGTGTGATTTGCGGTGTCCAAACGGCGGGGTCGGTGACGTTGAGCCGCTCAAGGATATCAACCATGTCGTTCCAGCGATTAAACGGCATCAGGGGATCACGCTTGGCCAGGGCGGCTGCCTTTTCGGGTGTTTCCTCGCGGTAGCAGTAATACGGCTTGGGCCAGTAAGCGATCGCCTTTGCCTGGCAGAGCGTTTCGATAAGGAATGGATTGTCGGCCCAGCCCGCACCGGGGATTTCCTTAAACCAGATATTGTTTTGCATCAGGAAGTCGCGACGATAGATTGCCGACCAAATGGACGGATGATGGGCCAGCAGGTGTGGAGCGTCGTGAATGGTGAACGGTTGCCGAGGCGGTTTAATGCGACCGCGATATGCGCAATGTAGTTTGACCTCTTGGGGGGTATCGGGGTTGCGAATGATCCAATACGGGGTCTCGATAATATCGAGCTTGTTCGGATCGACAAATTCGCGCTTGGCAAAGGCAAGCACATCGGAGTACATTCCGGGCTCGATCCAGTCATCGGGCTCGAGGATGGCAATCCAGTCGCCCTTTGCCTCGCGAATGCCCAGATTGCAGGTTGCGCCGTAACCCTGGTTTGCCTTATCGACCACTCGAACGCGCGAGTTGCGCGCAGCGAAATCTTGCATAATGGCGAGCGAGTAGTCGGTGGATCCGTCGTTGATGGCGAGGATTTCCAGCTCAATTTTGTTTTCGCTTAATAGGCTGCCTATAGCCTGAGAAAGATACGGCTCGGCATTGTAAGTGGGCACGATTACGGTCAGCATTCAAACACTTTCTCTAGGCGATTTGGAAGAATTATACCTAATTGCATTTGCAACGGTTTTAGTTGCATATGAGTGAAAACAGCCAAAACCGTTGCGTTGTTCTTCGCCGTGGCCTCGCATAAATCAGGTCAAAAAAAGTGGCTGACTTCGAATGCAGTTTCTTTGTTTTGATTTATGGCCTGATGGATTGCGTGGGCCAATATACATGTAAATCAATCTAACTTGTAACACTCTATATTTGCTTTGATTACTGCTTCAGCAAGTGCGAGGTACTCTTCGTGCGAATTAGTGTCCGAGTTTCTCTGCCATTCGGCGGCGTCATCTTTATCTATGAGTCTTATGACAAAAGGCCCTTTGACAAACTCCGCGGCCACCTCCATGAATTCGTCGAAGCTTGTTGTCACCCCTCGGGCATCGATAAACGCATTTTTGCCATTTAAAGTAGCTTGACAAAATACATGTTGACCCTTCCCGTCGCATGCTTCAATAATGAATGCCCTGTATCCGAGAATCGCTTCGACTTTCAAGGCGAATGCCTGGCATGACCCCCGGAGAAGACATTCCGCTGATGTTAGGTGCTCCTCGTCGTTAATTTGAGTCAGATGGCCATCGTAGTCAATCTCTCTGAGGTTCGCAAAATTATTGTCATCGCAATAGAATCCCTTGTGTAGTTCAGTTCCATGGACGATACGGTATTTGCTTCGATCGGTTTTCCGGGTAGTGCTTTTGCGGTTGGCTTGCTGCTCATGGGTTCTCCCTTTGATTGCTATGCCATTTGTCACTTCTGTACTTGCAAATGCTATGGTATTTACTTGTGAGAGCATAAGATGAGTTGCCCTTCGTATAATCGTTATTTTAAATGTGTGTCATTAAACAGTAGTTTCTGAGTCACGGCATTATCGCTGCTTTGAAAGCCATCATTAGATGGGGACTTGACTCATGCGATTATTATGGGCTTCACCTGCCTTATAATTTCGAGAGCATCATCTGTACTTGTATCTGATGGGGATTGGTATGAAACGTCATCTGCAACTACTTGCGACATTCGTTGCGGCGTTAGTTATTGGACTTAATCCATTGATTGGGCCGGTTGCTACTGCCTATGCAATCAATGAGGAACTTGCTCAACAGGATTCGTCTGCTGAGGTTGCGGATTCCGCGAACAATGCAGACTTGGCTAGCGCCTCCGACTCCTCTGTCTCAGTTGGGAGCTGGAACGAGTCTGACAATCTTGCGGAAGAAGAAATTGATTCTTCCGTTATATCCGATGGGGGCAGTGACGTTTCAGCGGACTCGTATCAGTATCTCTATATCGCTTACCCTCAGCTGCCGGTCGGCGTAGACCAGGTGATTGCTTTCGCCACCCCAAGTGATTCTGATGTTATTGCCGACGCAACTCTCGAGCTTGAATCTACAACTGGTCACACCTTTTTCGTTGTAGCTTCTGCGATTAATGCCAACACGGCTGCCTTTCAGTTTGGCAAGGATTATGCCGAGTGTGGGTATGATTTGATTTCGATCGCCTATCATTTGCAGGGCGACGATACGGCGCACAATATCGATTTGATGCAATGCGGATATGCGTTCGACATCGATGCGAATGCCGCCGCAGACGACGGTCTTGTTGAAGGCGACACCAATGCATCTGTCTACTATTCAGACGATTCTGGCAACGCGATTCAGACTACCTCGATTGGTGACGCGCTTGCTGCCGCAAATGGGGAGCAGTCGCTTTCGCTTTCAAACACCGCCGTCAACGGTGCTTATGTGATTGCTCTTGATCCCGGGCACGGCGGTATGGATCCTGGTGCGCAGGGCAATGGAAAAAGTGAGGCCGACTTAACTTGGAAGATCGCGGTCGCTTGTAAGGCGAAGCTTGAGCGGTACGGCTTTAAAGTGGTTATGTCACGCGATCAATATGGCTCATATAGTGGCAACGACTTCCTGTACCGTGTTCAGCGCTGTGTGAGCCAGGGCGCTCGGGCATTTGTTAGTTTTCATATCAACTCAGGTGGATCCGGTGCGCACGGAGCTGAGGTATATGCCCCCACGGCAAACGGTTCTGACTATACCCAGGCATCCGTTGAACTTGCTCAGAAAGTAATGAATAACTTACATGCTCTTGGCCTTAGCTATCGCGGAGTGTTTCAAATGGAGCTCGGTGATGAGTTCGCAGTTATTCGTTGTGCTCGCGAGCAGGGAATCCCCGGTATTTTGATTGAGCATGGCTTTATTTCAAATTCGGGTGATGTTTGGAATTACTTTAGCGATCCCGGCTGCAAGCGTCTGGGTGAAGCGGACGCCGACGCGATCATTGCTCAATTCCCGCGCTCTAGTTGGATGGATTACTCCGCTGTATTTGATGCGGACTATTACTTGAAGAATAATCCTGATGTTGCTAAATGGGCCAACAACGATAAGGAAAAGGCCCTCCAACACTTCATTAACTGCGGCATGGCCGAGGGCCGCCGCGGCAACGAGGCGTTCGACGTCCAGAGCTACTACAACGAGTACCCAGACCTGAGGGCCGCCTTCGGCACCGACATCGTCAGGTACTACGAGCACTACGCGACCTTCGGCAAGGGGGAGGGCCGCCACCCGTCCGGCTGCGCGTCGATCAAGGGTATGCGGACGTCCCTCGGCGGCACGGACTACTCTGCCGTCTACGACCCGGAGTACTATCTCGAGCACAACGCCGACGTCAAGGGCTGCTACACCAAGAAGGTGGGCGCCTTGTCCCTCATTGACGACGCCGCCGTCCTGCGCCACTTCGTCGGCTGCGGCATGGCCGAGGGCCGCCGCGGCAACGAGGCGTTCGACGTCCAGAGCTACTACAACGAGTACCCAGACCTGAGGGCCGCCTTCGGCACCGACATCGTCAGGTACTACGAGCACTACGCGACCTTCGGCAAGGGGGAGGGCCGCCACCCGTCCGGCTGCGCGTCGATCAAGGGTATGCGGACGTCCCTCGGCGGCACGGACTACTCTGCCGTCTACGACCCGGAGTACTATCTCGAGCACAACGCCGACGTCAAGGGCTGCTACACCAAGAAGGTGGGCGCCTTGTCCCTCATTGACGACGCCGCCGTCCTGCGCCACTTCGTCGGCTGCGGCATGGCCGAGGGCCGCCGCGGCAACGAGGCGTTCGACGTGCAGAGCTATAAAAATCGATATACTGATTTGCAAATTGCATATGGAAATCGACTCGATTCGTATTATTTGCATTACCTTACTTTCGGATTTTATGAAGGCCGATCCGGCGCTCCCTTTTCAAATGACGAGCTGATTATGGGGGTCTCTTTTGTAAATTATGATCAAATGGCAGGTTATTATCTGTCTAAGGTTGGCATGGGTGTTTACCCTTCTGATATTTATAAAGATAAGGGTGCCTGTTCCATCGATGAATTCTGTAAAACCTTGATATCCGAAGCGTCTTTTGAGGGAGTTCGTCCTGAAGTGCTTTTTGCACAAGTTATGATTGAAACTGGGTGGCTTCGATTCGGAGGCAATGTTTCCGCGGGACAGTGCAATTTTGGAGGCTTGGGGTCAACTGATAGCGGTGTAGCCGGTGCTTCTTTTGATTCGGTGGGTATTGGTTTACGGGCCCAGACCCAGCATCTGAAAGCATATGCATCAACGGATCCACTTCGTGGGGATTGCGTGGATCCAAGATTTTCTATGGTTAAAAGAGGTTCAGCTCAATGTCTAACAAAGTTGAATGGGAAATGGGCTGTTCCTGGTGAAGGTTATGGTGAGCATATAGCCTCAATTGCGAGAGAGCTGTCTTGTTATGTTGGCTAGGTATTAATTGGAGTTTCGGAGTGTCGTCTCGCAATAAATTAGTAAAAAACATGGTGTGGAATACCACGTATCAGGTTTTATCTTTACTAATTCCTTTACTTACCATTCCTTATGTCTCGCGTGTGCTTGGAACGGACGGTGTTGGAGTATATTCATATACATACTCGATAGCAAACTACTTTGTATTGTTTGCCACGCTTGGAATGGCTCAATATGGAGTTCGAGAGATTGCTAAATGTGGTGATAACAGAGAGCGGAGATCGAAGGTATTTTGTTCCGCGTGGGCCGCACAAGTTTTAGTCTCCCTTCCGGTTTTATGTATATATCTAGTTTATATAATTGCTTTCAGCAATAGAGCTTATATTGTCAGCTCATTTATATGGCTATTTTGGGTGGTGTCTAGCTCACTTGATATTTCTTGGCTGTACTTTGGGGTGGAGGAGTTCGCTGTCCCAACCGTTAGAAGTGTTATCACGAAACTAGTTGGTACCTTTATCATTTTTGTTTTTTGTAGAACTTCTGATGATTTGTGGGCATACGTATTGGGAATTTCACTCCCCTTTTTCCTGAATGCCCTCATGCTGTTCCCATTCGTAAATCGATATGTTGATTTCATTAGCTGCCCCTGGGCAGAGATTAAGCGACATTTTGTTCCGAATCTCAGGTTATTTGCACCTGTAATCGCTATATCGCTCTATTCGTCTTTCGATAAGATTCTTTTAGGTTTGGTTTCTGGTATGAATGAGGCTGGGCTGTTTGAATACAGCGACAAAGTGGCAAGAATGCCTCTGGCTGTTGTTACTGCATTGGGTACCGTGATGCTTCCTCATATGACTGAATCTATGAGTTGCTCAAATAATGGGAAAGAGTCTGAATCTCTTCTCCAGAGCTCTTTTGAAATAATGCAGTTTATTTCTCTTGGACTTGCTTTTGGGATTGTTGCGGTTGCCAAGCCGATTGCTGATATCTATTTTGGGCCAGGCTTTGGAAAGTGTTCCATTGTTCTCCCTATCGTAGCAATTATGATCCCAATCATTGCCGCAAGCAACGTACTGGGTGTTCAATATATGCTGCCTAAGAACATGGACAAACAATATACTAAGTCTGTTGTTTTCGGAGCAATTGCAAATATATTACTATGCTGTTTGTTATTAAAACCTTATGGCTCCATTGGTGCTGGAATCGCCACTGTTCTCACGGAACTTACCGTCCTGTTTGTTCAGGGCGTTTACGTAAAAAAGCAGCTTAATTTATCCCGTATGGTTGTTAGTGCTCTTCCCTATGTGATCATCGGTGTATTAATGCTTATTTTGGTTGCAATTATTTCTCCTGTATTCATCACGTATTTGGGTTATTCGTGGGTCTATTTATTCAGTCTGATTCTCTTCGGCGCTTTCATTTATTTATTCTTCAGTGTTCTGTACTATAAAACAGTTCGGTTTCTTGTTTTAGGGGATGTTCGTGAACAATAAAGTCTATGTCGTAACGCATAAACAGGCAGAGTTTCCCTGCGATCCGCTCTATTGCCCTATTCAGGTTGGTTTTGGAAATGAGCTTTTATGGAACAATGCTCCAATAATTAGGGATAATAGCGGTGACAACATTTCTGCTAAAAATAGTACCTTCTGTGAATTAACTGCCGTTTATTGGTTATGGAAGAATATAGCTTCTAATGGCTTTATCGGCATTGAACATTACCGTAGGTACTTATCCACTAATAGATATTCGAATAGCTATAAGTATTTTTTAAAGGAAGATGATATTCTCTCTGCGCTAAGTTATTGCGATTTTGTTTTGCCTGAGCAGTATATTTGGAAAAATAGAACTGTATTTTCAAATTATGCACTTAGTGTCGGTCATGAGACTGATTTAGGTGTTTTGCGAGACACGATATCTAATATATCGAAGGAGTATGTTGAAACATATGATGCTGTTCTAAATTCTGGATCAGCTTATTATTGCAATATGTTGATTTGTTCTAAGCAATTATTTGACTCGTACTGCGAATGGCTATTTAAGATTCTCTTTGAATTCGAGAATATTGTTGATCTTAGTGATTATTCTAAGTCACAAAAACGTATTTTTGGGTATGTCTCAGAGATTTTATTGAATGTCTGGCTAATTAAAAATCAGAATACCGTCAAAACGTTTCCCATGATCAATACGGAGGAGCCAAGCGCATTAAAAGTATTGAGGCATATTAAGCAGGGGAAATATAATATGCCCTATACTCCTGATTGGTTAAAAACTAAATAACTGCTCATTTTTTGATTCACTATGAATCTATTTCAGACCTTTTACTGATATTAAGATAAAGGTCCCTAAGAGCCCAAGATTACCGCGCAGGTTGTGTCTCCATACCCTTGCCTTGTTTAAATTTATTGGCACTTGAATGGTGTTGCAACTTTTTAATTGAATGTAGCTATCGAGATGAGTTATTTGTTTTTTACTTAACATGGAGCCATAAACTTCTTTGAAAGACTCAGCCTGCTCAATAGTTTTAATCGTATCGGCTTTTAGCTTTTCTATCTGATGTATAGAATTCCATAAAGATTTTTCTTGTGCACCAAGAGTATTGTTTTCGTGTTGACGATAACAAATTGTTTGATTGTCTATAAAGCCGATACGTCCAAATGCCGATGCGATTAACGAGCACCACCAATCATGCATGCAAATGTAGCGATCATCATTCGTTAATTTGATCAGGTCTCTTAGACTGTCATTAATTAGCATAGTGCATCCAGTAACATTTGCCGTTGCAATATGAAATTCGAAGGTTGAGGTGTTTGGATTAATACCTGAATACTTATAGAAAGAATCGGCAATGCGATTTAATTTACTGTCAACCACTCTTAAATCAGTATGAATGAGGATCGGGGTATCAGGGGACATCGCCTCTTCTTGTATCATAGCGCTGAGGCATGTGGTTATTTTATCTGAATCCCACACGTCATCTTGATCGGAACACATGACGTATTTGCTGGTAGTTATCTTTAATAGCGATAAGAAATGTGTGCCCGCATTACCGAAGGTTGAATCTTTTAATACAACCTTGATTCTATTATCTTTAGCAGCGTAGCGATTGATGATCTCTACGCTGTCATCATTTGAATTATCATCCGAAATGAGTAGTTGCCAGTTTTTATAATCCTGGTTGATAATCGATTCTATTTGTTCTTTCAAATAGAGAGATCCGTTATAAACGGCCATTACGATTTGAACTTGGGGGGGATTTTGTATTTGCAACTTAAATTTTTCCAATCAAAAATAGGAACCTGAGGCAAAATTCACTTATATAAGTTGGTCTTAGTCGATGTGGGAACAGCGCTTTTTTGAGCTGGCTGGGTATGCCTTTTGCTTCAGTGAACAGGTTTAGTGCTTCCAATTCATCGTTATTTAATTTATCGTTAAAACAATTCTTAAAATGTGAAAGTTTTTCTGCTTCAATCTGTGCCTTTGTGCCAAACAACTCCTCTTTAATAAAATACTTGAATAAATCAATCATGTGGTTATCAGAAGCGGTTACGGCTGCGTCATGCCTGATATGCTTTGCTGTAGGTCTTTTATCGTAAACCAGCTGGCCTAGTGCGCAGGCACAGCGTATTATCCATCTGTCGTGCATTTCGTCGCCTGGATTAACATTTTTAATAAACTGGTTAAATGCTTCACGGTTAAATGCGATAGTGAAACCAAGTCCTAGTGTGTAAAACAAGCTGTGATAAAAATCGCAGTTCTTAGTTTGGTCGGAAGAATAGCGGATGTGATTTAAGTTGGAGTCGCAATACTCAAAAGAAGAGAAGTACACCTTAGGAATACCATTATGCTGATCATTTAATAACTTGATGGCATACTCTATTTTTTGTTTCTCCCAGTAATCGTCCTGATCAGCATAGAAATAATAGCCATAAGTAGACGGAATCCTCCGCAAAATCTCATAGAAGCTGCCGGGGACTCCAAGATTTTGATTGTCGCTTTCTAGTAATGTAAAGTTATCTTTGTCTTTAATAAAAGACTTAATCATTTCAACGGTGCTATCCGTGGAGCCGTCATCTCTGATAAATACTTCTATATTGTTGTAGGACTGATTGTTAATCGAGACTAGAGTCTCATTGATAAACTTAGCCCCGTTATAGGTTGGTAAAATGACGCAAGCCTTGTTCTTATCGGGATTCATCTTGCTTCCTTTTCTTTGCTCGAACTTTCATAAATAAAGGAATAAGCGAGGTGATGGCTTTGTATCTTGCGGAAGGAAAGGGCGAAGTAATTGTATTGAACAAACCCCATGCCTTGTAGTACTGCTCCCAGCCATATTCGATTGGAGCTTCAGACCAAGGGGTTTGTCTAAGATAATAGAAATAGTCTGAAGAGAACCTATGGGTGTTTCCAGCTCGCCAAGGACGATCTTCTCCGAGAAAATGAACTATAGCCGGATTTGCTCTTGCATGTTCGAATGCTATTTTGCTGCAGAAGTTTGGCATAAGTTTATTTAAATATTCAAATGGATAGTAATCGAATATATTTGAATAATTATAAGAAATTGACATTACTTTGATGTCGTCCTTGAGATAGACGTTTAAGGCATCCTGATCGTTTGCGAACAACTTCTCTTTATTCCGTTTGCAGAAATTTAGTATTCCTTTCTCCATGTCGTTATCCCTCCATTTTTTCAAATTAAAGAGAACGACACCGGCATTGCAATATGGATAGGAGCCAATGCCGAGGCTTGTTCTTCTATTTCTGTCTGCTGTGGGCTCCGGCGCCATGGCAATAGTCTTTCCATCTAGGTCAGCTTGCCAGAGTCCCCTTAAAGATGACCTGCAAATTGTGTCAGCGTCTAAGTAAATGACTCTTTCAATTTTATTCGGAAGATAATTGTCTAGCAGGAGTCGTGCAAGGACAATCTCATTCCATCCCGTTGTGTCGAATTCAAATGCAATCCTGTCTTTAAAATCGCTGATGTCAATGATGATTACATCGCATAGCTCATCTGAGAAAAAACCTGTTAAATTGTCAACATTTGCTTTACTTAAACCCATCGATAATATATAGAAATTCAAATGGGTATTAGGGTTGTTTTGTTTTACCGATTGAATATTCGCGGCCAATTGAGGAACAAAATTGTTATCAATCGTATAAACGAGATTCATTGAGTTATCTCCTATAACACTTGTATAGTTGTTTTAGAATATTTTACAGTTGATAGACTTTCAGGGAGCGGAATTGTATAGCAAATACAATCATACCTTTGTTGTTTGCGCGTATGGAAAATCGCCTTATTTGATTGACTGTGTTGAATCACTTTTAAATCAATCCATAAAATCTAATGTCATTATCTCGACAAGCACTTCTAACGATCTAATCGCATCGGTCGCTGATCGTTACGATTTGCCTTTGTTTATCAATGAAGGTCCTGCGGGTATAGCTCATGACTGGAATTGCGCTGTCAATCATTGTTCAACTGAGCTAATTACTATTGCGCATCAAGATGATGTTTACTCCGGCTCATATGTCGAAAGTATGCTCGAGCGAGTGAATCAGAGCCGCAAACCTTTGATTTTCTTTACGGATTATGAGGAGCTTCGCGATGGCTCGGTCTGCTCGTCGAGTTTGCTCCTAAACATAAAAAGGATTTTATTGTTTCCCCTGAAAAGTAAACAATTATCTTCGAAAAAATTTGTAAAACGCCTTTCTCTTTCTTTTGGGTCATCAATCTGTTGTCCGTCGGTGACCTTAGTTCTGCCCAATTTAAAAACTCCGATTTTTAAGGAAGGCTTTAAATCGAATTTGGATTGGGAAGCTTGGGAGCATATTTCTCAACTGGATGGAGACTTCTGCTATTGTTCAGAAAAACTAACAAAGCATAGAATTCATTCTGAATCTGAAACGTCTGCACTTATTAAAGATAATACGCGCACTACGGAAGATTACTTGATGCTTCGAAAGTTTTGGCCAGATAAGATCGCGCGTTTAATCAATGTTTTATACTCGAGAGGCCAAAATAGTAATACTTTATAAAGTCGTTCCAGTGGAGGTATTTATATGAAAGGCATCATCCTCGCCGGCGGGTCCGGCACCCGCCTGTACCCGCTCACGCTCGTGACCTCCAAGCAGCTGCTGCCGGTCTACGACAAGCCCATGATCTACTACCCGCTGTCCACCCTCATGCTGGCGGGCATCCGGGACATCCTGGTCATCTCCACGCCGACCGACCTGCCCAACTTCGAGCGCCTGCTCGGGGACGGGTCGCGCTACGGCGTGAACCTCTCCTACGCCGAGCAGCCGAGCCCCGACGGCCTGGCGCAGGCCTTCACCATCGGCGAGGAGTTCATCGCCGGCGAGCCTTGCGCCCTGGTGCTGGGCGACAACATCTTCTACGGCAACGGCCTGTCGCGCCACCTGACGCGCGCCGTCCAGAACGCAGAGTCCGGTAGGGCCACGGTCTTCGGCTACCACGTGGACGACCCCGAGCGCTTCGGCGTCGTGGAGTTCGATGCGCAGGGGAGGGCCGTCTCCATCGAGGAGAAGCCCGCCGAGCCCAAGAGCTCCTACGCCGTCACCGGCCTGTACTTCTACCCGGGCGACGTCGCCGCCAAGGCGCACGAGGTGAGGCCCTCGGCCCGCGGCGAGCTGGAGATCACCGACCTCAACCGGATGTACCTGGAGGAGGGGACGCTGTCCGTGGTGACCCTCGGCCGCGGCTACGCGTGGCTGGACACCGGCACCATGGAGAGCCTGCACGAGGCCGCGGAGTTCGTCCGCGCCGTGGAGCACTCCCAGGACCTGCCGGTCTCGGTCCCCGAGGAGATCGCCTGGGAGAACGGCTGGATCACGACCGAGGGGCTCAGGCAGGCCGCGAAGGCCTACGGCAAGTCGGTCTACGGGCAGCACCTCAAGAAGGTCGCCGCCGGCGAGATCGTCAACAGCCCGCGCGAGTACTAATCCGATCCAATGGGAGATACAAATATGTCTGAAGAGCTCTTCGAGCCCAGGAACATCATCGTCACGGGCGGCTGCGGCTTCATCGGCAGCAACTTCGTGCACTACGTGGTCAACAACCACCCCGGGGTGCACGTCACCGTCCTGGACAAGCTGACCTACGCCGGCAACCCCGAGAACATCGCCGGGCTGCCCTCGGACCGCGTGGAGCTCGTCGTGGGCGACATCTGCGACGCCGGGCTGCTGGACCGCATCGTCCCGGGCCACGACGCCATCGTGCACTACGCCGCAGAGAGCCACAACGACAACTCCATCGCGGACCCGGAGCCCTTCCTGCGCACCAACGTCGAGGGCACCTTCTGCCTGCTGGAGGCCGTGAGGAAATACGGCGTCCGCTACCACCACGTCTCCACCGACGAGGTCTACGGCGACCTGGCGCTCGACGACCCGGCGAAGTTCACCGAGGAGACGCCGTATCACCCGTCCTCGCCGTACTCGAGCACCAAGGCCAGCTCCGACATGCTCGTGC